>NZ_SMKF01000123.1 GCF_004348325.1 Micromonospora sp. KC213 | reverse complement strand
CCCCCGCCCCGCCCGGCCTGCCGCCCTGCCACGCGCTCGGCCCGTACGCGGGCGAGCTGCGGGAGGCGCTGCTGGCGTACAAGGAGCGGGGCCGGCACGGGCTGGCCCGGCCGCTGGGCGCGCTGTTGGCCGAGGTGGTGGCCACCGCGGTGGGCCCGGCGCGGCCGGTGCTGCTGGTGCCGGTGCCGGACACCGCGGCGGCGGCCCGGGCCCGCTACGGCGACCACCTGAGCCGGTTGGCCCGGCACGCGGCGGCCCGGCTGAGCGGGGTGGGCTGGGACGTGGCGACGGCCCGGCCGCTGCGGGCGCTGCCCCGGCCGGATTCGGTGGCGTTGGACAGCGCCGGGCGGGCGGTGGCGGCCGAGTCGGCGTTCCGGGCGCGGGGTGGCCGGCGGCGCTCGGCGGCGGGCCGGGTGGTGGTGGTGCTCGACGACATCCTCACGACCGGGGCCACCCTGGCGGCGGTGAGTCGGACTTTGCGCGGCACGGGAATGACGCCAAATGTCGCGGCCGTACTGGCGGCAACGCAAAAACGGCAGCAATGGTGACGCTTCGTGATTCCTTTTCACCCCTTGGTGGCATGTGCTGTGAATTTCCTGAGCGTTGTCGACAACCGGGGGTGACTGCCGGGCGAATCGGAGTTAGCGTTTCGGTGTCGGGGGTAGGAGGTGCCACACACCGTCCCCCGACGGTGGAAGGAGGCGTAGCCGCACTGACCGGTCGACGCCGTACGGGAGGCTCCCTGGGTCCGTCGACCGGGTCGTAGAAGAACAGACGGCCATCCAAAGAGGGAGGTCACGTGGACATCGTGGTCAAGGGCCGAAACGTCGAAGTGCCGGACCATTACCGGGTGCACGTAGCCGAGAAGCTCGCGAAAATCGAACGCTACGACCACAAGCTCATCCGGGTCGACGTGGAGTTGTTCCACGAACGCAATCCCCGCCAGTCCGACACCTGCCAGCGCGTGGAGATCACCTGCGTCTCCCGAGGGCCGGTGATCCGCGCCGAGGCCTGCACGAGCGACTTCTACAGCGCGCTCGACGCGGCCATCGCCAAACTCGACACCCGGCTGCGCCGGGCGGCCGACCGCCGCCGTGTGCACCGGGGCCGGCACGCGCCGCTCTCCGTCGCCGCCGCGACCGCCGGCCTGCCGGTGGCGGGCCTCGACGGGCCCGGCCTGTCCCCGACCGGCACCGCCACCGCGGTGGCCGAGCGCGCCGAGGAGCCGACCGATGAGTACGACGACCAGCCCTGGCACATCGCCCGGGCCAAGGTGCACCCGGCGGATCCGATGACGGTGGACGAAGCCCTGTTCCAGATGGAACTGGTCGGGCACGACTTCTACCTGTTCCACGACAAGGAGTCCGGCCGGCCGAGCGTCGTCTACCGGCGGCACGCGTACGACTACGGCATCATCGCCCTCGACACCTGACCGCTGACCGCCGTGGTGGCGGCCCGCGCCGCCACCACGGCCGGAGTCAGCGCAGCTCCTCCGGGAGCACCCCGAAGACCAGGTCGTCGATCCGGGTGCCGTCCAGGCCCGGGAGTCGCCCGCGCAGCAGGCCCTCCCGGCGGAATCCCACCTTCTCCAGCACCCGGTGCGAGGCGGTGTTGTCCGGCAGCGTGCCGGCGACCAGCCGCGCCATCCCCACCGGGCCGAACGCCCAACCGGCGAGCAGTCGCAGCGCGCGGGTGGCGTACCCACGGCCACGCCAGCCGGGCGACAGCGCGTACCCGACGCTTCCCTCGCCGCTGGCCGGGTCCGACCGGGACAGCCCGCAACTGCCCGCCGGCTCGCCGCTGGCGGCGTCGACGATGAGCAGGCGCGCGACGACGCCGGTCAGCCAGGCGCTCTCCGCCGTCCGGCAGCGTCGCTCGATCGCGGCCCGGGTCGGCGGTACCGGCGGAGCCTGGTTCGCCACCACCTCCGCGAGAGTGTGCAGGCGGTACATGACGTCGACGTCGTCCGGGCCGAGCGGGCGCAGGATCACCACGCCGTCGGTGAGCCGGCCGCCGGGCAGGTCCGGCAGGGGACGAGAGGTCGGACCGTCCGGATCGCCGGAGAGGCGCGTCCAGGCGATCAGGTCACGCCGGCCGCCGTCGCGGGACCGGCCGGCGGCCCGGCGTACCCCCTCGTGACGGAAACCGGCGGCGAGCGCGACCCGCTGACCGGCCGGGTTCTCGGCGTGGGTCAGCAGTTCCAGCCGGGCCAGGCCGGCGCGGAACGCGTACGCCGTCAGGGCGCGGACGGCGGCGGTCGCGACGCCGCGACGCCGCGCCCAGGGCGCCAGCCAGCAGCCCAGCTCGGCCTGTCCGTACGCCGGCGCGACCCGACTCAGGTCCGCGCCGCCGACCAGCCGGTCGGTGGCGGCGTCGGCGATCGCGTACGCCACTCCGCCGGTGGTCCAGGCCGCCGGAGCGCCCTCGGTGATCCACGACCGGGCATGGGCGATTGGGTACGGCTGGGGCGTGTCCGGGTTGAACCGCGACACCTCCGGGTCACCGCAGCCGGCGGCGAGGTCCTCGGCGTCGCCCGGCCGGAACGGGCGCAGCCGGACCGCGCCCGCCTCCACGACCTCGGGGATCACGTCAGGTCCTCGGCGAGCAGCGCGGCGATCCACGCGTCGCCCCGGCCGTCCCGGGTGGGCAACCGGCCGCGCAGCACACCCTCCATGGTGAAACCGGCCTTTTCCGCCACCCGTCGCGACGCCGTGTTGCCGACCATGGCCAGCCACTCGATGCGGGCCAGCCCCAGGGTGGTGAAGCCCCAGGCGGCCAGCGCGGCCACGGCGGCGGTCATGTGGCCCCGACCCCGGGCGTGCGGCGCGGTCATGAAGCCGACGTGACCGGCGAGCGGGTCCGCGCCGACGCGCAGGTCGATCGAGCCCAGGTAGCGGTCCTGCCCGTCGGCGACGGTGAAGTACGCCCCATCGCCCCGGGCCCAGGCGAGGTCGGCGACGTCCCGCTGGAACGCCTCGGCGTGCTCCCGCCGGTACGGGTGCGGCACGGTGGTCCATCTGATGGTCTGATCGTCCCGGCAGGTGGCCACGATCGCGTCGAGGTCGCGCGTCTCGATCGGGCGCAGCCGCAGTTCGGTCTCGCCGGTGCCGGCGAAGAGGACCGGCTGGGGCCGGCCGAAGACCGCGGCGCGCCGCGCCTGCAGGGTGTTCGGGCCGGCCGGGCCGGATCCGCCGGGGGTGGGCACCTCGCCGGGCAGGAGCGAGCCGACCCAGCCGTCGGGCCGACCGCCCTGGTGCGGGCGGGCCAGCCGCAGCTCGCCGGAGACCCGGAAGCCGGCCCGCAGCGCGACCAGCCGGGAGCGGTGGTTGCCCAGTTCGGCCTGCCAGACCAGCCGGCGTAGCCGCAGCGTGTCGAACGCCCAGCGGGCGACCGCCCGGGACGCCCGTACCGCCACGCCCCGGCCGCGCGCCCACGGCGCGGTCCAGTAGCCGAGTTCGCCGGAGCCGAGGTCGTGGTCGATCGCGATCAGACCGCAGGCGGCGAGCAACTCGCCGGTGGCGGCGTCGCAGACGGCGAACGGCGCGCCGGTGCCCTCGATCCAGGCCCGCCGGCTGTGTTCGGTGACGAAACCGCGGGCGTGTTCCGGCAGGTACGGACGAGGTACGGTGGTCCAGCGCTGGATGTCCGGGTCCTGGCAGGCGCGGTGCACGTCGTCGGCGTCCGTCGCTCGCCAGCGGCGCAGCAGCAGGCCGTCCTCGGTGATCTCCACAGGCTCCATCCGGGCATGGTGCCGGATCGTTCGCGGTGGGCGTAACCGGATATGCGCCGGTGACTCGGTGGCGGGCGCGTTATGTCGTTTTCGCCGGGGCGTGCCGCCGCCACCAGTGACCATCGTGCCGATGGAGCGCCTACGATGGGTCGAGACTGTCTAGGGGAGCGTTGATCCGTGTCGATTCTGGAAAAGGTCCTTCGCGCGGGCGAGGGCCGCATGCTGCGCCGGCTGAAGGCCATCGCCGCCGCCGTCAACTCGATCGAGGACGACTACGTCAACCTCACCGACGACGAGCTGCGGGGGATGACCGACCAGTTCAGGGAACGGCTCGCCGACGGTGAAACCCTCGACGACCTGCTGCCCGAGGCGTTCGCCGTGTGCCGTGAGGCCGCCTCGCGGGTGCTCGGCCAGCGTCCGTACGACGTCCAGGTGATGGGCGGCGCGGCGCTGCACTTCGGCAACATCGCCGAGATGAAGACCGGTGAGGGCAAGACCCTGACCTCGGTCATGGCCGTTTACCTCAACGCGCTCGCCGGCAAGGGCGTGCACGTGATCACGGTGAACGACTACCTGGCCCAGCGGGACGCCGCCTGGATGGGCCGGGTGCACGAGTTCCTCGGGCTCACCGTCGGCGTGGTGCTGCCCAACCGGCCGGCCAGCGAGCACCGGGCCGCGTACGAGTGCGACATCACCTACGGCACCAACAACGAGTTCGGCTTCGACTACCTGCGCGACAACATGGCCTGGTCCAAGGACGAGTTGGTCCAGCGCGGCCACAACTTCGCGGTGGTCGACGAGGTCGACTCGATCCTCATCGACGAGGCCCGGACTCCGCTGATCATCTCCGGCCCGGCCGAGCACTCCGCCCGCTGGTACTCCGAGTTCGCCGGCGTGGTGGCCCGTCTCCAGCCGGGCACCGACGGCGAGGGCGACTACGAGGTCGACCACTCCAAGCGCACCATCGCGGTCACCGAGCGCGGCGTCGCCAAGGTGGAGGACCGGCTCGGTATCGACAACCTCTACGAGTCGGTGAACACTCCGCTGGTCGGGTACCTCAACAACGCCATCAAGGCCAAGGAGCTCTACAAGCGGGACAAGGACTACATCGTCAGCGACGGCGAGGTCCTGATCGTCGACGAGTTCACCGGCCGCATCCTGCACGGCCGCCGCTACAACGAGGGCATGCACCAGGCGATCGAGGCCAAGGAGGGGGTGGAGATCAAGCAGGAGAACCAGACCCTGGCCACCATCACCCTCCAGAACTACTTCCGGCTGTACGAGAAGTTGTCCGGCATGACCGGTACCGCGCAGACCGAGGCGGGCGAGTTCAACAAGGTCTACAAGGTCGGCGTGGTGACCATCCCGACGCACCGGCCGATGATCCGCCACGACCGCGCCGACGTCATCTACAAGACCGAGCGGGCCAAGTTCAACGCCGTCATCGAGGACATCGCCGAGCGGCACCAGAAGGGCCAGCCGGTGCTGGTCGGCACCGTCTCGGTGGAGAACTCCGAGATCCTGTCGCAGCTGCTGCGCCGCCGGGGCATCCCGCACTCGGTGCTCAACGCCAAGTTCCACGCCCGGGAGGCGGAGATCGTCGCCCAGGCCGGGCGCAAGGGCGCGGTCACCGTCGCCACGAACATGGCCGGCCGTGGTACGGACATCCTGCTCGGCGGCAACCCCGAGTTCCTCGCCGCCAGCGAGCTGCGCCAGCGTGGCCTCGACCCGGTGGAGAACGAGGAGGAGTACGCCAAGGCGATGGAGGAGGTCCTCCCCGCCTGGAAGCAGGCGTGCGAGGCGGAGGCCGAGGAGGTCGCCGCCGCCGGCGGGCTGTACGTGCTCGGCACCGAGCGGCACGAGTCCCGCCGGATCGACAACCAGCTGCGCGGTCGTGCCGGCCGTCAGGGTGACCCGGGCGAGTCCCGCTTCTACCTGTCGCTGCAGGACGAACTGATGAAGCGGTTCCGGGCCGGTGCGGTCGAGGCGGTGATGGAGCGGCTCAACATCCCGGAGGACGTGCCCATCGAGTCGAAGATGGTCACCCGCCAGATCAAGAGCGCCCAGGCGCAGATCGAGGCCCAGAACGCCGAGATCCGCAAGAACGTCCTCAAGTACGACGAGGTCCTGAACAAGCAGCGCCAGGTGATCTACGCCGAGCGGCTGCGGGTGCTCAACGGCGAGGACCTCTCCGACCAGGTCCGCAACATGATCGACGACGTGATCACCGCGTACGTCGTGGGCGCCACCAGCGAGGGGTACGCCGAGGACTGGGATCTCGACCAGCTCTGGGCCAGCCTGAAGCAGCTCTACCCGGTGGGCGTCACCGTCGAGGAACTGGAGGAGGAGGTCGGCTCCCGGGCCGGCCTGGACCAGGACTTCATCCTCGCCCGGCTCAAGGAGGACGCGCACGCCGCGTACGACCGGCGCGAGGAGCAGCTCGGCGAGGAGGGGGTACGCCAGCTCGAGCGGATGGTGTTGCTCCAGGTCATCGACCGCAAGTGGCGCGAGCACCTGTACGAGATGGACTACCTCCAGGAGGGCATCAGCCTGCGGGCGTACGCCCAGCGCGACCCGGTCATCGAGTACCAGCGCGAGGGCTTCGACATGTTCGCCACCATGATGGACGGCATCAAGGAGGAGACGGTCGGCTTCCTCTACAACCTGGAGGTGCAGGTCCAGGAGCCGGAGCCGGCGGCCGAGGAGGTCGAGCTGCTGGAGAAGCCGGTCGAGATCCGCGCCAAGGGTCTCACCCGCGCGCCGCAGCCGCAGGGGCTGCAGTACTCCGCCCCGAGCGTGGACGGCGAGGCTGGCCGGGGCACCCCGGTCATCGAGCGGCCCGAGCAGGAGGCGCCGGCTCCGCGTGCCGGCAGCGCGGCGAAGCCGGCGCGACCGGCGGCGCAGGCGGCGCCGCGCGGCCCGCTGGGCGGGCAGGCGATGGCTGCGGCGAGCACCGCGCGGCGCGCCAACCCGGGCGAGGCGGAGGGTGGGGGACCGTCCCGCAACGCCCCCTGCCCGTGCGGTTCCGGCCGCAAGTACAAGCGCTGCCACGGCTCCCCCAACGGCGGGGCCTGAGCCAGCGGCCGCCCGGATTCCGGGCCGATCCGATCCGCGAGCGGAGCCGCGGTCCCCAGGGGCCGCGGCTCCGCGCCGTTTCTCCCCGGTCGGTGTCGATCACGGCGGGTCAGAGCACCTGGAGGACGGTGCAGAGCCAGTTGCCGGCGCGGTGTTCGAGGCGTACCGCCATGGCCCAGCTCCGGCCGGGGCTGGCGAGCACGGCGGCCACCTCGACGGCTGCGGGCCGGGGCTCGCAGACCCGCAGCCGGCGCAGGTGCAGGGTGGGGCGGGTGGCCCGGCGCCGGACCGGCCCGGTGCGGGAGGCGACCCGGGCCAACTGCTCGGTCACCTCGATCACCCGCCCGGGGGCGACCAGCGCGCGGAGCTGCCCGGGCGGCCGGTAGCCGTTGAGGATCTCCAGGCAGGTGCCGACGAACCGATGCGCGGCCCGGGTGGCCTCGGGCGTGGCGGTGACGAGAGCGGCCAGGGGTGGCCGACCGGGATGGCTCGGCAGCGGTCGCGGATCGTGCCGGCGGCCGGCTGGTCGCCCGGCCGGCTGGTGCGCCGCACCGAAGAGATCGAGGGCGAGCTGCCCGGCGGGTCGGGGCCAGAGGTCGGGGGCCTCGTCGGCGTACGGCGGCTCACTGAGCGGGGCGGGGCGCAACCGGATCGACGGCCGCGACGGCCCGGGACGGCGCGAGTCGGCCATCATTTCAACCTCGATCCCTACGTTTGCCTTCGTTTGCCTCTGACAAGCCCCAATTCTTGAGCACGGCAACGCCGACGTCAATGCCGCAAAGCGGCGGTACGGCTACTCGCTGTCGCGGTCGGCGAGGGGATTGCCCCGCACCCACTCGGCGGTCTCGGCGTACTTGCGCTGGATGTACTCCTCCAGTCGGGCGCGTTCCACCCGCCACTGCCCGCGCCCGCCGATCTTGATCGCGGGCAACTCGCCGCTGCGCACCATGTGGTAGACCTGCGAGTCCGACACGTTCAACTCGGTGGCCACGTCGGAGAGCAGGAGAAACCTCGGCTCCACGGTCAACCCCCGGTGTTGGCGTCGTTTGCTTCAGTTTGCCACCGTCGACGGGTCCGGCCCAGCACCGGGCGGACGGTCGGGCATACCGGCCCGGTGCGGCACGCTTCCGTCCGCACGGGTGCGGGGTGTATGACGGTTGGCGGCGTACGGCATGATCGGCGCCCGGGACCGGCGGCCTGCCGGCCGGTGAGCGAGCGGGGGAGACGACCGTGGGCGACCAGCTGGTCCGGGTGTACGTCCCGGCGACCGTACCGATGCTGACCCTGCTCCGCGAGCACGGGCTGCCGGCCGCCGAGGCGCACGCCGTCACTCCCACCCTGCGCGAGTGGTACGCCGAGGGCGACGAGGAGGAGCTGGAGTACGTCGCGTTCACCCGCGCCGCCCAGGACTCCCTCCAACTGTTGCGGGCGGACCCGGCAGCGCCCCGCCGCCGGGTGGTGGTCTCGGTCGACCTGCCGCCCGCGGCGGTCGGGCGGGCCGGCGGCGAACTCGGCTCCAGCCACGTGCTGCTCGACGGGCCGGTGCCGATGACGGCGGTGGCCGCACTGCACGTGGACGGGGCGGCTGCGGTCGAGGACGTCACGGCCGCCGTGGACGCGGTGAGCGAGGCCCTGGCCGGAGACCCGGACGCCCAGTTCACCGTCGACGGCGCCGAGGACCACGAGCTGGAGTGGTACGACCCGTCCGAACTCGACCTGCTGATCCACGCCGCGACGTCCTGACCCGGGGGGACGCCGCCGGTCGGCTCAGTCCTCGTCCGTCTCCGGCTCGTCGGCGTCGTGGCGGGCCGGGTCGAGGGTGCGGCCGAAGAGGATCAACGCGGTGAGCGCCCCCACGAAGAGCACCCAGATGCCGTTGTCGATCCGGGAGGTGCCCAGGCTGGTCTGCGCGACCGAGTCGGCCTCGCTGAGCGCACCGGCCAGGTCGAGCAGCGTCCGGCCGCCGACGCGGATGATCACTTCGGTGAGCAGCAGGAGCAGACCTGGCCCGGCGCCCGCCGCCAGGTACGCCGGCCAGCGCAGCGCCGGTGCCGCGGGGTCGCGCCGGACCGCCCGGCGGCGGGCCCAGGTCAGGTAGCCGAAGGTGAGCAGTCCGGCGAGCAGACCCGCCAGCAGCGACTCGGTGCGGGAGACCCACTTGGCGGCGTCGACCAGCGACGCCTGCGAGTCGCCGGCGCCGAACAGCTCGAACAGCGGGTCCCGGGCGCGGCTGAACGCCACCACGAACAGCAGCGTGCCGAGGGTGGCGGCGACGATCGCACCGATCGGTGCGGCGGTACGGGTCCCGGCGATCGCCGCACCGATGATGGCCGCCGCCGCGCTGGTGCCGGCGATGGTGTTGGTGGTGGCGTTGTCGGCGTAGGTCAGGTTGATCGCGACCGCCGTGCCGAGCCCGACCAGCAGCCCGGTGCCGATGGCGGTCACGAAGCGCAGGGTGGCCCGGTCGCCGAGCCGCCCGGCCAGCAACTCGCCCACCGCCAGCGCGAAGGCCGCGCCGGCCACCAGGGCGGCGGAGATCACTCCGGGCAGCGCGAAGGCGGAGAGGCTGATGGCGGTGAGCCCGACCGCCGCCGAGTGGATGGCCTCCCGGGTCGACCAGAGCATCGCGGCCAGCCAACCGATCGCCAGCAGGGCCAGCGCGGGGGCACCCGGGGCGGCCGCCGACCGCCCGTCGCCCGGTCCGGTGGCGTCGCCGTCCGGCGGGAGGGCTGCCCCTCGGTCGACCGGTGTGGCCTCGTCGCCCGGGTCGGTGGTGTCCGGCTGGTCCGGCTGCGCCGCCGTCGAGCTGCCGGGCTGCTTGCTCATGCTCTCCCCTTCGCCGCCGCGCCCGACGTGCCAGCGGGCCGGGCAGGTCATCGGCCATCCAGCGTACGCGCCCGGTTGGAACCTCACCGCCGGCTGCGGCGGCGGACCACGGGACCGTGGCGGCAGGCCGCCGGCCTTGCTTTTCTTCGGCTGATCCGCGGTTCTGAGTACGGATCGGTGCCTGATGTCGCGCCGAGCCTGACGATCTACGGCTTCCGGCAGGGCGGGACGTGATCGTCGACGGACCGGCGTGGAAGAATCGCGGCAGGTCCCGCCGCCGCGACCGGTACCCGACGCGGCGTGCCGGTGTCCGGCCGCCCGGCCGGTGCCCGCGGGTCCGGTTCCCGCCGTCGCCGTCGAGATCCCACAGGAGCCGTGATGGACGCCGTCTTCTCCGTACCCGAGCCGCGCAACGAGCCGGTACGCACCTACGAGCCGGGCAGCACCGACCGGGAGCGGCTCCAGCGGCGGCTGACCGAGCTGGCCGCCGAGCGGATCGACCTGCCGATGACCATCGCCGGTGAGCAGCGGATGGCCGGCGGCGAGCCGATCGACGTGGTCCAGCCGCACCGGCACGCGCACGTCCTCGGGGTCACCGGCCACGCCACCCACGACGACGCCCGCGCCGCGGTACGGGCCGCCAAGGACGCCGCCCCGATGTGGCGGGCGCTGCCCTTCGAGGAGCGGGCGGCGATCTTCCTACGCGCCGCCGAACTGCTCGCCGGCCCCTGGCGGGACACCCTCAACGCCGCCACGATGCTGGGCCAGTCCAAGACCGCCGTGCAGGCGGAGATCGACTCGGCGTGCGAGTTCGTCGACTTCCTCCGGTTCAACGTGTTCTTCGCCCGCAAGCTGCTGGCGGAGCAGCCGCTCTCCTCGCCCGGGGTGTGGAACCGGTTCGACCACCGCCCGCTGGAAGGTTTCGTCTACGCGGTCACCCCGTTCAACTTCACCGCGATCGCCGGCAACCTGCCCTCGGCGCCGGCCCTGCTCGGCAACACCGTGGTCTGGAAGCCCGCGCCGACCCAGCAGTTCGCCGCGCACTTCACCATGCGGCTGTTCGAGGCGGCCGGCCTGCCACCCGGTGTGATCAACATGGTCACCGGGCGGGGCGAGGAGGTCTCCGACGTGGTCCTCGCCGACCCGGACCTGGCCGGCATCCACTTCACCGGCTCCACCAAGGTCTTCCAGCACCTGTGGCGGACCGTCGGCGAGAACATCGCCGGATACCGGGGCTACCCGCGGCTGGTCGGCGAGACCGGAGGCAAGGACTTCGTGGTCGCCCACGCCAGCGCCGACGTCGACGCCCTGCACACCGCGCTGATCCGGGGCGGGTACGAGTACCAGGGCCAGAAGTGCTCGGCCGCGTCCCGGGCGTACGTCCCCCGGTCGATCTGGGCCGGCGGGCTGCGCGACCGGCTGGCCGCCACGGTGGAGGCGCTCAGCTACGGCGACGTCACCGACCTCACCCACTTCGGCGGCGCGGTCATCGACGACAAGGCGTTCGGCCGGCACACCGCCGCGTTGGAGCTGATCTCCGGCGACGACAGCTGTCGGATCCTCGCCGGCGGCACCGCCGACGACTCGGTCGGGTACTTCGTCCGGCCGACCCTGTTCGAGTGTGCCGATCCGGCGCACGAGACGTTCACCACGGAGTATTTCGGGCCGATCCTCGGCGTGCACGTCTTCGACGACGCCCGCTTCGACGAGGTGGTCGCCCAGGCCGAGTCGATCGCGCCGTACGCGCTGACCGGCTCGATCTTCGCCACCGACCGTCGGGTGGTGGACGCGGTGGCCGAGCGGATGCGGTACGCCGCCGGCAACTTCTACATCAACGACAAGCCAACCGGCGCGGTGGTCGGGCAGCAGCCGTTCGGTGGCGCGCGGGCCAGCGGCACCAACGACAAGGCCGGCTCCTGGCACAACCTGGTCCGCTGGATGTCGCCCCGGACGATCAAGGAGACCTTCGTGCCGCCGACCGACCACACGTACCCGCACATGGGCTGAGCCTCGACGGCCGCCGGCGGCGCGAACGGCGCCGCCGGCCGGGCTGCTCCGCCACCCGACGGGGAGAGCCGGCGGCCGGGGCACGCGCGGTGACCGCCCGCCGGACGGCGTCGAGGCATCGACGCTCCTGGCGTCACTGTCGTCGGCCGACAGTGCACATAGGAAAACCTGCCGGGTGGCAAATACGGAAATCCTGGACGTGGTGACGGCAAAGTGGCAGCTTAGAGGGCATGGCGGAATCCGGAGTCAACCCTACCGCGGCGGCCCTGCTGGGTCTGCTGCACGACGGGCCGATGACAGGCGGCCAACTGATGGCCGCCGCCGAGCGCCGACTGGCGCCGTACTGGTCGATGACCCGCAGTCAGGTCTACCGGGAGTTGCCGGTGCTGGCCGAGCGGGGTCTGGTGCGGCTCGGCAAGCCCGGGCCGCGGATGAGCCAGCCGTACGCGATCACCCCGTCCGGAAAACGGACGTTCTCGCGGTGGCTGGCGGAGAACCCTGGCAAGGACACCATCCGCAACCCGGTCGCCCTGCGCATCGCCTTCGGCAACCTGCACTCGGCCAGTCAGCTGAAGAACCTGTACGCGACCGCCAACGAGTACCACACCGAGGCTCTGGCGAACGTGCGGGAACAGGTGAAGAACGCCAAGAAGGAAGGCGAGACGTACGACGCCAGCGCGCTGGAGTTCGCCGTCGCCTACCACAAGGCCGCGCTGTCCTGGCTCAAGACCGCACCGGTCGGCTGACCGCCCAGGGGCCGGTCGCCCGGGACACTTTCCCGGTGACCGTGGGGCTCGCAAGCCCGCCGCCGGCTCTCGCAGTACGCTTGTCTGTCGTGACCGTTGCCGATTACGCCGAACAGCTCAAGGAACTCGACGCCACCCTGCGCAACATCGAGTCGGTGCTCGACCTGGACCGCCTCCGGGCGGACAAGGCCCGACTGGAGGAGCAGGCGTCCGCGCCGGACCTCTGGGACGACCAGGCGCGCGCGCAGCAGGTGACCTCCCAGTTGTCGTACGTCAACGGCGAGATCAGCAAGCTGGGCAGCCTGCGGTCCCGCCTCGACGACGCGTACGTGCTGCTGGAACTGGCCGACGCGGAGAGCGACTCCGGGGCGCTGGCCGAGGTCGAGACCGAGATCGCCGGGTTGACCAAGGCCATCCAGGAGATGGAGGTCCGCACCCTGCTCTCCGGCGAGTACGACTCCCGGGAGGCGCTGGTGGCCATCCGGGCCGGCGCCGGTGGCGTGGACGCGGCCGACTTCGCCGAGATGCTGCTGCGGATGTACCTGCGCTGGGCCGAGCGGCACGGCTACCCGACCGAGGTCTACGAGACCTCGTACGCCGAGGAGGCGGGGCTTAAGTCCGCCACCTTCACGGTCAAGGTCCCGTACGCCTACGGCACCCTCAGTGTCGAGTCGGGCACCCACCGGCTCGTCCGGATCAGCCCCTTCGACAACCAGGGCCGCCGGCAGACCAGCTTCGCCGGGGTCGAGGTGCTGCCCGTGGTGGAGCAGACCGACAGCATCGAGATTCCCGAGAACGAGATGCGGGTCGACGTGTACCGCTCCTCCGGGCCGGGCGGGCAGAGCGTCAACACCACCGACTCGGCGGTGCGGATCACCCACATCCCGACCGGCATCGTGGTGACCTGCCAGAACGAGAAGTCCCAGCTGCAGAACAAGGCCTCCGCGCTGCGGGTGCTCCAGGCCCGGCTGCTGGAGCGCAAGCGTCAGGAGGAGCAGGCCAAGATGGCGGGCCTGAAGACCGACGCCGCCGGCTCGTGGGGCGACCAGATGCGCTCGTACGTCCTGCACCCGTATCAGATGGTGAAGGATCTCCGTACCGAGCAGGAGACCGGCAATCCGTCCGCCGTCTTCGACGGGGAGCTGGACTCCTTCATCGAGGCCGGCATCCGCTGGCGCAAGCAGCAGCAACTCGCCAGCGACACTGCGTGATCGTTCGTGGACGCGGCGCGTCGTCGATCTCCAGGTCAGCGGGGGAATTGATGACGCGCCTCGCAACGATGGGCTGTGGCACTTGGCTCTGCGGTTACACCGCGTAGACTCACGACCCGTGATTCAGCTTGAGCAAGTGACGAAGACGTACCCGAAGGCGTCCCGGCCTTCGCTCGACAACGTGTCCGTCTCGATCGAGAAGGGCGAGTTCGTCTTCTTCATCGGTCCTTCCGGCTCCGGCAAGTCCACCATCATCAAGATGCTGCTGCACGAGGTCAGCCCCAACAAGGGCCGGGTCGTCGTGAACGGCAAGGACGTCACGACGATGCGCTCCTGGAAGCGGCCCCACTTCCGGCGTTCGATCGGCTGCGTCTTCCAGGACTTCCGGCTGCTGCCGAACCGCACCGCCTACGAGAACGTGGCGTTCGCTCTCGAGGTGATCGGCAAGACCAAGGCGGTGGCCCGCCGGGTGGTGCCGGAGGTTCTGGAGCTGGTCGGGCTCGGTGGCAAGGAGCACCGCTACCCGCACGAGCTCTCCGGTGGAGAGCAGCAGCGGGTCGCGGTCGCCCGGGCGTTCGTGAACCGTCCGCTGATCCTGCTCGCGGACGAGCCGACCGGTAACCTCGACCCGGACACCTCGATCGAGATCATGCGCCTGCTGGACCGGATCAACCGCACCGGTACGACCGTCGTGATGGTCACCCACGACTCCAACATCGTGAACCAGATGCGTCGCCGCGTCATCGAGATCGAGAGCGGTCGCATCGTGCGTGACCAGGCTCGCGGCGTCTACGGGTGAGCCGACGCGCCATCCCTGCCGTACGACCTGACGACGAACACCTCACGCCGGAGAGCCGGAGGAACACCCGATGCGGATGAAGTACGTCCTGTCCGAGGTACTGGTCGGACTGTGGCGCAACGTCACCATGACCATCGCGATGATCATCACGATGGCGGTGTCGCTGTTCATGCTGGGCGGCGCGGGCCTGCTGTACCAGAAGGTCGGCGACATGAAGGACCTCTACTACGAGAACGTCGAGGTCTCGATCTTCCTGAAGACCGACGCCACCCCCCAGCAGCGGGACGACCTCGACGCCAAGCTGAAGAACGACCCCCTGGTCAAGGAGGTGACGTACGTCAACAAGGACGAGGCGTACAAGCGCTTCCAGGAGATGTACCAGGACGCGCCGGACCTGGTGAACGCCGTCAAGGCCGACCAGCTGCCCGAGTCGTTCCGGATCAAGCTGGTCGACCCGGAGCAGTACAAGAACATCTACGACCAGTACAAGGGCACCGAGGGGATCGACGAGATCGTCGACCAGAGCCGGTTGCTGGACAAGGTTTTCGGCGTCCTCACCGGGATCCAGACCTTCGCGCTGGCCATCGCGGTGTTCATGGCCGCGGCGGCGCTGCTCCTGGTCGCCAACACCATCCAGGTGGCCGCCTACAGCAAGCGGCGTGAGGTCGCGGTCATGAAGCTGGTCGGCGCCTCGAACTGGTTCATCCAGGCGCCGTTCGTGCTGGAGGCCGTGGTCGCCGGTCTGATCGGCTCGATCCTCGCCCTGGCCTTCATGGCGATCGGGAAGTCGGTCGCCTCGGACGGCTCGCTGTCCGCCCTGGAGGGCCTGATCACGCCGATCTCCTGGTCGGACATCTTCCTGATGTTCCCGATCATGGCCGGCGTCGGCGCCCTGTTCAGCGCGATCACCGGCTGGGTCAC
Organism: Micromonospora sp. KC213; assembly: GCF_004348325.1. Classification (GTDB taxonomy): domain Bacteria; phylum Actinomycetota; class Actinomycetes; order Mycobacteriales; family Micromonosporaceae; genus Micromonospora. The sequence continues at coordinate 2,442 of NZ_SMKF01000123.1, read as the reverse complement.
GCTCCGGTTCTACCTGCGGGTCTAGTCACCCGGCTCTCCGCCGACCCTCTCGCGCCGGAAACAAACGGCGCGAGAGGGTCGTTGGCGTTCGGGTAGCATGATCTGCGCCCGCCGGCCGGCCGTCCGGTCGCGGGTCGGAACACGAGAGGGGGTGGCGCCGGATGCCACGGGAAAAGGGCCGCAAGGTGGTCGCCTCCAACAAGAAGGCCCGCCACGACTATGCCATCCTCGACACGTACGAGGCGGGCATGGCGTTGACCGGCACCGAGGTGAAATCGCTGCGGGCCGGCCGGGCGTCCCTGGTCGACGCCTTCGCCCAGGAGCGGGACGGCGAGCTCTACCTGCACGGCATGCACATCCCGGAGTACACCCAGGGCACCTGGACCAACCACGAGCCCCGGCGTACCCGCAAGCTGCTGCTGAAGCGACTGGAGATCGACCGGCTGATCGGCAAGACCCGCGAGGGTGGGCTGACCATGGTGCCGTTGCAGATCTACTTCTCCGATGGCTGGGCCAAGGTGGAGATCGCCCTGGCCAAGGGCAAGAAGTCGTACGACAAGCGCCAGGACCTCGCCAAGCGGGACGCCGATCGGGAGATCGCCCGGGTGGTGGGTCGGCGCGGCAAGGGAATGGACGACTGATTCGTCCCGTTTGCCCGGTTGGCAGGTCAGGCCCCGGCCTCGGGATGAATCCGGTTGCGGCAGGCGTTAGTCTTGACGGAGCCGCCAACACCGGCGGCCCGCCGAGGGGGTGACTGGTTTCGACTTCGTACGTTGCGGCAGGGGAAGCGAGCCGAGGAAGCCGACGTCGTCTCGAGAATCGTTCGTCGGAAACCAATAAGCGCCAAGAACAATCGCGCTGACTTCGCTCTCGCCGCCTGAGGCGAGTAGCGAGTCTGTCGGCCTGGGAGCGCCTTCGACCCAGTTAGCCGGCATCAGCTAGAAGGCTGGCCAACCGGACCCGGTCGCGGGGTCCGTGCGGCGAGATCAATCAGCGACTGGGCCCGTCACACCGACTCGCTCGCGTGATCGGAGGGGCCGAGTAGAGGCACAGCGAGCTGCGCTCGGAGAAGCCCTGACAAGGCGGCGAAGGACCCGGGTTCGATTCCCGGCACCTCCACCACCTGACGATGCGCCCCGGCCCACCCGGCCGGGGCGCATCGCTGTACCCGTCGACTGTTGCCGGTGGTGCTGGCGGGGCCATCGGGACAAGTGGGGCCAATGAGTCCTCCCGGTGCTCTGGACATGCCCTGAGCTGCAGGTCCACCATCGCTGTACGCGATGAAGCGCCAGCAGCGCGGGGAGGTGCCCGTGGTCACCCGTCCGATCCAGCAGCCGTCCGTCGTCCGCCCGCCCGCCACCCGCCGGCCCGTCTCGGCCGGCGAGCTGACCGCCCTGGCCCGGGCACTCGCCCAGCCGGCCGGCCAGCCGCACTGGCGGGAACGCGTCGCCGGCCACCTCGTCCCGGTCCGGCAGGGCTTCGTCGACCACGTCCGGCTCACCGAAGGGCCGGGTGGGCTCTACGCCGAACTGCTCGGCCAGGCACCCCGACTGCACCGGGGCGTACGACTGCTGACCGGCGAGCACCCGGCGCTGCTCGCGGCGCTCGCCGACCTCCAGCACGCGGTGCGGCAGCGCCGGGTGACCGCCGCGGAGCTGCGCCGGCGTACCGGGGATCTGTTGCGGGCCCTGACCCGGCACCGGCAGCACGGCGCGGACCTGCTCTGGGAGGCGTACCAGAGCGATCTGGGCGGGGAGACCTGAGGCGGGAACCGACCGTTGCGGGCCTCCGTCAAACCGGCATGCGTCGACTCGTCGCCCTGTTCGGGCTCCCCCTGCTGGCCGTGGCCGCCTGCGCGCCGACCGGTTCCGCCCCCTCCGGCGGCGATCCGGACCACCGGTGGGAGGCGTTCCACCAGCGGGCCGTCGAGGTCGCCGAAGCCTGGCAGCCCGACGCGACCTGGACCAGCGGATACGTCCCGCTGCAGGGCCCCACCGTGCTGGTCGGCGACCCCGACCTCACGCCCGACCTCGAGGCGGCCCTCGCCGCCGGCTGGTACCGGGACCAGATCGAGATCCCGGCCACCCGACCGGCCACCGGCACCATCCGCTTCCCGGACGGCAAACTGACCGTGCCGCTGGTCAGCGCGGCCGAGGCGTACCGGCAGCTCGACCAGGGCGACCCACCGCCCTGCGACGGCCGCCCGAAGGCACCCGCCCCGACGGGGGAGCCGCGCCCCGACGGGGCCGTCTCCGCCCCCGCCGGCACCGCCTGCATCCCGCTGACCGTCACCGCCGTCACGCTCGGCACCGTGCCCATACGCACCAGCCGGGGCCAGGCCGAGGTGCCGGCGTGGCTGTTCACCGTGACCGAACTCGGCACGCGGGTGGCCCGGGTGGCGGTCGCGCCGCAGGCGGTCACCGCGCTGCCGGAGCCCACCGC
>NZ_SMKF01000122.1 GCF_004348325.1 Micromonospora sp. KC213 | reverse complement strand
GGGCGGCGCTCGCCGATCCGACCCATCCGGAGCACGCCGTGTTGAGCGCCTGGGTCGGTTCGCGCTTCGATCCCGACGCCTTCGACCCGGGCCGGGTGAGCACGCTGTTGCGGCGCTTCTGCTGACACTGCCGAAGTCACGCCGACGGCGCTCCCCGGGTACGCCGCGGCCCGCCTGGGGTGCACCGCCGAGCGGTCCCCAGCATGTCGATCCGGCGAGCGGCATCGGCGGTAACGATCTGGGAACGCTCCCATCGGTCTATTGACACCTATGTCACGCCCCGGCAATCTCATGGGAGCGTTCCCATGGGCGTGCTGCGGATCACTCCACGGCCGTCCCGCCAACGGTTCTCCGCGCTGCGACAGGAACGCGAGCGGCACTCCCCACCACACCCAAACCCAGCCTCACCACCGAAAGAGGGGTCAGGATGAGCGTCACCTCACGCCGTCGCTTCGCGGCGATCGCGCTTGCGTCGGTCGCCGTGCTCGCGACCGGCACGGCCTGCGGCAACGACTCGGAGAGCGGCGACGGGCAGATCACCCTGGTCGTCGACGTCTTCGGCGACCAGGGCTTCGGATACGAGGATCTCTACAAGCAGTACGAGTCGGAACACCCGAACATCAAGATCCAGGAGCGGGGCAAGGGCCTGGGCCTGGGCGACTACAACACCCGGCTGACGCAGCAGATCACCGCCGGCGCGGGCGCCGGTGACATCGTCGCCCTCGAAGAGGGCACGATCGTCCAGTTCTACGCGCAGGCCGACAAGTTCGTGAACCTGGCCGACCACGGCGCCAACGACCTCAAGAGCAACTTCCTGCCCTGGAAGTGGGAACAGGGCGTGACGCCCGACGGCAAGGTCCTCGGCCTCGGCACCGACATCGGCTCGATGGCCATCTGCTACCGCACCGACCTGTTCAAGGCCGCCAACCTGCCCACCGACCGCGAGCAGGTGGGCGCGCTCTGGCCGACCTGGGACGAGTTCATCGCCACCGGGCAGAAGTTCGCCGCCGTCGACAAGAAGCACAAGTTCGTCGACTCCGCGACGAACTTCTACAACGTGGTGCTCATGCAGACCGCCGGCGCCGGCAGCGGTTACACCTACTTCGACAAGAGCAACCAGCTGGTCGTCGGCAGCAACCCGGACGTCAAGTCGGCGTTCGACCTGACCACCAAGATGATCAGCGCCGGACTGTCGAACCACCTCAAGAGCTTCTCCAACGAGTGGAACGCCGGTTTCAAGAACGGCAGCTTCGCCGCCATCGGCTGCCCGGCCTGGATGACCGGTGTGATCAAGGGACAGGCCGGTGACTCGGCTGCCGGCAAGTGGGACATCGCCAAGGCCCCGGGTACCGGTGGCAACTGGGGTGGCGCCTTCCTCGGCGTGCCGAAGGCCAGCAAGCACCCGAAGGAGGCCGCCGAGCTGGCCAAGTTCCTGACCAGCGCCAAGTCGCAGGCCGAGGCGTTCAAGAAGGTCGGTAACCTGCCGTCCTCGCCGCAGGCGCTCAGCGACCCGGCGGTGGCGGAGGCGACCAACGACTACTTCAGCAACGCGCCGGTCGGCAAGATCTTCGCCGCCGGGGCGAGCGAGCTGAAGCCGGTCTACCTGGGCCCGAAGAACCAGGCGGTCCGGGACGCGGTCGAGAACGCGCTGCGCAGTGTGGAGCAGGGCAAGGCCGCTGACGCGGCGTGGCAGGACGCGGTGAAGAACGGCGAGGCCGCCGGCAAGTAACCGGTATCGGCTGCGCTCACGGGTGGTGCCGGTCCCCGGCGCCACCCGTGAACCCGCGTCGGACGCCGTCCGCGGTGCCCACTGACGGCGCCGCCGACCCTAAGGACCGCCCATGAGTTCTCTGGAAACCACCGCCGCGCCGGCCGTGGAGCAGTCCCCGTCGCGCCGGGCCACACGGCGCACGCCTCCGGGCTCCCGCTGGCTGACCCGACTGGACCTCCGCCTCACCCCGTACGTGCTCGTCCTGCCGTTCTTCGTGATCTTCGCGATCTTCGGCGTGTACCCGATCATCTACACGGTCTGGATCGCGCTGACCGACCGGTCGCCGCTCAACGCCACGATCAGCTTCGTCGGCCTGGACAACTTCGTCGAGCTGCTGACCAACGACCCGCAGTTCTGGAACGCGGTGTGGAACACCTTCGGGATGTTCGCCATGTCCACCGTGCCGCAGCTGCTCCTCGCCCTCATGCTGGCCAACGCGCTGAACCGCCGCATCCGCGGGCAGATGTTCTTCCGCCTGGCCATCGCGATGCCGATCATCACCTCCACCGCCGTGGTGGCGCTCATCTTCTCGATGATCTACGCCCGGGACTTCGGTCTGGCGAACTGGCTGCTCGACCTCGTCGGCGTCGACCCCATCGACTGGCGGGCCAACCGCTTCGCCTCCTGGTTCGCCATCTCCACCATGGTCGACTGGCGCTGGGTCGGCTACAACGCCCTGATCTACCTCGCCGCGATGCAGTCGATCAGCAAGGACATGTACGAGGCGGCGGCCCTCGACGGCGCCTCCCGCCGCCGGCAGTTCTGGTCGATCACCATTCCCCAGCTGCGGCCGACCATCATCTTCACGCTGATCATCTCGACCATCGGTGGTCTACAGCTCTTCACCGAGCCGTTGATGTTCACCAGTGGCTCCGGCGCGCTCTCCGGCGGCTCGGAGGGGCAGTTCCAGACCATCACCATGTACCTGCTCGAGGTGATGAACACCCGGTTCCGCTGGGGCTACGCCGGTGCCGTCGCGCTGGTGCTCTTCCTGCTGATCGCCTCCGTCTCCTTCGTCAACTACCTGCTGGCCCGCCGGATCAGCTCGGACAAGTGAGGGTTGCGCCATGACCAGTACGACCCTGCTACCACCCGCGGTCCGGCCCCCGGCGGCCGGTCGCCCCGGTCTCCGTCACCGGGCGGAGCGGCTCTGGACGGCCAGTCCGCTGACCTGGATCGGGCTCGTCCTCGGGGTGTTGCTGTCCCTGTTCCCGTTCTACTGGATGATCGTCATCGCCTCGCGGACGAACGACGCGGCCAACTCCTGGCCGCCGCCCTTCCTGCCCGGCGGGAAGCTGGGCGAGAACATCCAGCGGGTCCTCGACAACGGTGACGCGAACATCCTCACCGGCCTGGCCAACTCGTTCCTGGTCTCGGGGACGATCACCGTGGCCACGGTCTTCTTCGGCTCCCTCGCCGGGTTCGCCTTCGCCAAGCTGCGGTTCCGGGGCAAGAACGCGATGCTGCTGATCATCCTCGCCTCGATGATGATCCCCATCCAGCTCGGCGTGCTGCCGCTGTACATCCTCATGGCCAAGCTCGAGTGGTTGAACACCATGCCCTCGGTGACCGTGCCGTTCCTCATCGGCGGCTTCGGGATCTTCATGATGCGCCAGTACGCCGAGCAGGCGGTGCCGAACGAGCTGATCGAGGCGGCCCGGGTGGACGGCTGCTCCACCTGGCGGGTCTACTGGCACGTGGTGGTGCCGGCGCTGCGCCCCGCCGCCGCCGTGCTCGGCCTGCTCACCTTCATGGAGCAGTGGAACCAGTTCTTCTGGCCCTTCGTGGTGCTGGCCGACCCGGCCAACCCGACCGTCCAGATCTCGTTGCGCAGCCTCAACACGGCCTACTTCGCGGACAACTCGCAGATCTTCGCGGGTACCCTGATCGCCACCCTTCCGCTGTTCGTCGTGTTCGTCCTGTTCGGCCGCCAGATCATCGGCGGGATCATGGAAGGTGCCCTCAAGTCGTGAGCAACCCCAACCACCCGCCCGCCGTCGGTGTCCTCGAGCAGGGGCCGGAACTCATCTTCCCGCCCGGCTTCCTGTGGGGCGCGGCGACCGCCGCCTACCAGATCGAGGGGGCGGCCACCGAGGGCGGTCGCACCCCGTCGATCTGGGACACGTTCAGTCACACCGAAGGCCGGGTGGTCAACGGGCACACCGGTGACGTGGCCTGCGACCACTACCACCGGATGCCCGACGACGTCCGGATGATGGCCGACCTGGGCCTGAGGTCGTACCGGTTCTCGGTGGCCTGGCCCCGGGTGCAGCCGGGCGGTTCCGGCCCGGCCAACGCCGAAGGGCTGGACTTCTACCGGCGGCTCGTGGACGAGCTGCTCAACCACGGCATCGAGCCGTGGCTGACCCTCTACCACTGGGATCTGCCCCAACCGCTGGAGGACGCCGGCGGCTGGCCGGCCCGCGACACCGCCGGCCGGTTCGCCGACTACGCCCAGCTCGTCGCCGACGCGCTCGGCGACCGGGTCACCTACTGGACCACCCTCAACGAACCGTGGTGCTCGGCGTTCCTCGGCTACGGGTCCGGGGCGCACGCGCCGGGTCGCTCCGACGGAGCGGACGCCGTCCGCGCCGGCCACCACCTGATGCTCGGGCACGGTCTGGCCGTGCAGGCGTTGCGCGCCTCCCGGCCCAGCGCCCAACTCGGTGTCACGGTGAACCTCTATCCGGTCACCCCGGCCAGCGACGACCCGGCCGACGCCGACGCCGCCCGCCGGATCGACGGGCTGGCCAACCGCTTCTTCCTCGATCCGCTGCTGCGCGGGTCGTACCCGGCCGACCTCGTCGCCGACCTGAAGCAGGTGACCGACTTCGGGCACGTCCAGGACGGTGACCTAACCACCATCGCCACCCCGATGGATCTGGTCGGCATCAACTACTACAGCCGGCACGTGGTCGCGGCCCCGGTCGAGGGGGCGCAACAGGAGCCGTACTGGCGGGCGCCGTCGTGCTGGCCGGGCAGCCAGGACGTCCGGTTCGTCACCCGCGGCGTGCCGGTGACCGACATGAACTGGGAGATCGACGCTCCGGGCCTGGTGGAGACGCTGCGCCGGGTCCACGAGGAGTACACCGACCTCCCGCTGTACGTCACCGAGAACGGCTCCGCCTTCGTCGACGAGGTGGTCGACGGGAAGGTCGACGACGCCGACCGGCTCGCCTACTTCGACGCCCACCTGCGGGCCGCGCACGAGGCGATCACGGCGGGGGTGCCCCTGCGAGGCTACTTCGCCTGGTCCCTGATGGATAATTTCGAGTGGGCGTGGGGTTACACGAAGCGGTTCGGCATGGTCTGGATCGACTATGACACCCAGATCCGTATCCCAAAGTCCAGTGCCAGGTGGTACGCCGAGGTGATCCGACGCAACGGTCTGGCCGGACAATAGGCGAAGGCCAGCAGCTTTCCGGGCGGCCCCGCCCGTACCCTCCTCGAGGATGGCGGGCCGCCCGACGTCGGAGGAGCAGACAATGACAACGCACCGCACCCGGTCACTCGGGCGTCCGACACTCGACGCGGTCGCCGCCCGCGCGGGTGTCGGCCGCGGCACGGTCTCCCGGGTGGTCAACGGTTCACTGCAGGTCAGCCCGGAGGCCCGGGCCGCCGTCCAACAGGCCATCGCCGAACTGGGGTACGTGCCGAACCGCGCCGCCCGGGCCCTGGTCACCCAACGCACCGACTCGGTCGCCCTGGTGGTCTCCGAATCGGGGGAGCGGGTCTTCACCGAGCCGTTCTTCGCCGGCATCGTCCGGGGCGTCAGCTCCGGGCTGCTGGAGACGCCGCTGCAACTCTGGCTGGCCATGGTGCAGTCCCCGATCGAACGGGAACGCGTCGAGCACCACCTGACCAACCAGCACGTCGACGGGGTCCTGCTGCTATCGCTGCACGACGCCGACCCGCTGCCGACCCTGCTGGAGGAGCGCGGCCTGCCGACCGTGCTCGGTGGCCGGCCGGCCCGCATGCTCCAGCCGGGCGCGCGACCGCCCTGGTTCGTCGACGTGGACAACGTCGGTGGCGCACGGCAGGCGGTGGAACACCTGGCCCGCCGGGGCCGGCAGCGGATCGCCACCATCGCCGGCCCGCAGGACATGGGCGTCGGGCTGGCCCGCCTCGCCGGCTACCGGGACGCCGTGCGCACCACCGGCTCGGAGGTCGACCCGCGCATGGTGGTGTACGGGGACTTCAGCGAGGGCAGCGGCGCGGCCGGCATGCGGCGGCTGCTGGAGGTCTGCCCCGACCTGGACGCGGTCTTCGTCGCCTCGGACCTGATGGCCTTCGGCGCGTTGCGGACCCTGCGGGAGACCGGCCGCCGGGTTCCCGACGACGTGGCGGTGATCGGGTTCGACGACGCGCCGATCGCCCGGCAGGCCGACCCGCCGCTGACCACCGTCTTCCAGCCGGTGGAGGAGATGGGCCGGCAGATGGCGCGGCTGCTGGTGGCCCGGATCCGCGGCGACGACATCCCCACCCCGCACCTGCTGCTGGACACCCAGCTCATCCATCGCGCCTCGGCCTGACACGGAGACCGGCCGTCGGCTCGCCGCTGGAGAACCTGGGTCACCTCGGTGCCCCGCAGCCGGGCCGGTCAGTCGGGGGCTGACCAGCGGCGCAGTTCCCGCTTGGCCAGAGACGCCCGGTGCACCTCGTCGGGGCCGTCGGCCAGCCGCAGGCTGCGGGCCTGGACCCAGAGCCCGGCCAGCGGGGTGTCCTGGCTGACGCCCGCGCCACCGTACGCCTGGATGGCCTTGTCGATCACCCACTCGGCCATCGCCGGAGTGGCGATCTTGATGGCCTGGATCTCGGTGTGCGCGCCCCGGTTGCCGACGGTGTCCATCAGCCAGGCGGTCTTGAGCACCAGCAGCCGGGACTGCTCGATCCGGACCCGTGACTCGGCGATCCACTCCCGCACCACGCCCTGCTCGGCCAGCGGCCGGCCGAAGGCGACCCGGTCCAGCACCCGCCGGCAGAGCAGCTCCAGCGCTCGCTCGGCCATGCCGATCAGCCGCATGCAGTGATGGATGCGCCCCGGACCGAGCCGGGCCTGGGCGATGGCGAACCCGCTGCCCTCCGCGCCGATCAGGTTCTGCACCGGTACCCGTACCTCGGTGAAGTCGATCTCGGCGTGCCCACCGTGCGGCGCGTCCCGGAAGCCGAAGACGGTCATGCCCCGGCGGACCGTCACTCCCGGGGTGTCGCGGGGCACCAGCACCATGCTCTGCTGGCGGTGCCGCTCGGCGGTCGGGTCGGTCTTCCCCATCACGATGAAGACCGCGCAGCGCGGATCCATCGCCCCGGACGACCACCACTTGCGCCCGGTCACCACGTACTCGTCGCCGTCGCGGGTGATCCGGGTGGCGATGTTGGTGGCGTCGGAGGAGGCGACCTCCGGCTCGGTCATGCAGAACGCCGAGCGGATCTCCCCCGCCAGCAGCGGCGCCAGCCAGCGGTCCCGCTGCGCCGGCGAGCCGAACTCGGCCAGCAGCTCCATGTTGCCGGTGTCCGGGGCCGCGCAGTTGACCGCCTCTGGTGCCAGGTACGGGCTGCGCCCGGTCAGCTCGGCCAGTGGCGCGTACTGGAGGTTGGTCAGCCCGGCGCCGTGGCGCGGGTCGGGCAGGAAGAGGTTCCACAGGCCGCGCCGACGGGCCTCGGCCTTCAGCTCCGCCAGTATTGGGGGCCGGGACCACGAATCGCCGGCGGCGGCCACCTGCTCGGCGTACACCGCCTCGGCCGGGTACACACACTCGTCGAGGAAGGCGGCCAGCCGCTCGCGCAGCGCGACGGTCCGGGCGTCGTACTCGAACTCCATCATGTCTCCCTGACCTCGCGTAGACCGCGCTCGACCAGCGGGGCGACCAGCTCCCCGATCCGGTCGAAGCCCGCACCGAGGGTCTGCCCGAGGGTGTGCCGGTAGTGGATGCCCTCGCAGATCACCGCGAGCTTGAAACAGCCGAGCGCCACGTGCCAGTGCAGCGGCCCGACGTCGACATCGCCGCGCCCGGCGTACCGTTCGATCAGCTCGGCCCCGGCGGGAAAACCGGCGCGCGGGCCGACGCCGTCGGCGACCGGGTTGCCGGCGGCGAGGGCGCTGTCACCGAGCACGTCCCAGTAGGTCAGCAGCAGGCCGAGGTCGGCGAGCGGATCACCCAGCGTGGCCATCTCCCAGTCGAGCACCGCGCGTACCGACACCGGGTCCACAGTGGCCAGGAGGTTGTCCAGCCGGTAGTCGCCGTGCACGATCCGCCCGGCGTTCGCGCTCTCCGGGACGGTGCCGGCCAACAGGTCACGCAGCTCGTCGATGCCGGGCAGCGGCCGGCTGCGGGACCGGTCGAGCTGTCCGGCCCAGCGGCGCACCTGCCGGGCCAGGTAACCGTCGAAGCGGCCGAAGTCGGCGAGCCCGACCTCGGCCGGGTCGACCGCGTGCAGCGTGGCCAGGGTGTCCATCATCGCCATGGTCAGCTCACGTCGCCGTGCCTCGCCGAGCGGGTCGGTCTGCGCGCGGCCGCGGAACACCTCGCCGGGCACCCGTTCCATCAGGTAGAAGGGCGCCCCGATCACCTCGGCGTCCGCACACAGGTGCACGGCCGCCGGCACCGGCACGGCGGTGGGCGCGAGCGCGGAGATCACCCGGAACTCGCGGGCCATGTCGTGCGCCGTGGCCAGTACGTGGCCGAGCGGCGGCCGGCGTAGCACCACCTCGTGGTCGCCGGCACGCAGCAGGTAGGTCAGGTTGGACCGGCCGCCGGCGATCAGCGTGGCGGTCAACGGTTCGCCGGCCAGTTCCGGCCGGTGATCGGACAGGTAGCCGGCCAGCCGGTCGAGGTCCAACCCCTTCGGGGCCACCCCGACCGGCGGAGCGCCGGGGGTGCCGGCATGCGGCCGGGCGCCGGCGGCCGGATCGGTCATCCGGATAGTTGATGGCAGCTCCGCCGCCGTGTCAAGGCGGGATTTCCGCCCGGGACACGGCCGGGAAACAGGGGCGAAATGGTCAACCGGCAGGCTGGTGCCCAGCCTGCCGGCCACCACGCCGGCCCGCCGAGCGGAGGGACTGACATGTTGCTGAGAGTTCGGGTGACCCTGCCGGACCGACCCGGCACGCTCGGCCAGGTGGCTCGCACACTCGGGGTGTCCGGTGCCGACATCGTCCAGGTCGTGGTTTTGGAACGGCTCGGCGGTCGGGCCGTGGACGACTTCACCGTGGTGTGGCCGGGCGCCGCCCGGGTGGAACGGTTGTTGGCCGGTCTGGCCGCCATCCCCGGGGTACGCGTCGACGGCGTGTGGCAGGCCATCGGTGCCCCGACCACCACCGGCCAGGACGCCGAGCTGCTGGCCCAGGTCGCCGCGAACCCCGCCGACGGGGTGGCCACCCTGGTCGACGCGGTGCCCGGGCTGCTCGCCGCCGACTGGGCGGTGACCGCGGTGGTGCCGGCGGACTGGGCGTCGTGTGCCGGCGGCGGGACGGCGACCGTGGGGCAGGCCAGCTGGCGGGCACCGCAGCCGCCGCGGCTGCCCGAGATCACTCCGCTGCGCGCCCGGGCGATGACCGGTGCCGACGGCACCCACTTCGCGGTCGCCCCGTTCGGTCGGGCCGGGCTGGTGCTGGTGGTCGCGCGGGAGCACACCGAACCGCTCACCGCCGCCGGGTTCCACACCACCGAGGTGGACCGGCTGGCCCAACTCGTCCGGGCCAGCGCGGTGATCCTCGGCGACCGGCTGGACCTGGTCGGACCGCCGCAGGTAACCAGCCTCACCTGAGCTGGGCGAACAGTTCCGCTGGCGTCACCGGCGGGCAACGACCCGGCAACAGCGCCCCGGCACTGTCGTGGCGGGGGAAGGGAGCGGACATGGCTTTGTGGCGGATCCGGGCGACGGTGGACGACCGGCCGGGCTACCTGTCGGTGCTCACGGCGAGTCTCGCGCTGCGCGGGGTCAACATCCTCAGCGTGCAGGTGCACACCACCGAGGTCGGGGCGGTCGACGACTTCCTCGTCGACGCCCCGGACACCCTCGGCGAGGCGGATCTGCTCGCCGCCGTGGAGCGGGGTCGGGGACGGGACTGCTGGGTGGCGCGCAGCGAGGCGCGGGGCCTGGTGGACCAGCCGACCCGGGTGCTCGGGTTGGCGGCCCGAATGGTGCGGGATCCGGAGGCCACCGGGGAGGCGCTGCGCATACTGCTCGGCGCGGACGAGGTGACCTGGCGGCCGATGCCGGCGAACCAGCACGGTGGCTGCGCGGCGTCGAGCATGCTGCTCGCCGACCCGACCGGCGGCTCGTACGAGCTGCGGCGGCGGGAGCCGAGCTTCACCCCCGCCGAGTACGCCCGGGCGCAGGCGCTGGTCGAGTTGGCGGCCACGATGGTCCGCCGGGACGTCGAGCGGGTGACCCTGGTGCTGCCGGACTCCACCGAGGCGGTCGTCCGACCGGCGGCCGTGGATGATCTGCCGGGCGTGGTCGAGCTGTACGAGGGATGCTCGGCGCGGACCCGGCAGCGGCGCCACCCCGGCGGCGCGGCGATGTGGTCGCCGGACCGGTTGCGCCGGCTGCTGGATCCGGCCCGTGGGGCCACCCTGCTGGCGACGATCGGCTCCGGCGGGGCGGCGGAGTCGATCGTCGCCATGGCCAACCTGTCCGGAGAGGGAGACGAGGCCGAGGCGGCCCTGCTGGTACGCGACGACTGGCAGCGGCGCGGCCTCGGTACGGCCCTGCTGCGCCGCCTGCTCGACCGGGCCGAGCGGGCCGGGTACGTTGCCGTGCTGCTGCCCGTCCGGGCGGAGGACACCGCGATGCTGCGGGCCGTACGCCGGTTGGGTCGGCCGGCCCCGGTCGAGCGCGACGGCTCGCTGCTGACGATCACGGTGCCGCTGGCCCCCCGGGTGGCGGCGACGGACCGGGCGGTCGCGGTGCCTGCCCGGACGGACCGGGCGGGCTGAGGACGACGGTCACGACCGGACGCGTCCCGTCGGTGCGACGGGACGGGGGCGACGACGGTACGCGACCACACCGGCGTCGGGTGACGGATCACCCGGTGCCACCGGCCGACCTCCGGTGCGGAGGACGGTACGACGGCAGGGCCTCCGGTGCGGGGGCCCTGCCCGTTTTCGTCCTCGGCCGTGACGGCGGTGGACATCGGGACATCCCACGGTGCCGGGGTACGGCCGTCCGGACCCGAATTATGATCATCAACACACCCTCTGACGCCAACGCGGCCCGGGTCCGACCGCGTCCTTCCAACGCGGACGGTGTCTGTCCACGTAGGCCGTTATCGAGGTGGAGGTTCCCTTTTGACCAGACACAAGCGTCGACTCCTGAACCGCGTCGTCGCCGTGGGTGCGGCCGGCGCGGTGGCGCTGCTCGCTGGCGGGCAGCCGGCCGGTGCCGCGCCGGGCTCCGCCGACGTGACCGGTGCCCGACCGGCCACCGCCACCGCTGTCGAGGTGTTCACCGTGCCGCCGGCAGTTCCCGACCAGCTCGCCGACGACGTGGCGATCGCCCTGGAGACGGCGGAGGCGCGGGCCGAGGCGGACCCGACGGATCTCGCCCCGCCCTATGTCGATCCGACCACGGGGCGGATCGTCTCGGGCGTGCGGGCCAGCGCCGCCTCGACGAAGGTCGCCTACGCGGGGGCCGGCATCGCCGTCAACGCCACTGACGTCGACGACGGTAACGACGACCCGACCCAGGCGGGTGTCGAGTCCGACAAGACCGAGGAGCCGCCTCCCGCGGAGTCGACCGCGTTGGCCGACCCGGAATCCGATCAGATCATCATTCCGAGGATGTTCTATCCCCGAACCCCGGCAGTGAAGTACAGCCTCGCCGACCTGACGGCCGTGCAGGACGAGGTGCTGGGGTCGGACGTACCTGGAGTGTCGAGCTTGTACGCGGCGTCTGTCGACGCCGAGCGTAACCGGGTGGTGGTCCGCGCGTCCGCGCTCACCGAGCAGACCCGTACCGCGCTGGCCAGCCGGTACGGCGCCGACAAGGTCGCGGTCTTCCTCACCCCGGGCGCGGACGTCGGCGCCACCGTCAGCCGGGACAACGACGCCAACCCGTTCTACGGCGGCGCCACGGTGCACACCAACCGGGGCACCTGCACGATTGGCTTCTCCTGGACGCACGAGGGCGAGCACTACTTCCTCACCGCCGGGCACTGCACGAGCGCCAACACCGACGTGCGGATGCCCCGCTACGGCAGCAGCAAGGTCGGCAAGGTCGTCCGGGACAACTGGAACAACAGCACCGGCTCGGTGAAGCTCAGCGGCCAGTCCTACTACAGCGGCGACCTCGCGCTGGTGAAGATGAACAGCGGCTGGAAGACCGACCCCAAGATGTACGTCGGCGGGCCGAACTCCAGCGGATCCCGGGTGGTCAAGGGAGTCGCCAGCCGGTCACCGAAGTACGGCGACAAGTACTGCACCGGTGGCACGACCACCGGCGAGCAGTGCGGCTGGAAGGTCGTCGACACGAAGGTGACCATCCGGTACCGCGACGGTGAGATGCTCCGCAACGCCACCCTGGGCGAGCGGCTCGGCGTCTGCATCAAGAACGGTGACTCCGGTGGCCCGGTCTACAGCGTCAGCGGCGGGAAGGTCGTCGCGAAGGGCATCATCAGCGGCGGTGGCCAGTACGACTTCGGGTGCACCCAGCTGTTCACGGACATCAGGCTGGCCGAGAAGGCACTGCCCGGCATCGTGAAGAAGCGCTGACAGGTCGATCCTCGGGTGGCCGGGTGCCGACGCGCGCCCGGCCACCGTCGTACCTGTGCCCGGAGACGCAGAACCGGTTGCCCTCCGGATCGGCGAGCACCACGTCCGGCCGCTGACCCGACTCGGGCTCGATGGGGTAGTACGCCAGTCGACCCGACGCGCGACCCGAACGCCACCGGCCGCCGGGCGGGTCGCCCGACGGCCGGTGTGCTCTGCTGCGGGAGTGTCAGCTGGTGAAGGTGATCCGGTCCCGGCGACGCCGCAGCACGGTCAGGGCGACACCGCCACCGATCAGTGCGAGGCCGAACAGCGCGACGGTCGTCACCGCCACGCCGGTGAGCGGCAGGTCGCCGTCCTGGCCACCGCCGCCACCGCCGGTGCCCGGCGTGGTCGAGGACGACCCGCTCGGGGAGACCGACTCCGAGGTCGAGGTCGAGGGGGAGGTCGACGTCGACGGGGAGGTCGACGTCGACGGGGACGCGGAGGCCGACGGCGACGGGCTCGGTGACCCCGACGGGACGGTGCCCGGGCAGGTGTGGCTCAGATTGAACTCGTCGTCCTCACCGCTGATCGTCGCGGTGCCACCCACCAGCGTCCAGCCGGCCGGCGTGAAGACGTAGGCGTGCTTGACCTGGCCGTTGCCGGTGGCGGAGAGAAAGTCGGGGTAGGCGTCCGAGTCGTCCGGCACCGCCACGGTCACCGTCGCGGAGCCGTTCGAGAAGGTGAGGGAGAGGCGCTCGAAGTCACCGGCGGTCTTCTTGCTGCCGGGCAGGACGAAGTGCCAGCCGTCGTGCGCCCGAGGCTTGTCGACGAACTTCTCGTCCTCGCACTCCTGCTGGAAGGCCGCCGCGGTCGAGCCCTGGTGGGCCGACTTGAGCGGGATGGTGCTCGACGCCCAAGCCGGGGTGGCGAAAGCGACGAGGGCCGTGGCGGCGCTCGCGATGAGAAGTGTGCGCGCCACGCGCCGAAGCTGGAGCATGAGTAATCCTCCGGGTCTGGTGGAGAGGGCGGCTCATGATCCCGCCTCGGCGTCGCCGCTCGCCATCCGAGGATCATCCTGAGCTGGGCGGACGTGCGGCGACCGGGTAGGGATAACCGGTTGGTTGTGCCCCTCGGACGGCGTGTCGGTGTGACATGCACGGCCCGCGCGACGCTGCGGCGGCGAGGTCACCGTTGCTGTCGTGTCGGGGCGGCCGGGCGGTGGAAGGTGGCACAGCGTACACCTTCACAAACGGGCCACCACCAGATTACATTGTCGAACATCCATGGGAGCGCTCCCGGTTGCGGGGCTCCGCCCACCACCGTCCTCCGGCGCCGGCGCCACCCGACTCCGTCCCGTCGGGCCGCCGCCGGAGTCGTCCGCGACAGGAGTTCGCCATGCGCCACCCGACCCGGCCCCCGCTGAACGGCAGATCCTGGTTGCACCGTCTCCTCGCCGCCGGGGCCGCCCTCGCCGGCACCCTGGCCCTGGCCGTAGGCGCCGCCGTCCCCGCCGCCGCCGTCCCCGCCGCCAGGCAGAGCGCCGCCGCACCGGCCTTCAACTACGCCGAGGCGTTGCAGAAGTCGTTGTTCTTCTACGAGGCTCAGCAGTCCGGAAAGAAGCCGGCCTGGAACCGGGTCTCGTGGCGCGGCGACTCCGCGCTCACCGACGGCGCCGACGTCGGCCTCGACCTCACCGGCGGCTGGTACGACGCCGGCGACCACGTCAAGTTCGGCTTTCCGATGGCGTTCAGCGCCACCATGCTCGCCTGGGGTGCGGTCGAGTACCGCGACGGCTACGTCGCCGCCGGCCAACTGCCGCACCTGCTCAACAACCTACGCTTCGTCAACGACTACTTCATCAAGGCGCATCCCGCGCCGAACGTCCTCTACGGACAGGTCGGCAAGGGCGACGACGACCACAAGTGGTGGGGCCCGGCCGAGGTGATGCCGATGGCGCGGCCCGCGTACAAAATCGATGCGAGCTGCGGCGGTGCGGACCTGGCGGGGGAGACGGCGGCGGCGATGGCCGCCTCGTCGATGGTCTTCCGGCCCACCGACGCCGCCTACGCCGACAAGCTGCTGACCCACGCTCGGCAGCTCTACACCTTCGCCGACACGGTGCGCAGGAGCTACCACGAGTGCATCACCGACGCGACCAACTTCTACCGCTCCTGGAGCGGCTGGCAGGACGAGCTGGTCTGGGGCGCGATCTGGCTGCACCGGGCCACCGGCGAGGCGGCCTACCTGGCCAAGGCGGAGAGCGAGTACGACCGGCTCAACACCGAGAACCAGAGCAACACCCGCTCCTACAGGTGGACGATCGCCTGGGACAACAAGCAGTTCGGGGCGTACGTGCTGCTGGCCAACCTGACCGGCAAGCAGAAGTACGTCGACGACGCCAACCGGTGGCTGGACTACTGGACGGTCGGCGTCAACGGGGAGAAGATCCGCTACTCGCCCGGCGGCATGGCTGTGCTCGACACCTGGGGCGCGCTGCGGTACGCCGCGAACACCGCCTTCGCCGCGCTGGTCTACAGCGACCGGACCACGGACGCCACCAGAAAGGCGCGCTACCACGACTTCGCCGTCCGGCAGATCAACTACGCCCTCGGCGACAACCCGCGCAAATCCAGCTACGTCGTCGGGTTCGGGGCCAACCCTCCGAAGAACCCGCACCACCGCACCGCGCACGGCTCCTGGTGGGACAGCAGCAAGGTGCCGACCGAGACCCGGCACGTGCTCTACGGCGCGCTCGTCGGCGGCCCGTCGTCGCCGAACGACGCGTACACCGACAACCGCGACGACTACGTGATGAACGAGGTCGCCACCGACTACAACGCCGGCTTCACCTCCGCCCTCGCCCGGCTCACCAGCCAGTACGGCGGCAGCCCGCTCGCCGGCTTCCCCACTCCGGAGACCCCGGACATCGACGAGCTGACCGTGGAGACCACGGTGACGCAGGCCGAGCCCCGGGCCACCGGACTCAAGGCCATCGTCTACAACAAGTCAGCGTTCCCCGCCCGGGCGCTGACCACCGCCAGGTTCCGGTACTACTTCCGCCCCGACGGCACCGGGCCCGTCCAGGTCACCCCCGGCTACACCCAGGGCTGCCCGTCGCCGACGGCGGCCCGGCAGCACAGCGGCGACATCTGGTACGTCGAGATCGACTGCACCGGGCACACCATCGCCCCCGCCGGGCAGTCGGCGCACCGGATGGAGGTCCAGTTCAAGATCGGCGTACCGGAGGGCGGCACCTGGGACCCGACCAACGACCCGTCCTATCAGGCCGCCGCGGGGCCGAACCGCAAGGTCGCGCTCTACTCCGCCGGGGCGCGGGTCTGGGGTGAGGAACCGGGCCCGGCCACGCCCGACACCACCGCGCCGAGCGCCCCCGGCCGGCCGGTCGCCTCGGCGCTCACCGCCACCGGGGTGACCCTCACCTGGCCCGCCTCCACCGACACCGGCGGCAGCGGCCTGGCCGGGTACGACGTCACCCGCACGTCTGCCGGCAGCGACCCGGTCGTGGTGGCGACCACCACCAACTCGCTCACCGTGACCGGGCTGACGCCGGAGCGGACGTACCAGTTCAGCGTGGTCGCCCGCGACGGCGCCGGCAACCGGTCGGCCGCCTCGCCCACCCTCGGCGTCACCACCCCGGCCGCTCCCGCGCCGGACACCACCGCGCCCACCGCCCCGGGCACCCCGACCGCCTCCGCGATCGGCCCGACCGGGCTCACCCTGACCTGGGCACCGGCCACCGACGACGTGGGCGTCACCGGGTACCGGGTCCACCGGGCCGGGGATGTCCTCGTCGGCTCGACCACCGGCACCACACTCGCCGTCACCGGGCTGACCGCCGCCACCACGTACACCTTCACCGTGGTCGCGGTGGACGCGGCCGGCAACGTCTCCGCGGCCTCACCCCCGGTCACCGTCACCACCGCGGACCCGCCGGTCGGCGGCGGCTGCGCGGTGACCTGGACGACCAGCACCTGGGACACCGGCTTCACCGCGAACATCACCGTCACGAACACCGGCACCACCACCGTCAGCGGCTGGACGCTCGCCTTCACCTTCCCGAGCGGCGGGCAGAAGGTGGGCCAGGGCTGGTCGGCCACCTACACCCAGACCGGTACGGCGGTGACCGCGACGAACCTGCCGTACAACGGGACGCTCGCGCCGAGGGCGTCGACCAGCTTCGGCTTCAACGGCACCCACACCGGGACCAACCCGAAGCCCACCGCCTTCACCCTCAACGGCGCTCCCTGCACCTCGTCCTAGCGGCAGGCCGCTGGAGATCTTGGCGGGTTGTCGTCCGCGACAAACGGCAACTCGCCAAGATTCACGTCTGCGGCTGCCAGCCGGCTGCGAGGAGGGCACGGCGGAGGGTGATGGCCACCTCGTCGGGACGGGTACGGACCAGCCAGGCGGGGAAGCGCAGAATCCGATCGCCGGTGGTCCAGATGTCGTTCTGCCGACGCATGTCCGCCGCCCAGTGTCGGACGTCCATGTGGTGTGAGCCGTCGACCTCCACGTGCAGCCGCCACTGTCGCCAGTACGCGTCGAGGAACCGCAGCCGTCCGGACTGATCCCTCCGGCGTTCCTGAAGGTCCGGCTCCGGCAGCCGGTGACGTCGGCAGAGCGTCAAGAAGTCCAGCTCGGACAGGGCCTGCGCGCCGCCGGCGATGTCCGCGATGGTCCGGTGGATCAGCCGCCGGCGCGGTGCCCGAGGCAGCACGTCGAGCACCGCGACGATCTCCTCCGGCAGCACCCGACGCTGCTGGCACGCGGCGGCCAGCACCGCCCGGGTCTCGTCGTCGCTGCGAGCCCATCCTGCACCGTCCACCACCGCTCGGGCCGTCGTCGTCCGCGGCGGCCGGCCAGCTGCAGATGGCCGTCGGGCAGCACCGCCGTGCGGTGCACCACGACGGCGGGCATGTCGATCGGCAGTTGGCGTAGCACCGTCGCCACCTTCCGGCCCGCCGGCACCAGCACGTGCAGCGGCTCGGCACGAAGCCCTCGTACCCCTGCCTCGCCGGCGGCGGTCACCCCGGCCAACACCGCCTCCGGCCCGGCGGCGAGGACCGCCACCCACAGTTGCTGGTCGCGGGGTGAGCCGCCCGTTGCCGGTGACGAGAATGCCCCGGCAGATCGACCGCCACCGACCGGAGCGGACCAGGCCGCGCACCGTACCCGGAGTCAGCAGCCTGGTCGCCTGCGCACTGGTGAGCACGCCGGCCTGCTCGAACGCCAGCCACTCCACCGCCCCTGCCCGCTCCGCGGGCACCGTCCCCACCACCCGCCCGAGTCTTCACCGGT
>NZ_SMKF01000121.1 GCF_004348325.1 Micromonospora sp. KC213 | reverse complement strand
CGGCTGGTCGAGGAGGCGGGCCGTGAGTAGCACCCGGCTGGTGCCGGAGACCCGGCTGATGGCGGCGCGCGAGCTCTCCGCCGACGATGCCTGGCACACCCTGCGCCGACACGGCGGCTGGTGCCTGCTGCGGGACGCGTTCGTCCGGTTCCGCTACGGCGACGGCTTCAGCCATTCGCGCGCCCTGGCCCTGCAGCTCTGCCTCGCCGTGGTGCCCTTCATGATCGCGTTGACCGGTTTGGTCAGCGAGCTGGGTGTGGAGGAGGGTGGGCAGGTCGTCGCGGACACCGTGCTGGCCCTCACCCCGGGCCAGAGCGTGGAGGTGGTCCGCGAACTGCTCGGCGAGGGTGACCGGATCGAGCGTCGGGGTGAGCTGGCGCTGAGTTTCGGCCTGCTGACCGGGCTGGTCGCCCTGGTCACCACCATGGCCCAGATCGAACGCGGCGCCAATCGGATCTACGGCGTCGAGCGGGACCGTCCGGCGCTGTGGAAGTACCTGCGGGCCACCGTCCTGGCGGTGGTGGCCGGCCTGCCGGCGTTGGCCGGGTTCCTGATCCTGGTCGGCGGCCGGGCGATGGGCGACTCCGTGCAACGGCACTACGCCTGGGGCACCGTCGCCGCCGCGGTCTGGGACGTGACCCGCTGGCCGTTGAGTCTCGGGCTGACCGTGCTCGCCGTGGCGGTGATCTTCCGGCACGCGCCGCGTCGCAACCAGCCGGGGCTCACCTGGCTCGTCTTCGGCGCCGGCATCGCCACCGCCCTGTGGTGGCTGGCCAGCCTGCTGCTCGCCGCGTACGTCAGGTTCGGCGGCGGGTTCGGCCAGACCTACGGCGCGTTGACCGGCATGATGGCCCTGCTGCTCTGGGCCAACGTGACCGGGATGGCGCTTTTCGGCGGCCTGGCCTTCGCCGCGCAGTTGGAGGCGATGCGGATCGGGGCGCCGGAGCCGGCCCGGCCGGACCTCTGGGTGTCGGAGACCGAGCGGGATTCGCTACCCGACACCGGTGAGGTGACCTCCCGGTAGCCGGCGTCGCGGGCAGCTCCGGTGTACGCGGAGCGCGGATCGGGTACAGCGCCTCGCCAGGAGTGGAGGGAGGCTGCCGTGAGCGCGGTCATCGACGGGTTACGACGACCTCTGGGTCATTTCACCGAGCGGACGCTCGCCGGCCTGGCACTCGTACTCGGCGCCGGCGTCGGGTTCGGGTTGCTGCTGGTGCTGGTCCGGGTGCGCTGGACCCCGCTCTACGACGTCGACCACGGCGTGGCGGCCTGGCTCAACGCGCTGGTCGCGCCGCACGGGCCGCTGGTCACCGTGCTCAACGCGCTGACCGGCCTGGGTGGCCGGTCGGTGATCATCTGGTTGGTCTCGGTCGCCGTGATCGGGCTGCTGATCCGTCGGCAGGGCCGGCTCGCGGTGTTCCTGATCGTGACCGGCCTCGGCGCGTTGATCCTCGACCCGGCGCTGAAGACCCTGGTCGACCGGTTGCGCCCCGAGGTGAGGGTGCCCATTGGCACCTACGCCGGGGACAGCTTTCCCAGCGGCCACGCGCTCGGCTCGTTCGTCGCGTACGGGGCGCTGCTGCTGGTGTTCCTGCCGGCGATGTCGCCGCGCTGGCGCAAGCCGGCGATCGCCCTGGTCGCCCTGGTCGTGCTCCTCATCGGCCTGACCCGGATCGCGCTCGGCGTGCACTTCGTCTCCGACGTGCTGGGGGCCTGGCTGCTCGGCGCGGCCTGGCTCGGTGTCACCGCGTACGCCTTCCGGTTGTGGCGGCTGGAGCGGGGCCGGCGGGTACCGGGGTGGACCGAGGGGCTGGAACCGGAGGCCGCGCACGAGGTGGCCCCGGCCCCCGACGAGGCACACCTGCTGCCGCATCCCCGGGCCGCTGTCTTCGAGTTGCTGGTCGGCTGGGTGCTGGTCTTCGGCGCGCTCTACGGCTTCGGGATGTTCGTCAGCTACCACGCCGGTGGCACCTTTCTCGCCACGCTGGACAGCGAGGTGCCACGCTGGTTCGCCGACCGGCGCACCCCGGCCTGGGACGGGTTCAGCTTCTGGTGGAGCAAGGCCGGCGACACCCACGCCATCCTGCTGATCTCGTTAATTTTCTGTCCGCTGGTGCTGGCGGTGTGGCGGCGCTGGCGGCCGGTGCTGTTCGTGGCGCTGGCCATGTTCGGCGAGCTGAGCCTCTTCCTGGCCGCGTCGGCGGCGGTGGACCGGCCCCGCCCGCCGGTCGGCAACCTCGATGGCCCGCTGCCCACATCCTCGTTCCCGTCCGGCCACATCGCCGCCACCATCTGCCTCTGGGCGGCCATCACGCTGGTCGTCCTTCCGCGTACCGACCGCTGGTGGCGTTGGCTGTTCGTGACGCTCGCGGTGATCTTGCCGGTCGGGGTGGCGGTCTCCCGGATGTACCGGGGGATGCACCACCCCACCGACTTCATGGGGGCGATCCTGCTCGGCACGCTGTGGCTCGGGTTGCTCTACTGGGTGGTCCGGCCCAACGAGGACCTGGCCGAGGGCAACCGACCGGCGATCGGGTCCGAACAGGTCGACGAGCTGGACGACGAACTTGCCCGCGCCGGTCGGGCGGGTTGACGGGCCGGCCGTGCTGCGGGTGATGACCTGGAACATCCGCACCGGCGGCCGGGACCGGGACGGCTCCGACCGGCTGGACCTGGTGACCGGCGTGGTCCTGGCGCAGCGACCGGACGTGCTGGCGGTGCAGGAGTTGCGGGGCTTCGACCGGGGTACGCGGCTCGCCGAGTTTGCGGGCCGGGTGGGCATGCGTCCGCAGCTCGCCGGCTCCTGGTTCGGGCAGCCGGTGGCGGTGCTGGTCCGCCCGCCGCTGCGGGTGCGCGACGCCGGTCGGGTACGCCGGCCGTTCCACCACGCCACCGCCTGGGTGGCGGTGGTCACCTCGGCCGGGCCGCTGACCGTGCTCGGCACCCACCTGAACCCGTACTCGGGGGGCCGGCGACGGATGGAGGCGGACTGGGTGGTGGCGGCGCTGCGGCGCGCCGACGGTCCGCTGGCGCTGGTCGCCGGGGACCTGAACACCCTGGACCCGACCGTCGAGCACACCGACCGGCTGGCCGCCCTGCCGGCGCACCACCGCCGCCGGCACCTGCGGCGCGACGGTCGTACCGTCGACACCCGCGCGGTGTCCCGGCTGCTCGCCGCCGACCTGGTGGACCTGTGGCGGGCCGGTGCCGCCGACGCCCCGGAGGCCGACGGGTGGACCGTGCCCACCCGGCACGGTGGCGCCGAGTTCACCGGGATGCGCCTGGACTACCTGCTCGGCACCGCGCCGGTCGCCGAGCTGACCTGCCGGGTGTGGGTGGTGCGGGGTGGGGACGCCGACCGGGCCTCCGACCACTACCCGGTCGTCGCCGAGCTGGACCTGGACCTGGCCTGACCGGGCGGTCGTCCGGCGGCATGGTTCATCGCCGGTTGCGGCGTGTCGTGGCATCCCCGTCGCCGGTCACCGCGACATGCCGCATGTCGTATCGATCCACGTGGTCCGGGCCCGCTCAGAGGAGCACGTTGAGCAGCACCGTCAGCACCACCGAGGCGAGGACCGAAAAGAGGATCATGAGGAGGCAGCCGACGCCGCCGCCGGCGGGCCGGATGTCCGTGTTGCCGATGCGCATGGGATCACCTTCGCAGGGTTGGGGCGAGCAGGGTGCGGATTGCGTCGGCGACCTGCCGTGGCGCGGTGGTGGCGACGTTGTGCGCCGCGCCCGGCACCTCCACCGGGTGGGCGTCGGACACCAGCCGGGTCACCTGGCAGCGCCAGGCCGGCGGTACGACCGGGTCGCGCGAGCCGGCCACCACGAGGGTCGGCGCGGTGACCCGGGCCAGGTCCTCCTCGACCGGGTTGCGGACCGAGTGGGAGAGGGTGGTGTACACCCGCCAGGGGCGGGCGTCCCACACGTCGCGCAGCAGGATCGGCGCCTGCAACGGGGCCTCCCGCAGGGTGTCGACGAGCCAGCGGGCGACCTGGCCGGCGCGGGACCGGGCGGTCGGGTCGGTGGTGGGGCCGGCGAGCACCAGCGCGCGAACGGCGTCCGGGCGGCGGGCCGCCAGCGCGGCGGCGACCTCCGCACCGAACGAGTGACCCACCAGGCAGACCGGCGGCATCCGGTACGTGTCGAGCCAGGCCGCCAGGAACGCGGTGTGCCCGGCCACGTCGTACGCCTGCCCGGGGTGTTCGGTGAGGCCGAAGCCGGGCAGGTCCGGCGCGTACACCGGATGGGTGCTCGACAGCGCGACGGCCAGCGGCGTGAGATACCGGTGCGAGACGGCCAGCCCGTGCACCAGCACCACCGGTGGGGCGTCGCCGCCCGGGCCGGGGGCGCGGCGGGTGTGCGTACGCAGCCCGTCGACCAGCCGCCACTCGCTGGTCAGACCGGCCGCCGGCCGGGGCGCGGCCAGGGCGAGCCGCAGTTCAGCCGGCCCGAAGTGCCCCGGGGCGGTCGGCCGTGGCCTCACAGCTCGCGCAGCCGGGGCAGCAGTTGCTCCTGCGCCCAGTCGAGGAACATCGGTTGGCTCTCGCCCCCCACCTGGACGATCGCCACATGGGTGAAGCC
The DNA here is from genome assembly GCF_004348325.1 of Micromonospora sp. KC213. Taxonomy (GTDB): domain Bacteria; phylum Actinomycetota; class Actinomycetes; order Mycobacteriales; family Micromonosporaceae; genus Micromonospora. Next base: position 13,414 of record NZ_SMKF01000121.1, on the reverse strand, counting down.
GGCGTCGACGAACTTCTTGAACGCCTCGACGTGTGCGTCCACGTCGGGACCGCAGGAGATCCCCTCGGCGACGTCGTCCTCGCGGACGAACTGGGTGGCGGCGGCGAACGCCTCCGGACCGGGCAGGTCGGCGTTGACCTTCCAGCCCATGCCGAACCAGCGGAACTGGTCGTGCACGATCTTGCGGCACTCGGCCTCGTCCGGGCCGTAGCAGATGGCGACCTGCCCGTAGCGGGGCTGGCCGGCGCCGCCCGCGTCGTCGTAGAGCTGGATGATCCGGGGGTCGGGTTCGGTGGCGACGATGCCGTCGGCGTACTCGGCGGCGAGCGCGGCCGAGGACGGTCCGGACGCGGCGACGGCCATTGGGACGGGCCGGTCGGGCCGGTCCCAGAGGTACGCCTCGGGCACGTCGTAGTGGTTGCCGGAGAAGGTCAGCGTCTCGCCGTTGAGCAGCGGCCGGATGATCTGCAACGCCTCCTCGAACATCTCGTGCCGCTGCTGCACGTGCGGCCAGGCGCCGACGACGTGTTCGTTGAGGTTCTCCCCGGCGCCGAGGCCGAGGGTGAACCGGCCGCCGGAGAGCACCCCGACGGTGCTGGCCTTCTGGGCGACGACGGCCGGGTGGTACCGACGGATGGGGCAGGTCACGAACGACATCAGCTCGGCCCGGTTGGTGGCGTGGGCGATCGCGCCGAGTACCGACCAGGCGTACGGGGAGTGGCCCTGCGAGTCCAGCCACGGATAGTAGTGGTCGGAGATCACCAGCTGGTCGAAGCCGGCGGCCTCCGCCCGTACCGCGTAGTCGACGAGCTGCCGGGGGCCGGCCTGTTCGCACATCAGGGTGTAGCCGACGGTGACCATTCGAGGTTTCTCCTTCCACCCAACGGATCGTCACCGGATACCCCGGCCGGCGGAGGCCAACCCTGCTGTCCGTTTCCGCCGACAGGCCCGCGTGCCGGTTGCGGCGTGCGGTGGTGTCCGGAGGCACGACGGTGTGTCGCAGGACCGGTGTCGATCGTCACGGTCACCCCCGCAGTGGTCGATGTCGATGCCTTGACGGAGGTGGCCCCACCGGTCTACCGTCGTAACTTAACCGGTTCAGGCCGGTCGGGCGGCGGCTGCGGGCTACAGCCGTTTCGCCACCGTCACCACACCAGCACCCCTCCAGGGCACGGGGTTCGACACCTCCTGAGGACAGCCATGAGAAAGCGACTCAGCGTTGCCGGCGTTGCCCTGCTCACCGCGCTCGCCGCCATCTTCGTCTTCGTCCAGCCGGCGCACGCCGCGGCCGGGTTCACCGTCTCCGGCGGCAAGCTCTACGACGCCAACGGCAACGAGTTCATCATGCGGGGCGTCAACCACCCGCACGCCTGGTACCCGCAGCAGACCAGCTCCTTCGCCAACACAAAGTCGCTCGGCGCGAACACCGTCCGGGTGGTGCTGAACACTGGCGACCGCGGGACGAGGAACAGCGCGGCCGACGTCAGCAACGTCGTCTCGCTGTGCAAGGCCAACAAGTTGATCTGCGTGCTCGAGGTGCACGACACCACCGGCTACGGCGAGGAGAGCGGCGCGATCACCCTGGACCGGGCGGTCGACTACTGGCTGAGCATCGCCAGCGCCCTGCGGGGCCAGGAGAAGTACATCATCGTCAACATCGGCAACGAGCCGTACGGCAACCAGGGCTACGGCACCTGGGCCACCGACACCGCCAACGCGATCAAGCGGCTGCGCGCCAACAGCTTCAGCCACACGATCATGGTGGACGGGCCGAACTGGGGTCAGGACTGGTCCTTCACCATGCGCGACAACGCCGCGTCGGTGTTCGACGCCGACCCGCAGAAGAACACCGTCTTCTCGGTCCACATGTACGGCGTCTTCGACACCGCCGCCGAGATCACCGACTACCTGGGTCGGTTCCGCGCCGCCCGGCTGCCGATCGTGGTCGGCGAGTTCGGCCACGACCACACCGACGGCAACCCCGACGAGGACACCATCCTGTCGTACAGCCAGGCCAACGGAATCGGCTACCTGGGCTGGTCATGGAGCGGCAACAGCAGCTACGTCGGCTACCTCGACATGGCGGTCAACTTCAACCCGAACAACCTGACCAGTTGGGGCCAGCGCATCTTCAACGGCGCCAACGGGATCCGGCAGACCTCGCGGGAGGCCTCCGTCTACGGCGGCGCCACCCCGACCCCGACCAGCCCGGCACCCAGTTCACCCGCGCCGAGCTCTCCGGCGCCCAGCACGCCGGCCCCGAGTGGCTGCACCGCCACGTACACGGTGGTCAACTCGTGGTCGGGCGGCTTCCAGGGCGAGGTCAAGGTGACCGTCGGCAACCGGCCCGTCAACGGCTGGACGGTGCGCTGGACCTTCACCAACGGCCAGTCGGTCAGCCAGGCATGGAACGCCGACGTGACCCGCAGCGGTTCGGCGGTGACCGCCCGCAACCTCTCCTACAACGGCCAGCTCGGCGCCGGTGCCAGCACCACCTTCGGCTTCGTCGCCAGTGCCAGCGGCAGCAACCCCGTTCCCGCGGTGACCTGCACCGCGAGCTGACGGGGATAACACACCGGTGGCCGGGTCCGCGCGGACCCGGCCACCTCCCGTCTCGGTACGCCCCGGCTCAGTCGACCGCGGTGACCTCCAGCAGCAGCGCCTGCTCGGGGTGCAGCGCGGGCAACTGCAGACCCACCGCGCCGCACACGGCCCCGCCGAGCGTCACGCCCTCGTCGGTGGCCAGCCAGGCCGGCGGGACGAGTTGCATCACCGCCGGTGCCGGCACCTCGGCGGGTGGGCGTACCCGGTAACGGCGGGCCGGGTCGAGGCCGGGCAGCCGCACCACCCCGGGGACCTGCGTGGCGGAGGTGGCCACCCGGGACACCGCGTACACCGCGTGGGAGCGGTCGTGGGCGACCACGCCGTGCGCCTGCACCGCCGGGTCCGGGTGGTCGACCCGGACCACCCGGCCGCCGTGCAGCAGCGGACGCAGCCGCTTGTGCAGCGCCACCCAGGCGGCCAGCTCAGCCCGCTCGGCGGCGGTGATCGCGCTGATGTCCCACTCGATGCCGTGGTGGCCGAAGAGCGCGGTGACCGCCCGGAACCCCAGGTCGTGCACCCGGTGGGTGGTGTGCGAACGTTCCGGCCCGATGTGGGTGCCGACCAGCTCCGGCGGCAGCAGCAAGCCGGTCCATCGCTGGATCGACAACCGTTCCAGGGCGTCGTTGCAGTCGCTGGCCCAGATCCGGTCGGTGCGGCGCAGGATCTCCAGGTCGACCCGCGCCCCACCCGACGAGCAACTCTCGATCTCCACCCCGGGGTGCCGGCGGCGCAGCTCGTCCAGCAGCCGGTAGACGGCCACGGTCTGCGCGTGCACCCCCGGCCGGCCGGCGTGCCCGGCCTCGGTGAGGTCCCGGTTGTGGTCCCACTTGAGGTAGGCGATGCCGTCGTGTTCCGACAGCAGCGTGTCGAGCTGGCCGAGCAGGTGGTCGTACGCGTCCGGGTTGGCCAGGTCGAGCACCTGCTGGAACCGCCACGACAGCGGCAGCCGGCCCGGGGCCTGGAGCACCCAGTCGGGGTGGGCGCGGAACAGGTCGGAGTCGGGGTTGACCATCTCCGGCTCGACCCAGAGCCCGAACTGCATCCCATGTCCACGGACGTGGTCGATCAGGGGCTGGAGCCCGTTTGGCCACACGGTCTCGTCGACCTGCCAGTCGCCGAGGCCGGCCTGGTCGTGCCGCCGGCCACGGAACCAGCCGTCGTCGAGCACGAACCGCTCCACGCCCACCTCGGCGGCCCGGTCGGCCAGGGCGGTGAGCCGGGTGAGGTCGTGGTCGAAGTAGACGGCCTCCCAGACGTTGAGGGTGACCGGTCGAGGGGTCCGTGGGTGTTCGGGGCGGGACCGCAGGTGGGTGTGGAGCACGTCGCTGAGGCCGTCCAGCCCGGTGGCCGAGTGCACGGCGTACAGCAGCGGGGTGGCGTACTCCTCGCCGGGTCCCAGCATGATCTCGCCGGGGGCGAGCAGCTCGCCGCCGCCGAGGGTGGCGTCGCCGGTGGGCTGGCGCTCGGCGACAGTGACGTGGTTGCCGCTCCAGGCGGTGTGTACCGCCCACAGCTCGCCGTGGCCGAACCCGAAACCGGCGGTGCCCGCCACCAGCAGCAGCGTCGCGTCGTGTCCGGTCCGGCCGTGCCGGCCCTCGCGCACCCAGGCGCCGATCGGCCACGGGTGCCGCTGCGGGGCGCGTTCCCGGCACCAGCGGCCGGTGAGGTCGAGCAGTTCGGTGGCGACCGCCGGCACCGGCAGCACCGGCGTCAACTCGCGCAACTCGTAGGCGGAGTCGCCGTCGTTGCGCAGCCGGTGCCGCAGCGTCAGCAGCCCCGTGGGGTCGAGGGTCAGCTCGATGGTGAGCGACAACCCGGCGGCCGGGTCCGCGGCCCGCACGGTCACCCGCGCGGCGCCGTCGTCCCGCGTCCCGTCGGGTGCGCCCACCGCGTCCCCGTTCCGGGCCACCGGACCCGGGTCGGGGCCGGCGTCGTCCACGTCGACGGCGTCGAGGCGGAAGGCGGTCGACCAGTCGCGGCCGTCGCGGTGGCCGGCCAGCCCGGGGCGACCACCCCAGCCGGCGCTCGCCTCGGGCAGCAGCGACAGCACGCAAGGCTGGTCGAAGGTGCTGGGCGGCACCGGCGGAACGGTCACGGCGGCCAGGTCGGCCAGGTCGGCGGCGGACAGCGGGCCCAGGTCGCTGCCCCAGTGCAGCACCCGGGGCAGGCCGGAGCCGCGCGCGTCCAGCACCAGGCTGGTCCGCGCGCGGCGCAGGTGGACGAATGTCATCCCTTGGAAGCTCCCAGGGTCAGACCGCGGACGAACTGCTTCTGCAACAGGAAGAAGACGACCAGGGTGGGAATGGCGACCAGCACCGAGCCGGCCGAGACGAGGTTGTTGTCGGTGAAGAACTCGCCGCGCAGGTTGTTCAGCGAGCTGGTCACCGGGAACTTGTCACCGGTGCGCATGAGCACGGTGGCCCAGAAGAACTCGTTGTAGATCCAGGTCACCTCCAGGGTGGCCAGCGCGGCCAGCGCCGGCCGGCACAGCGGCATCGTCACCTGCCAGTACTGCCGCCAGATGCTGGCGCCGTCGACCATCGACGCCTCGTACAGCTCGCGGGGCAGCGCCTTCATGTAGTTGCTCAGCACGAAGACGCAGAAACCACACTGGAAGGCCACGTTGACCAGGATCAGCCCCCAGTAGCTGTCGTAGAGCAACTCCGAGTCGCTCATGAACAACGGCAGCGGCACCTCGGTGAAGATCCGGAACAGCGGGATCAGCAACGCCTGCTGCGGCAGCAGGTTCGCCGCGGTGAAGAGGCCGAGCAGGACGATGTTGAGCTTCCAGCTGAACCGGGCGATCACGAAGGCCACGCAGGAGGCCAGGAAGAGGGTCAGCAGCACCGCCGGGACGGTGATGTAGACCGAGTTCATGAAGTGCTGGCCGAACTCGGCGGACTGCCAGGCGGTGACGTAGTTGTCGAACGTCCAGCCGCCGAACGACACATAACCGTGGATGGCGGTGTACTCGTACGACCGCAGCGAGGTCAGCACCGCCCAGAGGATCGGGAAGAGCCAACCGATCGCGATCGCGCCCAGGAACAGGTGCAGCACCACCCGGGCCGGTCGCAGCGGCGCGCGGCGGGGGGCCGGCGTACCGGCCGTAGGCTTGCGGGCCATGGTCGCGGTGTTCATCGCCGGTCCTCCCTCATGACGACGGCCAGGTAGGCGGTGATGAAGATCAGCGAGATCATCAGCATGATCGTCGCCAACGCCGAACCGAAGCCGATCCGGCTCGCCTCGCCCACCACGTTCGAGGTCACCAGGGCGGAGATCAGCTCCAACCCGTTGCGGCCCTTGTTGATGACCCAGACCAGGTCGAACGCCCGCAGCGACTCGATCACCGTCACCACCAGCACGATGATGTTGATGGGCCGCATCACCGGGAACACCACCCGGAAGAAGGTACTGGTCTCCGAGGCGCCGTCGACCGAGGCCGCCTCGCGCAGCGACGGATCGACGCCCTTGAGCCCGGCCAGGTAGAGCAGCATGATGTAGCCGACGTGCCGCCAGCCGGCGGCGACGAGCACCGCCCAGATGTTGACGTCCGGGTCGCCGTACCAGTCGGTGCTGGTGCCGAGCACGGCGTTGAGCAGACCCTGGTCGCGGGAGTAGATGAGCTGCCAGACGAACCCGATCAGGGCCAGCGACAGCACCACCGGCAGGTAGAGCGCGGTCTGGTAGAACCGGCTACCGCGGATCTCCTTGTCGAGCAGGACGGCCAGGAACATGCCCAGCGGGGTGGCCACCACGAACAGCGCCGCCAGCCAGAGCAGGTTGTTGTGGATCGCCGGCTGGAACGGCGGATAGTTGTGGATCACATCCGAGTAGTTGCGGCCGCCCACCCACGTGATCTCGCTGAGGGGGCCGATGCCGTCCCAGTTGGTGCCGGAGAGCGCCACGGTGGCCAGCGCCGGCAGCCAGACCAGGCCGACCACGATCAGCAGTGGTACGAGCACCATCAGCGTGATCACCACGCGGTCGGTGCGGGACAGGAGCCGTAGCCGGCGGCCGCGACCGCCACCGGTGAAGGTGGCGGTCGAAGCCGGTGACGGCACGGCGCGATCCGCTTGGATCAGGGGCAGGTCGGACATGATTGTCCTCCCCCTCTCGCCGTCAGCTGGAGAAGATCGACTTCTTCTGGTTCTCGATGCTGTTGACCAGCCCGTCGATGTCGTTCGGGTTCTTGATGAACTGCTGGAAGGCCGGGATGATCACGGTGGAGGCGAAGTCGGGCCGGGTGTCCCGGTCCAGGAACTGCGCGATCTCGGTGGCCGAGCCGACCAGTTCGGCGGCCTTCTTCTGCAGCGCGGTGTAGCCGCTGGTGTCGGCCCCGCTGTTGGCGACCAGGGTGCTCGGGTCGTTCTTCACCGTGATGTTCGCGGCGTCCTTCGAGCCCACGTACTCCAGCAGCTTCCTGGCGTTCGCCTCGGACTTCGGCTTGCGGGCCATCATGTAGCCGTCGATCGGCGCGTCCAGGGCCTTCGCCCCGATCGCCGGGTCGATCTCCGGGAAGGTGAAGAAGTCGATGTCGTTCTGCTCGTCGTTGCCGAACTGCTGGGCGACGAAGAGGCCGAGCAGGTACATGCCCGACTTCTTCTGCTGCAGCGACTGGGCGGCCTCCTGCCAGGTCCGGCCCAGACTGTCGGGCTGGTGCAGCGGGAGCAGCCCCTTCCAGGTGTCGAAGACCTTCTTGACCTTGTCGGAGGTCCAGGTCTCCTTGCCGGCCATCAGGTCGACGTGGAACTGGTAGCCGTTGATCCGCAGGTTGAGGACGTCGAAGGTGCCCATCGCCGGCCAGCCGTCCTTGTCGGCGAAGGCGATCGGGTTCAGCCCGTCCTTCTTCATCTGCGCGCCGAGGGTGTTGAGCTCGTCGAGCGTCTTCGGCACCTGGTAGCCCCGCTGCTCCCACACCGACTTGCGGTAGAACATCGCCCACGGGTAGTACGAGGTCGGCACGAAGTACTGCTTGCCGTCGTCGCCGGTGGACGCCTTCTTGAAGGCGTCGGAGTAGCCGGAGAGCTTGCCCCACGTCTCGGTCAGGTCACCGGCCAGGCCCTTGTTGGCGAAGAACCGCATCCGGTAGCCGGCGAACCACATGAACACGTCGTCCGGCTTGCCCTGCAGGTAGTTGTTGATGTTCTCCTGGTAGGTGTTGTGGTCCACCGTGTTGATCTGGGCCTCGATGCCGGTCGAGGTCTTGAACCCGTCCATCACCTTGGCGATGACCGCCTTCGGGTTCGGGTCGGACTGGTTCGAGCCGAGCGAGACGGTCTTGCTGCCCGAACCGGAGCCGGAGCCCGAATCGGAGCCGCAGCCGGCGAGCGCGCCGGTGCCGAGCAGTGCGCCCGCGCCGGCCGCGCCGGCGAGCAGACGGCGTCGCCCGATGCCGGCGACGGATGGCGGAACGAGCCGGGCCAGGTACTCGGCCTCGGTGCGTGGACGGGACATGGTGCCTCCTGCGGATGAAGAGGTGCTGCGCCCAAGGGGTTGTCAGAGGTGGGGCCGGTGTCCGGATTGCCAACATGGATCCATCGCGATCCAACATTGGCAAACACGAAGTGCCGGTGGCGCTTGAAGCTACCCCTCACCGGCGCGCTGTCAAGAGGGCAGGTCGGGATCGATACCGCAGTGTTTCCAAACGGGGCCTCAGCGGTAAACGTTGGAAACTTCGGCTATGTTGGAAAGTGTTGACTTGGTGGTCCCGGCCCGGCACGCTCTGCTCTCATGGGGCAACACGGCAGCTGGCAGGGCGACGGCATCTACTACGGCGCGGACTACAACCCCGAACAGTGGCCCGAGGAGGTCTGGGCGCAGGACGTGGCGCTCATGCGCCAGGCCGGGGTCGACCTGGTCTCCGTCGGGATCTTCTCCTGGGCCCTGCTCGAGCCGGCCCCCGGACGCTACGAGTTCGGCTGGCTGGACCGGGCGCTCGACGTCCTGCACGACGGCGGAATCAACGTCGACCTGGCCACCGCCACCGCCAGCCCACCCCCGTGGCTGGCCCGACGGCACCCCGAGACACTGCCCCGTACCGCCGACGGGACGATCCTGTGGCCCGGCGGACGGCAGGCGTACTGCCCCAGCTCCCCGATCTTCCGCGAGCGTTCGCTCGCCCTGGTAGAGGCCGTGGCCACCCGGTACGCCGAGCACCCCGCCGTGGTGATGTGGCACGTCTCCAACGAGCTGGGCTGCCACAACGTGCACTGCTACTGCGACGTGACCGCCGAGGCGTTCCGGGGCTGGCTGCGGGAACGCTACGGCGACCTGGACGCCCTCAACGCGGCCTGGGGCACCAGCTTCTGGAGCCAGCGCTACTACGACTGGGCCGAGATCAACCCGCCACGGACCGCGCCGACCTACGCCAACCCCACCCAACAGCTGGACTTCCTGCGCTTCTCCTCCGACGAGCTGCGCGCCCAGCTGCGCGCCGAGCGCGACCTGCTCAAGCGGGTGGTCTCGCAGCCCGTCACCACGAACTTCATGATCGGCACCGGCGTGAAGTACATGGACTACCGGTCCTGGGCCGCGGACGTGGACCTGGTCTCCAACGACCACTACCTGACCGCCGCCGACCCGCAGTCGCACCTCGGGCTGGCGTTCGCCGCCGACCACACCCGGGGCGTCGCCGGTGGGGCGCCCTGGCTGCTCATGGAGCACTCCACCAGCGCCGTGAACTGGCAGCCACGCAACCTCGCCAAGACCCCCGGCCAGCTACGCCGCAACAGCCTCGCCCATGTCGCCCGGGGCGCCGACGGGGTGCTCTTCTTCCAGTGGCGGGCTTCCCGGGCGGGCGCGGAGAAGTACCACTCCGCGCTGGTGCCCCACGCCGGCGCGGACACGAAGGTGTTCCGCGAGGTCTGCCGGCTCGGTGCCGACCTGAAGGCGCTCGCCGAGGTGCGGGGCAGCCGGGTCGAGGCGGAGGTGGCCATCCTCTTCGACTGGGAGGCGTGGTGGGGCGTCGAGCTGGACTCGCACCCCAGCGTCGACGTCACCTACACCGACCGGCTCAAGGCCCTCTACGACGCGCTCTGGCGGGCCGGCGTCACCACCGACGTGGTGCACCCGTCGACCGACCTCGGCGGCTACAAGCTTGTCCTGGCCCCCACGCTGTACCTGGTCCGCGACGACGACGCGGCGGCGCTGCGCCGGTACGTCGAGGCCGGCGGCACCGCGCTGGTGACCTACTTCAGCGGGATCGTCGACGAGCACGACCACATCCGGCTCGGCGGCTACCCGGGCGCGTTCCGCGAGCTGCTGGGCGTGCGTACCGAGGAGTTCTTCCCGCTGCGTGAGGGCGAGCGGGTCAACCTCGACGACGGTTCGGTCGCCGACGTGTGGACCGAGTGGCTGCACCCGGAGGGGGCCGAGGTGCTCGCCTCGTACGTCGACGGCCCGCTTCCCGGTGTGGCGGCCCTGACCCGGCACCGCGTCGGCGCGGGCACGGCCTGGTACGCGGCCACCCGGCTGGACGGCGCGGCCACCGACCGTCTGGTGGCCCGTCTGCTCGCCGAGTCCGGCGCGCGTCCGCCGGCGGGGGCACCCACCGGCGTCGAGGTGGTACGCCGGCGGGGTGCGGACGCGTCCTGGCTCTTCGTCATCAACCACACCGACGCCGAGGCGCGGCTCGAGGTCACCGGCACCGACCTGATCACCGGAACGTCCTGCCGGGGCGAGCTGCTGCTGCCGGCCGGCGAGGTGGCCGTGGTCCGTGAGGAAGCGGCGGTGGAAGCGGTCCCGCCGGTTGAGCCGGAACCGCCGGCCGGTTCCTGAGCTGTCCGTACCGTTTCCCGTACGCTCGGTTGGGAGGTTCGATGCTCGCCCAGCAACGGCAGAGCGCCATCCTGGAGCTGATCCGCCAGCGTGGCGGCGTGCGCGTCAGCCACCTGGTCAGCCGCTTCGGGGTCTCCGACATGACGATCCGGCGGGATCTGGAGGTGTTGGCCGAGCGGGGCCTGGTCGACAAGGTGCACGGCGGCGCCACCCTGGCCGGCCCGGGCTCCGCCGAGGAGCCCGGGTTCGCCGCCAAGTCGATCCGTCAGCAGACGGAGAAACGCGCCATCGCGCAGCGGGCCGCGAGCCTGGTCGAGCCCGGCATGGCGGTCGCCCTGTCCGCCGGTACGACCACCGCCGCCCTGGCCACCCGGCTGGCCGACGTACGCGGACTGACCGTGGTGACCAACTCGATCCCGGTCGCCGACCTGCTCTACCAGAACCCACGTCCCGACCAGACGGTGGTGCTGACCGGCGGCATCCGTACCCCGTCGGACGCGTTGACCGGGCCGGTGGCCGAGGCGGCGATCGGCTCGCTCAACGTCGACGTGCTCTTCCTCGGCGTGCACGGGATGAGTCCGCGCACCGGTTTCACCACGCCGAACCTGCTGGAGGCGGCGGTCAACCGTCGTCTGATCGGCGCGGCCCGCAGGCTGGTCGTCCTCGCCGATCACACCAAGTGGGAGACGATCGGCATCGCCACCATCGCTCCGCTGGAGCAGGCCGACGTGTTGATCACCGACGCGCGGTTGCCGTCGGACGGCCGTCGCCAGATCGGCGAGCAGGTGGGGGAGCTCATCGTGGTGGGCGTCGACGACTGATTCCCGCGTCGGGGCTGCTTACAGCGATTTCACAGCCGCTCCGGTTAGGGTGCCCCGGTAGCCGTGTCGCGCTCCACGGTGGAGTGCGTCTACCGTGAAGCGGGAGTTCCGATGGTCTTCAAGAAGATGCTGAGCGCGTTCGGCGTGGGTGGGCCCAGCGTCGACACCGTGCTGGCCAACCCGAACACCCGGCCCGGGCTGACTCTTGAGGGTCAGGTCAACCTCGTCGGCGGGGAAGCCGCGGCGAGCATCGAGCAGGTCACCGTCGCGCTGGTCACCCGGGTCGAGATCGAGGGCGGCGACACCGAGTACGCCGGCGTCATGGAGTTCCAGCGGGCGACGGTCAGCGGCCCGCTCCAGCTCGCGCCGAAGCAGCAGCTGTCGATCCCGTTCCAGCTGCCGGTGCCGTGGGAGACCCCGGTCACCGACGTGTACGGCCACCGCCTGCCCGGCATGACGATGGGGCTGCGTACCGAGCTGGCGATCGCCCGGGCGGTCGACAAGAGCGACCTGGACCAGGTCAACATCCACCCGTTGCCGGTGCACGAGCGGATCCTCGAGGCGTTCCAGCGGCTCGGTTTCCGGTTCAAGCACGCCGACCTGGAGCGCGGCCACATCCGAGGCACCCAGCAGACGCTGCCGTTCTACCAGGAGATCGAGTTCTTCGCCGCACCGCAGTACGCCCAGACCATCAACGAGGTCGAGCTGAGCTTCGTGACCAGTCCGCACGGCGTGGACGTGGTGTTGGAGTGCGACAAGCGCGGCGGGTTCCTCAGCGCCGGGCACGACGTCTTCGGTCACTACCAGGTGTCGCACGCCGACGCCGACCGGCTGGACTGGACGGCGGTGGTCGACGGCTGGCTGCGTGAGACCACCTCCCGCTACGGCGGCCTGCGCGCCCAGGGCTTCGGCGGCCACCCGCACGGCCACGGCCGGGGGCCGGGGATGGGCGGCATGGTCGCCGGGGCGGCGCTCGGCGTCGCCGGCGGCATGGTCGCCGGAGAGATGATCGAGGACGTCTTCGAGGGCGACTTCGCCGAGGACTAGGACCACGACGAGGGGCCTTCCGGGTGTGTCCCGGAAGGCCCCTCGATCGGTTGTCAACGGCGCTTGGCCCGCTCCTCGTGCGAGCGGTGCCCGCTACCGGCCTTGGCCAGGCCACGGCTACCCAGGTAGCCCAGGGTGAGCAGGGTGATGAAGAACCACGCCTGGCTCGGGTTGTTCAGGTTCAACCCGTTGGTGGCCGGTCCGCGCCAGAACGCGGCGATCGCCACGGCGGCCACCGCGGCAGCGTAGATCCAGAACTCCGTGGTCAGGAAGGAGTGCTTGGTCTCGGTGCCGGGTGCCGGCGCCGGCTGCCGATGGCCGTCCTGCATCATCGGCATCGGACGGGTCGGCGCCTCCTGCATGGCCATCTCCGTCTGGCGGTTCATCGGCCTGGTGGATGCAGCCTGCGTGCTCATCTGGTCCTCCTCAGGATTTGATGAGTACCTGCGATCTCGCCCCGCTACCGCGTTTCGGCCACGGCACGGTTCGCGTACTTGGCGAGGCCACCCGGGGTCTACCCGAGCCCCCTGAGGAGGTAACGCCCGCCGGCCCACGGGATCCGGGAGGGCGGACGGGCCGCCCGGATCCGGCTCCCGGCCGGGGCCGAATGTCCGGTCCGTGCCCTGACGCCGGCTTGCCTGCTGGTTTGCCCGCGGCCTCAGCGGGCAGCCTGTGGGTTACGCCAGCTCTGTGAGGTGATGGACGTGCGTGACGACGACAGGATGCGGGAGTCGACCCGTCTGGCCGAGGAACGGCTCACCGCCGGTGTGTACGGCGAGGGCGCGCTGGACGAGGTGACGACGCCGCAGACGGACGTGCAGCGGGTGATCCAGGAGGAGGACCCGGACGATCCGGCCCACGCGCCGGTCGACCCGACGGTGCTGCGCGACGGTGGCCCGACCCGGGGTCAGGGCGCGATCACCACCACCGGCGGCACCGCCGGACCGGCGAGCGTTCGCCGCTTGGCCCGCCAGCCGGAACGGCATCCCGGCAAGGTGGCCCCGACCACCACGGGCGACGCCACCACGGGTGGCCTGAGTACCCCGGCCGGCGGCTCCACCAGCGACGCCTCCGCAACGGGCGCCCAGGTCGGCAACTTCACCGACGACTGACCGGTTCCACCCCGCGGTGGGGGCGGCGTGCCTGGCACTCCGCCCCCACCGTCC
>NZ_SMKF01000120.1 GCF_004348325.1 Micromonospora sp. KC213 | reverse complement strand
ACCCCCGCCCGGGCGACGGGCCGGAGCTCACCCGCGCGGTGCCGACCGGGGCCGGGGCTGGCAGCGCGGGCAGCTGTACGATGACCGGTTCATGAACGCCTCCCGCCGGATCGGCGTGCCGCAGCGCCGGCAGGGCGCACCCTCCCGGCCGTAGACGTTCAGCGACCGGTCGAAGTAGCCGCTCTCGCCGTTGACGTTGACGTACAGGGCGTCGAAGCTGGTGCCGCCCTGCTGGATCGCCTCACCCAACACGTCCCGGACGTGGCCGAGCAGGCGGGTGGCGGCCGGGGCGGTCACCGCGCCGGTGGGGCGCGCCCCGTGCAGCCTCGCCCGCCACAGCGCCTCGTCGGCGTAGATGTTGCCCACCCCGGAAATCAGGGTCTGGTCGAGCAGCGCCCGCTTCACCTCGGTACGCCGCCGACGCAGTGCGGTCACGAACCCGGCGTCGGAGAACTCCTCGTCCATCGGGTCCCGGGCGATGTGCGCGATCTCGGCGGGCAGCTCCGCGCCGCTCTCGCTGACCGACAGCCCGCCGAACGTGCGTTGGTCGACGAAACGCAGCTCGGGGCCGTCGTCGGCGAACCGGAACCGGACCCGCAGGTGCAACTCGTCGGCCGCGTCGATCGGCTGTAGCAGCAGTTGGCCGGACATGCCGAGGTGACCGACCATCGCGTCGCCGCTGTCCAGCGGCAGCCAGAGGTACTTGCCCCGGCGGCGTACGCCGGTGACGGTGCGGCCGGCGAGCACGTCGGCGAAGTGCGTGGCGCCCGCAGCGTGCCGGCGTATCGCGCGCGGGTGGCGCACCTGTACCGAGGCGATCCGCCGGCCGGTGACCCACCGGGCCAGGCCCTGCCGGACCGTCTCGACCTCGGGCAGCTCAGGCACGGCCCAGACCCGCCCCGGCGGGGCCAGCGGGCGGCTCGACGGCGACCGGGGCCGGCTCAGCCACCGCGGGCGGCTCGGATCGCGCCACGGCCGGCTCGGATTCCGCCGGCTCGGATTCCGCCGCGACCAGGGCCGCCTGCTCCCTCTCGGCCTGCTCGGTCAACTCCCGCCAGGCCGCCTCGGCGGCCCGCTGCTCGGCCTCCTTCTTGCTGCGCCCCTCGGCCCCGCCGTAGCGGTTGCCGGCTACCACCACCCAGGCGGTGAAGGTCTTGAGGTGGTCCGGGCCGGTGCCCTCGATCCGGTACTCGGGGACGCCCAGTCCCAGCGCGGCGGTCAGCTCCTGCAGGCTGGTCTTCCAGTCCAGTGCGGCCCCCCGGCCGGCGGACTCGGCCATCACCGGGTCGAACAGCCGGTGGACGACCTGAGCGGCGGTGTCCAGGCCGTACTGCAGGTAGATCGCGCCGAGCAGCGCCTCCAGGGTGTCGGCGAGGATGCTCGCCTTGTTCCGGCCGCCGGTGGCCTCCTCACCCTTGCCCAGCAGCAGGTACGCCCCCAGCCCGTCCGGCCCCAGGCCACGGGCCACGTCGGCCAGGGCGCGCATGTTGACCACGCTGGCCCGCAGTTTGGCGAGCTGCCCCTCGGGCAGGTCCGGGTGATTGCGGAAGAGGGCGGTGGTGATCACCACGCCGAGCACCGAGTCGCCGAGGAACTCCAGCCGCTCGTTGGTGGGCAGGCCGCCGTTCTCGTACGCGTACGAGCGGTGGGTCAGCGCCCGCTCCAACAGTTCGGGGTCGAGCGTCACACCGAACGCCGCCTCCAGGTGACCGACGGGAGCACGCCGCCGCTTGTCGTTCGTCATGCCGTTACCTCGGTGTCGTTGCTGTCACTGGGCGGTGGATGCTGGGCAGCGCCGTCGAGCAGCGCCCGGACCCGGTCGGTGGTGCCCCGCCGCCACAGGTGCGCGGCGAGGGCGATCCCGGAGGCGACGTCGTCGGCCTCGGCGGCGCCGTGGCAGACCACCACGGTGCCGGCCACGCCGAGCAGGGCCGCCGCGCGGGGCGTGCCGCCGCCGACCGGCGGACCACCCGCCATCGTGTACGCGCCCTCGATCGCCTTGAGCAGCACGTTGCCGGTGAACCCGTCGGTGACCACCACGTCGGCGCGGGCGCCGGTCGCCACGTCGTACCCCTCGACCAGGCCGACGTAGCGCGCGCCGCACGGCAGCCGCGCGGCGGCGAGCTGGGGGTCGGCGGCCCGCCGCGGGCGGTCGCCCTTGCCGGCCTCCGTCCCGACGGAGAGCAGTCCCACCCGGGGGGCGGCGACGGCGTGCGCGACGGCGGCGTAGGCGGCACCGAGCAGGGCGTGCCGGACCAGGGTGGCGGGGCGGGGTTCCAGGGAGCCGCCGACGTCGAGCAGCACCACCGGGCCGGAGACGGCGGGCAGTGTGGCCACCAGGGCCGGCTGCCGGACGTCCTGCCACCGGCCGAGGCCCAGGGCCGCGGCGGTGACGGTGGCGCCGGTCGAGCCGGCGGAGACGAGGGCGTCGGCGGTGCCGTCGCGGACGGCGGCGACCGCGGCCCGGACGGTGCTGTCGGCACGCGGCGCGTGGTGCGCCGGTCCGGGCACGGCACGGGCCGCACGGACGGCGACCCGGGCACGCTGCGCCGGGGTCAGCGCAGCGGTCACCGCGACCGCGACCTCGGTCGGGCCGACGAGCAGCAGGTGCAGGTCCGGATCGGCGCGTACGGCTCGCAGAGCGCCGTCAACCACGACGGCGGGGGCGTCGTCCCCGCCGAGGAGGTCAACGGCGATCCGCGCGGTGCCCGGCTCCGCACCGGTGCCGGCCGGGGTGGACCGACCGGCACCGGAGGGAGCCGGGGCACCGGGCGATCGCCAGGGTGCGCGCGCCACCCGACCCGTGGTCGGGGGCGTCACTCGGCGTCCAGACCTCAGACCTCGAGAACCTGGCGGCCGTTGTACGTGCCGCAGACGGAGCACGCGGCGTGCGGCAGCTTCGCCGACTTGCACTGCGGGCAGGCCACGGTCGCGACCACGGCCGCCTTCCAGTTCGCCCGGCGGGACCGGGTGTTGCTGCGCGACATCTTGCGCTTCGGGACGGCCACGGTTCCTACTCCTCTGTACGGTTCAGTTGCGACAGGCCCGCCCAACGCGGGTCGATCTGCTGGTGGCTGTGGTCGGCCGGCAGATCGTCCCAGTGCACCCCGCACTCGGGGCACAGGCCTGGGCAGTCCTCCCGGCAGAGCGGGTTCGTCGGCAGCGTCAGCACCACCGCGTCCCGCAGCGCCGGCTCCAGGTCGATCAGATCGCCCTGCATCCGGCCCACCTCGTCCTCGTCGGTCGTGTCGTCCGTGGCGCTGTTTTCGTACGCGTACAGCTCCTGGACGGGCACGGCCACCGAGTCGTTGATCTGGCGCAGGCAGCGGCCGCACTCGCCCCGGATGGGACCGGTGACGGTCCCGGAGACGAGTACGCCCTCGGACACCGACTCCAACCTCAGGTCGAGGTCGAGATCCGCGCCCTCCGGCACGCCGATCAACTCCACGCCGAGGTCCGCCGGTGCCGGAACGACCCGCTTGACCGTACGCATCGCGCCAGGCCGACGCGGCAGGTCCCTCGTGTCGAGGACCAGCGGCGACCTGGGGTCGAGGTTCGATGGCGAGTGTTTGGGCATAGTCAGACTCCGGCCGGTGAGAGGCCGACAAAGAAGGTTACCTGGGCGACCGCCGCACCGTCGAACCGGGGCGACGCCCCTGGCCGGCATGTCGGCTGGTGAGGTGTCGTTCAGAAGGGTAGCGGGCGTTCGGCCTCGTCCCCACCGAAGGTGCCGATCTCCCGCAGCGCGTGCATCTTGTCCCGGCCACGCTCGATCGAGGCCAGCGCCCGGGTCAGGAACTGCTCGAAGTTCGCCAGCGCGGTGTCGACGTAGTCGTCGACCTCCTCGCGCAGCCGCTGCGCCTCGGCCCGGGCCTCCGCGATGATCCGGGCACCCTCGTGCTCGGCGGAGACCGTGATCTCGTTCACCGAGACGAGGCGGGCGTGTTCCGCCTCACCCTCGCTGATGATCCGGTCGGCCTCGCGCTTGCCGGCCTCCATGATCTTGTCCCGCTCCTCCAGGAGGGCGGCGGCCCGGCGCAGGTCGGCGGGGAGTTCGGCGCGCAACTCGTCCAGGGCCGCGATCATCTCGCCCCGGTCGACCATGCAGTTGTTCCGTGACATCGGGACGGAGCGGGCCTGCTCCACCATGGCGATCAGTTCGTCGATGCGATCGAGCGGGTCCACCGGTACCTCACTCCTGTCGTCCGTCGGCCGACCTACATGCTGCGGGCTCCGGCCGGTTTCCCGCTGCACACATGATGTCGTGTGCCGGCCACCCCCGCCCCATCCACCCCGGTCCGGCGCGTCGCGCGTCGCCCGGCGGCGGTGGGGACGGATTCATCTGCGGGACTCCGGCCCGATGCGGGCCTCGAGTTCGGCCCGGACCCGGTCGGGCACGTGGGCGGAGATGTCCCCGCCCCACTTCGCCACGTCCTTGATCAGACTCGAGGAGATGAAGGAGTAGAGCGGGTTGGTGGGCATGAACAGCGTCTCCACCCCGGCCAGGCCGATGTTCATCTGCGCCATCTGCAACTCGTAGTCGAAGTCGCTGACCGCCCGCAGTCCCTTGATCAGCACGCTGGCCTCCTGCGCCCGGCAGAAGTCGACCAGCAGGCCGCGGAAGGATTCGACCCGGACGTTGTCGTACGAGGCGGTCACCTCGCGAAGCATGTCGATCCGCTCATCGACGGTGAACAGGCCGCTTTTCGACTGGTTCACCAGCACGCCGACGATCACCTCGTCGAAGAGCCGGCTGGCCCGTCCGACGATGTCGAGGTGCCCGTTGGTGACCGGGTCGAACGAGCCGGGACACACCGCACGTCTCATGATCGGCGACCGTACCAAAGGGTGGTCTCGCCGTAGCGCCGACTGCGCTCGGCGGTGACGCCCTGCACCCAGGCGACCGGCCCGGTCCGGCTGGAGCGCTCCACCACCACCAGGGCGTCGGGGGCCAGCCAGTCGTGCCGCACCAGCGCGGTCAGCAGCTCGGTGATCTCCGCATCCGGTGTCGCGTACGGCGGGTCGGCGAAGACCACGTCGTACGGCTGGTCACCGGGACCGGCCGCCAGCACGCCGGCCACCCGGCCGGTGACCAGCCGGACGGCGGAGCCGGCCCGGAGGGCGGCGACGTTCTCCCGGATCACCCGGGCGGCCCGCGCGTCGGACTCGACCAGCAGCACGTGCTCGGCACCCCGGGAGAGCGCCTCCAGGCCCACCGCGCCGGAGCCGGCGTACAGGTCGGCGAAGCGCGCACCGACCAGGTCCACCTCGGCCTGCACGGCACTGAACAGCGCCTCCCGCACCCGGTCGGAGGTGGGGCGGGTACCGGCGCCGGGCGGGGCGGCGATCCGCCGCCCGCCGAAGGTGCCGGCCACGATCCGGGTCACGGTCTGTCCCCTCTCATGCCGCTGACGCTACGCGACGATCCCGGCGGTGCCACCGACACGGCGGGTGTCCACCGGGCCACCAGATGATCACACTCGGTTGATCAATGATCTCAGATACATAACAAGATGTTTAGGGAAACATGTGGACTGTCGGGCCGACGACCGGCCCACTAGGGTCGGCCGGGTGCCGGCCTCGTACGCCGGCCACGTGGCGCGGGGAGGCGCCGTCGCGGGGCGCAGGCGCGCGACCGCGACCAGCCGCCGCCATCCCACGCGCCGCGCCCCTGACGCTTTTCACCCCGGGAGTACGCGTGATCCGTCCCCAGCCCTCCCCACGGCGACCGCTCGTCGTGGCCGCCGCCGCGCTGGCCGGCCTGGCCACGGCGCTCGCCTTCACCGCACCGGCGGTCGCCACCAAGCCGTCCCCCTCGCCGTCGGCCTCCCCGACCGGCAGCGCCGCCGCCGGCAAGTCGAAGGGCTCCGCGCCGAACTGCGTCAAGGCCGACGACGCGCGCTACACGCACACCTTCGACGGCCCGAAGGGCGAGGCCTCGATCACCCTCACCAACGGCCCGCTCTGCGTGGGCGAGGAGCAGGAACTGGCCCTGGTGTCGTACGTGGCCCCGTCGGCCAAGTTCGCCCTGCCGCAGTACGTGCTGGCCAGCTCGGTCAACAAGTTCACCGGGGTGGCCGAGGGTGAGCTGGGCGTGTCCACCCTCACGTTCCAGGTCGAGGTGCCCACCTGCTACACCCAGGTCGACTTCGTCTTCGGCAGCACGATCATCGACCCGCTGACCGAGACCAGTGAGCGGTACGGCGACCGCAAGGTCGGCAGCCCCAAGGGCATCGGTTCCCGCTCCAAGGGCCCGAATGCCTGGTACAACGGCGGCTCCGGCACCTGCGTGGCGACCCCCGAGGTGATCGCCTCCGCCGACTGCGACGGCGGCGTCGAGCTGACCCTGGTCAACCGCAACGGCAACGCGCCGGCCGCGTTCACCGTGGCCGGCAGCAACGGCTTCACCAGGAAGGTGACCGTGCCGATGCGGACCATCGAGAAGCTCGAACTCACACCGGCCCAGGCGCAGACCGTCACCGTCACCGCGCCCGGCATGAAGGACTTCACCAGCGACTGGGAGAAGCCCGAGGACTGCCAGGAGCCCGAGGTCGGTACGCCGGAGGCCAGCTACGAGTCCACCTGCGACCAGATGATCTTCCAGGTCAGCAACCCGGAGGACGGCACCACCGTGACCTCGACCTTCACCCCCAACAAGGGTGAGGCCAAGACGCTGACCGTCGAGCCCGGTCGCAGCGGCAGTGTCAGCTTCAAGGCCGGCAAGGGTCTCACCGTCACCGTCACCGGCGACCTGGACTCGGGTGGCCCGTTGGCCTGGGAGCAGCCGGAGGACTGCAAGGACGGCGGCACCGGCGGCGGCGAGCCGGAGGAGCCCGGCCTGCCGCTGACCGGCGCGGCGGCCGGCAGCATCGCCGCGGGCGCGCTCGCCCTGCTGGCGGCCGGCGTGGTGCTCTTCGTCGTCGCGCGACGCCGACGGATCCGCTTCACCGCCTGAGCGACACCTGCCTGACCACCGAGGGCGCGTCGACCACCCGGTCGGCGCGCCCTCGGCGTTGCTCGCGGTCCGTCGCCGGGTCCTCCCTCACCCCTTTTCCAGGTACTCCGCACGTTCCTCGTCGACCAGCGCGGCGACCGACGCGGCCAGGGCCGGATGCCGGACCAGCTCCGGATCGTCGGCGACCAGGGCGATCGCCTCGGTGCGGGCGTCGCGGATCAGGTCGGTGTCGCGCAGCAGCGACAGCAGCCGCAGGTGCGAGCGGCGGCCCGACTGGGTGGCGCCCAGCACGTCACCCTCGCGACGCTGTTCCAGGTCGAGTTCGGCCAGCTTGAAACCGTCGGTGGTGGAGGCGACCGCGTCCAGGCGGTCGCGGGCCGAGGAGCCCTCGGCCGCCTCGGTGACCAGCAGGCAGAGCCCGGGGGCGGTACCCCGGCCGACCCGGCCCCGCAGCTGGTGCAGCTGGGACACGCCGAACCGGTCGGCGTCCAGCACGATCATCACGGTGGCGTTGGGCACGTTGACGCCCACCTCGACCACGGTGGTGGCGACCAGCACGTCCAGGTCACCGGCGGCGAACGAGCGCATCACGGCGTCCTTCTCGTCGGCGGGCAGCTTGCCGTGCAGGACACCGATCCGCAGCCCGTGCAGCGGCCCCTCGGCGAGCAGCGGCGCCACCTCGGTCACCGCCAGCGGCGGCCGCCGACCGCTGTCGTCCTCGCGGGGCGCCTCCTCGTCGCTCTGCGGTCCCTCACCAATGCGCGGGCAGACCACGTACGCCTGGTGGCCGGCGGTGACCTCCTCGCGCAGCCGGCGCCAGGCCCGGTCGAGGAAGGCCGGCTTCTCGGCGGCCGGCACCACGTGCGAGGCGATCGGCGAACGCCCCTGCGGCAACTGGGAGAGGGTGGAGGTCTCCAGGTCGCCGTAGACGGTCATCGCGACCGTGCGCGGGATCGGCGTGGCCGTCATCACCAGCACGTGCGGCGGCTGGTCGGCCTTGGCGCGCAACGCGTCGCGCTGCTCCACACCGAAGCGGTGCTGCTCGTCCACGACCACCAAGCCGAGGTCGGCGAAGTCCACCCCCTCGTAGAGCAGCGCGTGGGTGCCGAGCACGATGCCCGCCCGCCCCGCGGCGACCTCCGCCAGCGCCCGCCGCCGGGCCGCCGCGCCGAGCGAGCCGGTGACCAGTTCGACCCGGGTGGCGTCCTCGGCCGCACCCAGCTCGCCGGCCTGGGCCAGCGGGCCGAGCAGCTCCAGCATCCCCCGGTGGTGCTGGGCGGCGAGCACCTCGGTCGGGGCGAGCAGCGCCGCCTGCCCGCCGGCGTCGACCACCTGGAGCATCGCCCGCAAGGCCACGACCGTCTTGCCGCTGCCGACCTCGCCCTGCAGTAGGCGGTGCATCGGGTGGGCGGTGGCCAGGTCGGCGGCGATCTCCACGCCCACGTCCCGCTGACCGGGGGTCAACTCGTACGGCAGCCGGGCGTCGAACGCGTCCAGCAGCCCACCCCGCTTCGGTGGCCGCGCCTTCGCCGGCCAGGCCGCCGCCCGTACCTTGCGCTGCGCCAGGGTGAGCTGCACCGCGAACGCCTCGTCCCACTTGAGCCGGCGGCGCGCCCGGTACAGTTCCTCCTTGCTGGACGGGCGGTGGATCTCCCGCAGTGCGGTTCCGATGCCGACCAGGTTGCGGGTGGCCCGCACGGTGGCCGGCAGCGGATCGTCGGGCGGGGTGAACGTGTCCAGCACCACCCGCACGCAGCGGGCGATCACCCAGGTGGGCACGGCGGCGGCAGCGGGGTAGACCGGGATCAGCGCCCCGGCGAACTCCTCGACCTCCTCGTTGGCCGCCGCCTCGCCCTCGCCACCCTCGCCGAGCAGAACGTACTCCGGGCCGTTGAGCTGCCGCTTGCCCCGGAACTCGGTGACCTTGCCGGCGAACAGCCCCCAGCGGCCGGGGCGCAGCTCCCGCTCCCGCCACGCCTGGTTGCCGAAGAAGGTACAGGTGAGCACCCCGCCGGAGCCGTCGCCGACGGTCACCTCCAGCAGGTTGCCCCGGCGTTGGCGCATCGGCCGCACGGCGGTGCGCTGCACCTGGGCCAGCACCGTGACCTGCTCCCCCACGTCCAGCGAACGGATGTCGGTGTGTTCGCCGCGCTCGTCGTAGCGGCGCGGGAAGTGGTAGACCAGGTCGCCGGCGGTGTGCAGGTCGAGGTGGCTCGCCAGGGCCTTGGCCGTGCGCTCGCCGACCAGCTTCCTCAGCGGCGTGTCCACGGTCGACGGCTCGCTCGTCATTCGACCCCCACCAGGAGCGGATAGTGCGGTTGGCCGCCCGGATACGTCTGCACCTCGACGAAGGGCCAGCACCGCCCGACGTGGGCGCGCACGGCCTCGGCCAGGCCGTCCGGGGCGTCCGCGCCGGTGAGCAGGGTGACCAGATCCCCGCCGCCGCCGAGCATCCGGTCGACCACGGCGACGCAGGTGTCGACCAGGTCGCCGCCGATCAGGTGCACCTCCCCCTCGACCAGGGCGAGCACGTCGCCGGGACGGCACGGGCCGGCGACGGTCAGCGCCTCCCGGCTGGCGTGGCAGACCTCGGCGTACCGGCAGGCACCCGCCGCCTCGGCCATCGCGATCACATCGTCCTCGAAGCGCCGCTTCGGGTTCCGGACGGCCAGCGCCGCGAGGGCCTGCACCGGGGAGCGGGTCGGCACCACGCTGACCTTGATGCCGAGGGCGTGTGCCTCCTTCGCGGCGGCGCTCGCCACGGCCTGCGTGTTCGGGTCGTTCGGCAGCACCACGACCCGGGCGGCGGCGGTGGCCCGGACGGCGTCCAGCAGCTCGCCGGTGGACGGGTTGCCCGGCACCACCGTGGCCCCCTCGCCGGTGAACAACTCCGCGAGGCCCGCTCCGGCGGCGACCACCACCGCCGCCCGGCCGTCCGCGGCCGGCGCGGCGGGCGCCGCCTGGTCGGCGAACCGGGTGACCGAGATCCGGTACGGCCGGCCGGCCACCACCCCCGCCTCGACCGCCGCGCCGATGTCGTTGACGTGCACGTGCACGTTCCAGGTGGTGGATGCCGCGGGCGACGGGCCGTCACCGACCACCACCAGCGAGTCGCCGAGCGCGGCCAGTTCGGCCCGCATCCGGGCCACCGCCGTGTGGTCGGCGTCGAGAAGGAACTGCACCTCGTACGCGTACTCCTCGGAGCCGGTCTCCCGAACGGTCGTCAGCGGCGGGCGGACCGTGCGGGTCATCGGCACCGGCCGGGGTGGGCTCTCCCCGGTGACGACCTCGACCAGCGCGTCGAACAGCAGGCAGAGCCCCCGGCCACCGGCGTCGACGACCCCGGCGTGGGCCAGCGCGGGTAACTGTTGCGGGGTGCGGGCCAAGGCACGGGCCGCCTCCCCCGCCGCCACCCGGGCGACGGTGCCCAGGTCGTCGCTGTCGGCCTGTTCGGCTGCGGTCGCGGCGGCGGCCACGACGCTGAGCAGCGTGCCCTCCACCGGCTGGGCGACGGCCGCGTACGCCGTCGTGGTGGCGGCCCGCAGCGCGCCGGCCAACTCCCGGCCGGCGACCGTGGGGGTGGCGGCGAGCGCGTCGGCGAGGCCACGCAGGATCTGTGACAGGATCACCCCGGAGTTGCCCCGCGCGCCGAGCAACGCGCCGCGCGCCATCAGCCGCAGCGCGTGCCCGTGCGGGGTCTGCCCGGCCTCGGGCAGGGTTTCCAGGTCCATCGCGAGCGCCTGCTGGGCCGAGGTGAGGGTGAGCACCATGTTGGTGCCGGTGTCGCCGTCGGGAACCGGGTAGACGTTCAGCTCGTCGATCTCACCCTGATGCTGCCGGAGCGCGGCGAGCCCGTTCGCGCACCAGCGGCGTACCGCGGTGGCGTCGAGGGTGTCCAGCACGGCCAGAAGCCTACTGTCGCGTACCGACACGCGCCGGGGTCGACCGGCTCTGCCCGCGTGTCCGAGGGTCCGGCACCGTCGGGTCGGGTGCCGGCCGGGCGAAGGTGACCGGCGTCACGTCGTCGCCTGCGGACCGGGCCGGTTGGTCGAGGGTAGGGGTCATCGGGTAACCTGGCCAGGTTGCCCGGGCAGCGCCCTGCTGGCGACCTCATGAACGTATCAATCCCAGGAGTATCCCGTGGCTAGCGTGTGCGACGTCTGTGGCAAGGGGCCGGGCTTCGGCCACAACGTGCCCTGGTCCAAGAAGAAGACCAACCGCCGCTGGAACCCGAACATCCAGTCGGTGCGTACCCCGGCCGGTGGCGGCACCACCAAGAAGCTGCAGGTCTGCACCTCGTGCATCAAGGCGGGCAAGGTCACCCGCGCCTGACGCGACCACGGACGGTGCTTGCGCCGTCCGCTGGCACGGACCACCCCATACAGCGCAGAAGCCGCCCGGAACCGTCCGGGCGGCTTCTGCGCTGTCGTTCTCGTCGGTGACTCCGTCCACCCACTGGCGCTGCGGCGCACTGACCTCCACCTCCGGCCCACTGTCCGTAGCCATGGTCCGACGTCACTCGTTGGGGCGATTCGGCACCGGGTGCCGCCAGCAGCTCGCGTGACGACAACCGCCACCCCGGCCACCACCGGACCAGGCGAATGGGAGCCCGGACGGGAGGTCGATCAGAGCACCCGCCCGAAGGAGAGGCAGCCCGGCTCGTCGGCGTAGAAACCGAAGTTCGGGATCGGCTCGTAGCCGGCCGAGGTGTACAGGGCGATCGCCTCGGGCTGCTTGTCGCCGCACTCCAGGACGATCCGCTTGCGGCCGTGGTACCGGGCGGACTCCTCGACCGCCGCCAGCACCGCGCGGGCAACCCCCCGTCCCCGGGCCGCCGGGTCGGTGTACATCCGCTTCAACTCCGCGGTGTCGTCGCCGTGGCCGCGCCAGCCGCCGCAGCCCACCGGCCGACCGTCCAGGTACGCGACCAGGAAGGCTCCCCGCGGCGGCACGAACTCGGCGGCGTGCACCGGCGTGTCGTCGCCGTTGCCGCCGTACCGCTGCGCCAGGTCGGCCAGCGTGGCGCGGATCAGCGACTGCGCCACCGGCGAGTCGAAGGCCAGGGGGCGGATATCGAGCTGACTCACCGGTAAAGGGTACGACCCTGGCTGGCCGTTACCGGAAGTGGTCCCAGCCGGTCGGGCCGTCGTACCCGGTGCCGTCGACGGTGACCCCCGCGCCCGGCACCACCCGGCCGATCGGCCGCCACGGGGCCGGCAACGCCACGGCCGGGGGAAAGGTCGCGGCCAACGCGTGGTCGTCGCCCCCGGCGAGGATCCACGAGTACGGGTCGACCCCGAGTGCCTGCGCGGCGTCGCGCATCTGCCGGGGCACCTCGAAGGCGTCCCGGCGTACGTCGATGCCGACCCCGCTGGCCGCCGCCACGTGGCCCAGGTCCGCCAGCAGCCCGTCCGAGACGTCGATCATGGCGGTGGCGCCGAGCCGGGCGGCCTGCGGCCCGGCCGGGTACGGCACCTCCGGCCGCCGGTACGCCTCCACCAGCAGCCGGGGGGTGCGGAATCCGCGGGACAGCACGGTCAGGCCGGCGGCTGCCCAGCCGATCCGGCCGGCCAGCGCGAGCACGTCCCCCGGCCGGGCCCCGGAGCGGACCACCGGGTCGCGCCCGCCCAGGTCACCGAGCGCGGTGACCGCGATGGTCAGCGTCGGACTGGCGGACATGTCGCCGCCCACCACGCCGGCACCCACCGTGGCCGCCTCCGCCCCGAGCCCGTCGGCGAGCCCTTCGGCCCAGGCGGTGTCCAGGTCCGCCGGCATGCAGAGGGCGACCAGCAGCGCGGTGGGGACCGCCCCCATCGCGGCGATGTCGGCGAGGTTGGCCGCCGCGGCCCGGTGCCCGACGTCACGCGCGCCGGACCAGTCCCGGCGAAAGTGCCGCCCCTCGACCAGCACGTCGGTCGAGGCCACCACCCGCTGGTCCGGCGCGGCCACGACCGCCGCGTCGTCACCCGGGCCGAGCAGGCAGTGCCCGCCGTGCGCCAGCCGGGCCGTCACCCGCTCGATCAGCCCGAACTCCCCGACACCCGCGACCGTCATCCCGTCCCCTCACTCCTGTCCGGACCACCCTCGCCAATGCTCGCTCACCGCGTCCGACCGGCCACCGATAGGGGTTTCCCCTGCTCCGTAAGGTAGTTTCACCCTTCGGGCCGCCCGCTGGCGGCGACGGACGGAGGTCGAGTCGTGGTACAGGCGTACATCCTCATCCAGACCGAGGTCGGCCGGGCGCGTGACGTGGCCGGCCTGATCGCGGATCTTGCCGGCGTGGTCCGGGTCGACGCCGTCACCGGGCCGTACGACGTGGTGGTGCTCACCGAGGCGAACACCGTCGACGAACTCGGTAAGTTGATCGTCAGCAAGGTGCAGATGGTGCCGGGTATCACCCGCACCCTCACGTGTTCGGTGGTGCGGCTGTAAGTGGACCGGATGACCTCTTGCCCCTCCCCGTCGGTCGAGCGCGAGCAGCCGGCGGAGGACCGGCCCGGCCGGGATCCGGCGACCCGGCGGGCGGCGCTGCTCGCCACCCTGGTCGCGGTGCCGGTGACCGTCGCGGTCGCCGGGTTCACCCTCGCCCGGCTCGCGCCCGACACCCCGGCCGCCGCGCCCAGCCCCACCGTGACCACGGCCCACGCGCAGTCCGGCGCCCCGGTCGCAATGGCCGCCCCGGCGCTCGCCGCCCGCCCGGCCACGATCTGCCGGGCGCTGATGTCGCAGCTGCCCGAGTCGGTACGCGACCTGCGGCAGCGCCCGGTGACCGCTGGTCCCGAGCAGAACGCCGCGTACGGCGACCCGGCGCTGACCGTGGCCTGTGGCGGCGCCGAGCCGACCGTCCCCGCCACCGCCGACGTCTGGGCGGTCAACAGCGTCTGCTGGTACGGCCGGCAGGAGGGCGGGGCCATGGTGCTGACCACCGTCGACCGGGAGACCGCCGTCACGGTCACCGTGCCCGCGGCGTACGAACAGCCGTTGCAGTGGGTGGCCCCGATCTCCGACCCGATCGTCGCCTCCGTCCCGTCCGGTGGCGAGGTGCCGTCCGGCTGCCGGCGCTGACCGGCGGCTGCCCGCACCCCCGGTCGAGCCCCGGCGGTGACACCGGTCAGCGGGGGCCGGCGTCGCGGTGCAGGGCCGTTCGGATCAACCGGTTGACCAGCTTCGGGTACTCCAGCCCGGAGGCCGCCCACATCCGGGGGAACATCGAGGTCGACGTGAAGCCCGGCATGGTGTTGATCTCGTTGAGGTAGACGTCCAGCTCGGGTGTGACGAAGAAGTCGACCCGGGCCAGGCCGGAGCAGTCCAGTGCGGTGAAGGCCCGGGTGGCGTACTCCTGCACCCGGCGGGTGACCCGCTCGGGCAGGTCGGCGGGGATGTCGTACTCGCAGGAGTCGTCGATGTACTTGGCCTCGAAGTCGTACCAGTCGTGGCCGGAGACGACCCGCACCTCGGCGAGCACGGACGCTTCGGGGGCCCCGCCGGCCTCGCCCTCCAGCACGCCGCACTCGACCTCCCGGCCGACGATCGCGCCCTCGACCAGCACCTTGGTGTCGATCTCACGGGCCGCCGCGACGGCGGCGTCGAGCTGGGACCAGTCGTCGACCTTGGTGATGCCGAAGGACGAGCCGGCCCGGGACGGCTTGACGAACACCGGCAGGCCGAGGCGCTCCTTGTCGGCCTCGCTGAGGTTGGTGCCGCTGCGCAGCACGGCGTACGGGCCGACCGGGATGCCCTCGACGGCGCAGAGCTTCTTGGTGAACTCCTTGTCCATCGCCGCCGCCGAGGCGAAGACGTTCGCCCCGACATAGGGGATGTCGGCCATCTCCAGCATGCCCTGGATGGTGCCGTCCTCGCCGTACGCGCCGTGCAGCACGGGGAAGACCACGTCGACGTCGGCCAGCGCGCGGGGGCCCTCGGCCGGGTCGAGCACCATCAGTCCGGCTGCGGTGGGGTCGGCACGCAGCACCAGTTCCGCGCCGGACCCGGCGGTGATCTCCGGCAGCCTGCGGTCGTGGATGGCGAGCCGGTTCGGGTCGCCGTTGGCGAGCACCCACTGCCCCTGGCGGGTGATGCCCACCGGCACCACCTCGAACTCGTCCGGGTCGAGCGCGCCGAGCACGCTGCCGGCGCTGACGCAGGAGATGCCGTGTTCGGGGCTGCGACCGCCGAAGACGATCGCCACGCGGGTCTTGCCTGGGGTGGTCACTGGGTCACCTCTCGGTACGCGACTGCGGAGCCGCCAGCGGCGCTCACCCGGTTGACCTTACTGTGGGTGGCGGCGGGCCGATGGCGATACCCGGCAGGAGGAGAACATCCTTCGCAACCGGTCATCCGCGTCGACACGGAGCGTGGCCTAGCTGTCGGGGGTGGCGTGCCGCCCCCGCCCGACGGCGATGACCTTCACCCGCTGCCGGCCGGCGCGCACCATCCCGAGGGCCATGAAGGCGCCGGCGATCCGATCGGCGGCCTCCCGGCTGTTGGCACCGACCACCTGTCGCCGCCGCTCGGGCGCGGTCCGCTCGTCGCGAACCTCCCTCCCCTCGACCGTGCGGACGTCGGTGAGCACCACGAGGAACCGGGTCATCGCCGCTCGCCCAGCCATCCGCCCACCCTCATCCGACGTTTTCCTCCCCGATGGAGGGCGGCGGTGGCACGTGGCGATCAGGTACGGGGGAGTAAACCCGATCGCCACGCGCCCCATCCCCTCCGGTCGCTCACCATCGCCGTCGCCACGACAACCGTTGGTGAGGACGCCAACACAGATTGACAGGTGGACAGGCGTGAATGCAACTCTCATCGACATTCTCTCATGCGCACTTTCCCAGAGACATATGCGACCATCGACTCATGGCTCCGAAGACCGCTCGGGCACGCCGGCTCGGCATCGCCCTGCGCACCCACCGGGAGGCGGCCGGCCTCACGCTGGAGGCCGCCGCCGACGAGATCAACAGCACCCGCAGCACCCTGTCCCGCTACGAGAACGCACAGACGCTGGTCAGCCCCGCCACCGTGCGCGCGCTGCTCAGCCTCTACGGGGTCGGGCCGGACGAGATCACCGCCGCGGTGCAGCTCGCCAAGGACACCCGCAAACCCGGCTGGTGGGTGCCGTACTCACACCTGCTGGACAGACGCACCATCGACTTCATCGCCCTGGAGGCCGAAGCGACCGGCATCGCCAACTTCGAGCCCTCGGTGGTACCGGGCCTGCTCCAGACCGCCGACTACATCCGCGGCGTGATGCGCGGCGGACCCCACACCCTCAGCGACGACCAGGTCGAGCAACGGGTGCAGCTCCGGCTGGACCGGCAGCAGCGGATCAGCGACGACGAACCACCCATCTTCGACGCGATCATCGACGAGGGCGCGCTGCTGCGCCCGGTCGGCGACCGGTCGGTGATGGAACAGCAGTTGCAGCACCTGCTCAAGATGAGCGAACTGCCCAACGTGACCGTCCAGGTCATCCCGCTGTCGGCCGGCTACCACCGGGGCACCCGCGGCTCGCTGCACATCCTCGAGTTCGCCGACCCGGAAGACCCGCTCATCGCCTCGGTGGAGACCGTCGCCGGACAGATGGTCCTCGACCGGCCGGGTGACCTACGAACCTGCACCAAGATCATGGAACACCTGCGGACCGTCGCGCTCAGCCCGACTGACAGCCGCAACCTGCTCCTGCACATGTTGAAGGGACGGTAGGACATGACACCGACGATCGGCGCGGCCTTGGCCACGGCCGCCTGGCGCAAGAGCAGCCACAGCGGAGACGAGGGCGCCTGCGTGGAAGTGGCGACCGTGCCCGACCTGGTCGCCGTCCGCGACTCCAAGGACCCCACCGGCCCCGTCCTGCTCTTCCCACCGGACGCCTGGGCCGCCTTCACCACCGCCTTGCCCCGGCGCTGAACGGCACCGACGAACCCGCCGGCGGCTCGCCGCCCCGAACCGATCAGGAGGTCCGCGTCCCGGTCCCGGACGCGGGCCTCCTGGTCACGTCGTCGGCATGGCCGGCCCGGCAACCGCCCCGGACCGCAGGGCCTCCAGCGCCGCGATGGCCACGCCCCGGGCACCGGCCATGTCCCGGTCCGGCACCAGGGCGAAGGTGGCGACGGCCACCTGCTCCGCGCGCAGCACCGTGTGTTTGCGGACCGTGGCGAGGAACCAGTCCCGAAACTGCGGCTGCGCCTCCACCACCCCGCCGCCGACGAAGTACGCGTGCGGGTCGGTGAGGTTCGCGGCGATGGTGAACAGCCGCCCGAGTGCCGCCGCCTGCTGGGCGAAGACCTCCCGGGCCAGCTCGTCACCCCGCTCCGCGTACCCCCGTACCAGCGTGGCGGCCCGACCTGCCGGCTCCCCGGCGAGCGGGTGGCCTGGATGGCGGGTCAGCCAGTACGGCAACAGGTTGCGTCGGATCGCGGTCAGCGACGCGACGCTCTCCGCGTCCCCGACGAAACCGCAGGCGCAGCGGGGCTCCGGCTGCCCCGGGGCGAGCAGCCCGGCCAACGGGATGTGCACATGCCCGAACTCGCCGGCCATCCCGGCCGCGCCGGTGACCACCCGGCCGTCCACCACGATCCCGCCTCCCAGCCCGGTGCCGACGATCGCCGACACCGAGGAACGGGCCGTCGCCTCCGCCCCGAAGTGGACGTGGTGGGCGTAGAGCGCGGCGGCGTTGCCGTCGTTGAGGTAGACCACCGGCAGGTTGAGCCGCCGCTGCAACGCCCCACGCACGTCGAAGCCGTGCCAGGCGGGCTGGGCGAAGTTCGTCGACCCGCGCGACGAGATCACCCCGTCCGCGCTGGCCGGCCCCGGAGTGTCCAACCCCACCGCCCGCACCAGTTCCCTCGGCACACCGGTGTGCGCGAGCGCTCCGTCCAGGGCGCGGGCCAGCGCCTCGATCGCCGCCTGTGGGCCGGCCCCGACCGCGCTGGGAATCTCCAGCAGGCCGTCGACGAGGAACCGGCCGTCGGCGGTGAGCACCGTGGCGTTGTTGCTCGTACCGCCGTTGTCGAGACCGACCACCACCGGCACACCCGCGTCGCCCATCCGCCGTCCCCTCCCCC
>NZ_SMKF01000011.1 GCF_004348325.1 Micromonospora sp. KC213 | reverse complement strand
TCCCCCGCCGCCGGCCAACCGCCCAGCGCGATGGCCAGCCTCGGTGACTCCATCACCCGCGGCTTCAACGCCTGCGGGTGGTACGTCGACTGCACCTCGCGGTCGTTCAGCACCGGCGACCACGCCGCTGTCAACAGCCACTACCTGCGCATCCACGCGTCCACCCCGGCCATCCAGGGCCGCAACCACAACCACGCCCGCACCGGGGCGAAGTCCGCCGACCTGTCCGGCCAGGCCGGCAGCGCGGTCAGCCAGGGCGTCGGGTACGTGACGGTGCTGATCGGCGCCAACGACGCCTGCACCGGCTCCGAGTCCGCGATGACCCCGGTGAGCACCTTCCGGGCCAACATCGACAGCGCCCTCGGCCGGCTCAAGGCCGGTCTGCCCGACGCCCGGGTCGCGGTGATCAGCATCCCGGACATCCACCGGCTCTGGCAGGTGGGCAAGGGCAACGGCAACGCCCGCAACGCCTGGTCGTTGTTCGGCATCTGCCCGTCCATGCTGGCCAACCCGACCTCCACCGAGCAGGCCGACGTGGACCGGCGCAACCGGGTCCGGCAGCGGGTGGTCGACTACAACACCCAACTCGCCCAGGCCTGCGCCGCGTACGGCCCGAACTGCGACTTCGACGACAACGCGGTGTTCCGCTACCCGTTCGCCCTGAGCCAGGTCTCCACCTGGGACTACTTCCACCCGAACGCCAGCGGCCAGGCGGTGCTGGCCAGCGTCTCGTACGCCGAGGGCTTCGGCTGGTGACGCCCCGACCGGCGCGTGGCGGGTCACCGACCACGCGCCGGGTACCGGAAAGGTGGCCCGGCTCAGTCGGCGCGGCGGCGTGCCCCCGGGCCCGGTCGCGGCACCACGTCGCGGGGCCGGTTCACCTCGTGGCCCTCGGCGCACCGCAGGATGACCTGAACCTCGGCGTCGCAGCCCCGGTGTCCGACCGACAGCGCTGAGCCCTCCGGATCGGCCAGGTAGCGGTCGCCCCAGCCGAGCACCGCCACCAGCACCGGCCAGAGGTCGAGGCCCTTGTCGGTGAGCCGGTACTCGTGCCGCACCCGGCTGCCCGGCTCCTGGTACGGCGCACGGCGGAGCACCCCCTGCGCGACCAGGGCGGTTAGCCGGCTGGTGAGCACCTGCCGGGGGATGCCGGTACGCACCCGCATGTCGTCGAAACGACGGACGCCGTTGAAGACCTCGCGGAGCACCACCAGGGTCCACCGTTCGCCGAGGATGGCCATCGCGCGGGCGATGGTGCAGTTCTCCACGGACCAGTCCAGCGCTGCGGGTCGCATACCCACCAGGCTAGGTCTGATTGACAGACTCAGCAACGCGCTGTCAGGCTGAGTCCATGACCCAGACGCAGAACCCGACCCGCAGCCGCACCTTCTCCTGGTCCGACCCGGCGACGGGCGCGGCGCACGTCGGCCGGCGCGGCGGCCTGGAGCTGCTCCGCGCGATGATCGACGGCGAGCTCGACGTCCCGCCGATCATGCGCCTGATGGACATGGCCCGGATGGAAGCCGACGAGGGCAGGGTCGTGGTCGAACTGGTCCCGCAGGAGTTCCACTACAACCCGCTCGGCACCGTCCACGGCGGGGTGATCTCCACCCTGCTCGACACCGCCGCCGCCTGCGCGGTGCACACCACCCTGCCGGCCGGCGTCGGCTACACCTCACTGGACCTGAACGTGAAGTTCCTGCGCCCGGTGACCGTCGCCACCGGCACCCTGCGCTGCGAGGGCACGGTGCTGCAACGCGGCCGGCGCACCGCCCTCGCCGAGGCCCGCCTCACCGACGCCGGGGACCGACTGGTCGCCCACGCCACCTCGTCCTGCCTGCTCTTCCCCCTGCCCCCGCCCGCCTGACCCACCCACGACCGCACCGTCGCGGCCGGCGCGCGGCCACAGCCCGCCTCCGCCGGTACGAGCGGAGGCGGCACGGCCAGCGGGAGTGCCGGCGTGTTGCCGGGACACGGCAGGTCAGGCGCGGGCGGCCAGACGGGCGGCGCGGGCGTCCCGCTTCTCCTCGAAGCGGGACGCCGCCCGCTCCAGGTCGTCAAGGTGCCGGGCGACCTGCTCGCGGGCGGCCTCGCCGTCGGCGTCCAGACCGGTGACGTTGAAGACGTCCCACTGCCGCAGCACCGGTACGACCACCTCGTCGCGGTGCTGCCGCAGGTCGTAGATGCCGGCCAGGGCGATCGCCACCGACTTGCGGGTGAAGCCCTCGATCCCGGCGCCGGGCATCTGGAAGTCCGCCAGCACGTCGGCGACGGCCCGCATGGCCTGGCCCGGAGCCAGTTCGAAGGCGGCACCCAGCAGGTTGCGGTAGAAGACCATGTGCAGGTTCTCGTCCGCCGCCACCCGGGCCAGCAGCGCCTCGCAGGTCGGGTCGGCGGTGGCCCGGCCGGTGTTGCGGTGCGAGATCCGGGTCGCCAACTCCTGGAACGACACGTACGCCAGCGAGTGCAGCACCTCGTCGCCGTGCACGTTCTGGTAGCCGGCCGACATGTGCGTCATCCGGGCGCGCTCCAGCGCCACCGGGTCGACCGCGCGGGTCACCGTCAGGTAGTCGCGGATGGCGGTGCCGTGCCGCCCCTCCTCGGCGGTCCACCGGTGCACCCAGGTGCCCCACGCGCCGTCGCGCCCGAAGAGGGTGGCGATCTCGTGGTGGTACGAGGGCAGGTTGTCCTCGGTGAGCAGGTTGACGATCAGCGCGGTGCGGGCCACGTCGGGGATGGTGGAGTCGGTCTCCGTCCATGCCTCGCCGCCCAGCGGCCCGTCGAAGGTGCGTCCCTCGCTCCACGGCACGTACTCGTGCGGGAACCACTCCTTGGCCACGGCTAGATGCCGGTCGAGGTTCTTTGCGACCACGGGTTCGAGTTCGAGCAACAGTGCGGTCTGGCTCAGCGCAGCGGTCATGGCGGATCTCCCTACGGTGGCGTAACTTACGCCACCGTAAGTCGCCGTCGGCGTACGCGCCAGTAAGGTGCCGGGCCGCCGCCCACTTCGACGACGGCCCGGCACCCGGACGGACGACCTCAGCTCACCAACGGGGTCAGGTCCTCGCGGGGCGGCGTCCACTCCCCGGCCGCCGCGTCGACCTGCTCACCGGAGCGGATGTCCTTCACCTCGTCACCGTCGGCCCCCGGGAACCACACGTACGGGATGCCGCGCCGCTCGGCGTACCGGATCTGCTTGCCGAACTTGGCCGCGCTCGGCGAGACCTCGGTGGGGATGCCGCGGGAGCGCAGCGCCTCGGCGACCGCGTTGCTCGCCGCCCGCTCCTGCTCGGCGGTCACCGCGACCAGCACGCAGGTCGGGACGCTGCGGGAGACCGACAGCGCGTTCGCCCCGAAGAGCAGGCCGAGCAGCCGGGTCACGCCGATGGAGATGCCCACGCCCGGGAAGCGGGTCGTGCCAGCGCTGGCCAGGTTGTCGTACCGGCCGCCGGAGCAGATCGAGCCGAACCGCTCGTAGCCGGCCAGCTGCGTCTCGTAGACGGTGCCGGTGTAGTAGTCCAGGCCCCGGGCGATGCGCAGGTCGGCGACGCAGAGACCCGGCGCGTGTGCGGCGGCGGTCTCCACCACCGCGGTCAGCTCCGCGATGCCCTCGTCGAGCAGCGGGTCGCTCACCCCCAGGGAACGCACCGCATCGGCGAAGGAGGCGTCCGGCGCGGAGATCTCCGCCAGCGCCAGGCACGCCTTGGCCTGCGCCTCGCTCGCCCCGGCGGTCTCGGCCAGCAGTTCGGCCACCTTCACCGGGCCGATCTTGTCGAGCTTGTCGACCGCGCGCAGCGCCGCCTCCGGGTCGGCCAGCCCGACCCCCCGGTAGAAGCCCTCGCAGATCTTGCGGTTGTTGACCTGGATCCGCACCGGCGGGATCGGCAGCGAGCGCAGCGCGTCGCCGATCACCAGCGGCATCTCCGCCTCGTGGTGGGCCGCCAGGGTGTCCCGGTCGACGATGTCGATGTCGGCCTGGAGGAACTCCCGGTAGCGCCCCTCCTGCGGACGCTCACCCCGCCACACCTTCTGGATCTGGTAGCGGCGGAACGGGAACTGCAACTTGCCGGCGTTCTCCAGCACGTACCGGGCGAACGGCACGGTCAGGTCGAAGTGCAGGCCGAGGGCGTCGTCACCGGCCGGGCCGTCGGCGTCGGCCTGCAACCGGCGCAGCACGTAGACCTCCTTGGAGGTCTCCCCCTTGCGCAGCAGCTGGTCCAGCGGTTCGACCGAGCGGGTCTCCAACGGCGCGAAGCCGTACAGCTCGAAGGTGCGGCGGATGCGGTCCAGGACGAACTGCTCGATGATCCGCTGCCCGGTGGTCCACTCCGGGAAGCCGGAAATCGGCGTGGGCTTGCTCATGGCGTACTCCCTTGGCAGCCGCGCTGCGCGGCAGAGTCTCCTTGCGATCCCGCGCGGTCCACGCGGTGAGGTCTCGGGCGCGGCGGCTACAGACCGCGGGTGGGCGCCGCCGGTCGCCCGCCGTCCGTCCCCGCCACCTCGGCGAGGTACGGGTTGGTGGCGCGCTCGCGGCCGATGGTGGTCGCGGGGCCGTGGCCGGGCAGGACGATGGTGTCGTCGGCCAGCGGGAGGATCTTGTCCCGCAGGCTGGTGAGCATCGTCGGCATACTGCCGCCCGGCAGGTCGGTGCGGCCGATCGAACCGGCGAAGAGCACGTCGCCGGAGAGGCAGATCTGCTCGGCCTCCCAGGGCGAACCGGCGCCGGGCAACCGGAACAGCACCGACCCGCCGGTATGGCCCGGGGCGTGGTCGACGGTGATCTCCAACCCGGCCAGGGCCAGGGTCGCGCCGTCGGTCAGCTCCGCCACGTCGTCCGGCTCGGCGTACGGCAGCCGCCCGCCGAAGAGGGCGGTGAGGTCCATCGAGAGCGCCTTGCCCGGGTCGGCCAGCAGCTCCCGGTCGTCCGGGTGGACGTAGGCGGGAATGCCGCGTGCGCCACAGACCGGCGCCACGGAGAAGGTGTGGTCGAGGTGGCCGTGGGTGAGCAGCACGGCGGCCGGGTGCAGGCGGTGCTCGGTGAGCACGGCGTCGAGCCGGTCGAGCACCCCGATGCCCGGGTCCACCACCACGCACTGCTCCCCCGGCGCGGTCGCCACCACGTAGCAGTTGGTGCCTAAGGCGTCCGCGGGAAAGCCGGCCACGAGCACGTCCGCTCCCCTTCCGTCGAGTCGCCGTCCACCCGGCAGCCTAGTCGCCGGGCTGGCCCGACCCACCCGGCAGACCCACCCCGCTTTGTCCCGCCGGCCACAGTGACGCACTTTGATAAACCGCGGCGGGGCCTCGTACACCACTTTCCCAGCAGGTACCCGTACACTCTGGCGGGCGTGTGGCGTGGCGCACCTGCCCCACGACGGCCGCGACGGCCCGAGGCGCCGGTGACGACCAGGGTAGAGGAAGGGGAGCACGGGTGGCTTCCAGCAGGGACCGGCAGCGCAAACTGGCGCGGGCCAAGCTCGACCGGCAGTTGGCCCGGCGGGCCGCCGCCGCGCGGCGGCGTCGACAGATCCAGGCCGGCGTGGGCGCCACGCCCGTCCTGGCGCTGGTCGTGCTCGGGGCGGCGTGGGGTCTGGGCGCCTTCGACCGGGAGCCGAAACGGGACACCGCGCAGGAGACCTGCCTCTGGACACCCCAGGACGCCACCGCGAACACCAACCTCAAGGACGTCGGCACCCCGGCCACCACCGGCCTGCCCACCTCCGGCACCCGGCCGATGACCATCACCACCAACCAGGGCGGCCCGGTCACCGCCGAACTGGACCTCGCCGGTGCGCCCTGCGCCGCGGCCAGCATCGCCCACCTGGCCGGCCGGTCGTTCTACGACAACACCACCTGCCACGAGATCACCAGCGAGGGCGCGTTGCGTTGCGGCGACCCGAGCGGCACCGGCCTGGGCGGCCCCACCTACTCCTTCTACAGCGAGAACGTCCCCACCGCGCCCGAGGCGAGCCCGTCGGCCAGCCCGGCCCCCGGCCAGCCGCCGGCGTACCCGAAGGGCACGGTGGCCATGATCGGCAACCCGCCGGGCGCCAACGGCAGCCAGTTCCTGATCTTCTTCAAGGACTTCAACCCGCCCCAGCCGGCGTACCCGGTGGTGGGGCGGATCACCGGTGGGCTGGACGTGATCGAGAAGATCGGTGCCCTCCCGACCGTGGAGAATGGGGCCGGCGAGAAGGTCAAGCCGAAGACCGACGTGGTGATCCAGAAGCTCACCGTCGGCGAGCCGAACGAGGCCGCCCCGGCAGCGACGAGCCCGGCCTCGGGCGCCCCGTCGGCCAGCCCCAGCGCCGGCTGAACCGGACAGACCACCGAACGCGGTACCGACCGCGCAGATACGTCCAGGAGGAGTGACCGTGACGTCCACGAGAGAGCGGCAGCGCGCGGCGGCGCGGGCCAAGCTCGAACGGGAGATGGCCGAGCGCGCGGCCCGGGCCCGCAAGCGCCGGCAGACGCAGGCGATCGTCGGGGCCGGTGCGGTCCTGCTGCTCGTGGTCGCCGGCACCGTCTGG
The DNA here is from genome assembly GCF_004348325.1 of Micromonospora sp. KC213. GTDB lineage: Bacteria > Actinomycetota > Actinomycetes > Mycobacteriales > Micromonosporaceae > Micromonospora. The sequence continues at coordinate 62,221 of NZ_SMKF01000011.1, read as the reverse complement.
CTGGTGACCACGCTCGGCGGTGACGACGACAAGAGCACCCCGGCGGCGAACGCGTCCGCGTCGGCCGCCCCGGGCACCTGCGTGTGGAACGAGGTGCCGAAGGAGCAGCGCAGCCCCACGACGAAGGACGTCGGACTGCCGCCGGCGACCGGCAACCCGACCACCGGCAGCGAGACGATGACGGTCGAGACCGGCTTCGGCAAGATCAACGTCAAGATGGATCTGACGAAGTCGCCGTGCGCCGCGGCCAGCTTCAAGTACCTGGCGAGCAAGAAGTTCTTCGACGGCACGAAGTGCCACCGGATGTTCCCGGGCATGCTGCAGTGCGGCGACCCGAGCGCCAAGGGCAAGGGCTACCGCGAGACCGACGGCACCGGCGGCCCGTCGTACCGGTACGCCAACGAGTACCTGCCGACCAACGACCGGCCGGCGTACCCGTCCGGCGTGGTCGCGCTCGCCAACAGCGGCCCGGACACCAACGGCAGCCAGTTCTTCTTCATCTACCAGGACGTCCAGCTCAGCCCGGACTACATGATCCTCGGCAAGATGGACGACGCGAGCATCGAGGTCGTGAAGAAGGCCACCGCCGCCGGCCACGACGGCGCGTTCGACCCGAGCCCCGGTGGCGGCCACCCGAAGAACGACATCGAGATCAAGGCGCTGACGGTGTCGGCCTCCTGAGGTACCACAATGACAGCATTGGGGCGGCCGGCCGGCCGCCCCAATGCTGTCTCTCCTGGCGGACGATCAATCGGCCGTTCCTTGTCACCTCATCCGGCGGGGGCACGGTAACGCCCCCGGGCACCCATCGATGCGACAGAAGGCCGACGCTACGCCCCCGAGGTGACCCGGTAGGCGTCGAACACCCCGTCGACCTTGCGTACGGCGGCCAGCAGGTGGCCCAGGTGCTTCGGGTCGGCCATCTCGAAGCTGAACCGGCTCACCGCCACCCGGTCCCGGGTGGTGGTGACGGTGGCGGAGAGGATGTTCACCCGCTCGTCGGAGAGCACCCGGGTCACGTCGGCGAGCAGCTTGTGCCGGTCCAGCGCCTCGACCTGGATGGCGACCAGGAAGGTGGAGGCGGAGGTGAGTTTCCAGCTCACCTCGACCACCCGCTCGCTCTGCGCCTTGAGGTCCTCGGCGTTGGCGCAGTCGTCGCGGTGCACACTCACCCCGCCGGAGCGGGTGACGAAGCCGAAGACCGTGTCCGGCGGCACCGGGGTGCAGCAGCGGGCCAGCTTGATCCAGACGTCGCTGACGCCCCGGACCACCACACCCGGGTCGTGGCTGCTGGCCCGGCTGCGCGGCGGCCGGGTGGCGACGGCGGTCTCGGCGATGTCCTCCGCCGCGCCCTCCTCGCCGCCGTAGGTGGCCATCAGCTTCTGCACCACCGACTGGGCGGAGACCTGACTGTCGCCGACCGCCGCGTAGAGCGAGGCGACGTCGGCCAGGTGCAGGTCCCGGGCGATCGCCATCAGATTGTCCGAGGTGAGCATCCGCTGCAACGGCATGCCCTGCTTGCGCATCGCCTTGACGATCGCGTCCTTGCCGGCCTCGATCGCCTCCTCGCGCCGCTCCTTGTTGAAGTACTGGCGGATCTTGGTGCGCGCGCGCGGGCTCTTGACGAAGCCGAGCCAGTCCTGCGTGGGGCCGGCGGTGTCGGACTTCGAGGTGAAGATCTCGATCACGTCGCCGTTGGACAGCGTCGACTCCAACGGCACCAGCTTGCCGTTGACCCGCGCCCCGATGCACTTGTGCCCCACCTCGGTGTGCACCGCGTACGCGAAGTCGACCGGCGTCGACCCGGTCGGCAGCGGGATGACGTCACCCTTCGGGGTGAAGACGTACACCTCCTGGCTGGACAGGTCGAAGCGCAGCGCGTCCAGGAACTCGCTCGGGTCCGCCGCCTCCCGCTGCCAGTCCAGCAGCTGGCGCAGCCAGGTCATCTCGTCGATGTGCGCCGGCGGGCCGACGATCTGGGTGCCCTTGTGCTCCTTGTACTTCCAGTGCGCGGCGATGCCGAACTCGGCGGTGCGGTGCATGGCGTACGTGCGAATCTGCATCTCCACCGGCTTGCCGGTGGGCCCGATGACCGTCGTGTGCAACGACTGGTACATGTTGAACTTGGGCATCGCGATGTAGTCCTTGAACCGGCCCGGCACCGGCTGCCAGTTGGCGTGGATGACCCCCAACGCGGCGTAGCAGTCCCGCACGGTGTCGACCAGGATCCGCACCCCGACCAGGTCGTAGATGTCGTTGAAGTCGCGACCCCGCACGATCATCTTCTGGTAGATCGAGTAGAGGTGCTTCGGCCGGCCGGTGGTCTCCGCCTTGATCTTGGCGGCCTTCAGGTCGGTCTGCACCTTCTGCGTCACCTGGCGCAGCAGCGCCTCCCGCTGCGGCTGGTGCTCCCCGATCAGCCGGTTGATCTCCTCGTACCGCTTCGGGAACAGGGTGCCGAAGGCGAGGTCCTCAAGCTCCCACTTGATGGTGTTCATACCGAGCCGGTGGGCCAGCGGGGCGAGGATCTCCAGCGTCTCCTTCGCCTTCTGCTCCTGCTTCGGGCGGGGCAGGAAGGTCAACGTCCGCATGTTGTGCAGCCGGTCGGCCAGCTTGATGACCAGCACCCGCGGATCCTTCGCCATGGCCACGACCATCTTGCGGATCGTCTCCGCCTTGGCCGCGTCACCCAGCTTGACCTTGTCGAGCTTCGTCACGCCGTCGACCAGGAGGGTCACCTCCGGGCCGAAGTCGGCCCGCATCTGGTCGAGGGTGTACTCGGTGTCCTCGATCGTGTCGTGCAGCAGCGCCGCGACCAGGGTGGTGGTGTCCATCCCCAGGGTGGCCAGGATGGTGGCCACGGCCAGCGGGTGCGTGATGTACGGATCGCCGGACTTGCGGTACTGACCGGAGTGCCAGCGCGCCGCGGTGTCGAACGCCCGCTGCAACAGCCGGGCGTCCGCCTTGGGGTGGTTCTCGCGGTGCAGCGCGATCAGCGGCTCCAGCACCTCGCTGACCTGCGAGCTCTGCCAGGGCGCGTTGAACCGGGCCAGCCGGGCCCGCACCCGCCGACCGGTGGGTGCGTGGGACAACGCGAAGCCGGTGCTCGACGAGCCGTCGCCGTCGACGGACGGCAGGGCCGTCCCCGCGCCGGCGGGACCGGTCTCGGCGGTCGTGCCGTCACCCGTCACCCGGGCCGGCGGGTCGCTCCTCCGCTCGGTCACCGAGTTGTCAGCGTCGCCTGTCGGGTGCACCGTGCCCTCCACCGGAGGGACGACATCGTGGGACACCGGCCTCCTCACCGCTCGCCGGGAACGCGCCGACCGTCCGGTCGACGCCCTCTGCAACCGGCCCGTGGGCCGGCCTTGTTCCGCGCCGGCACCCTCGCCGGTGCGGTCCTCGCGCCGCCCGGACGGTCGCCCGTCCGCTCAGCAAAGGGCAATGCTACCCGTACGGCGGGGGCGGTGCCCCTCCGCCGGACGGACGGTGCCGCAGCCAGCCGGCAACCCGCCGGTCAAACGGTCAGCAGGGCATGGACACGACGCCCGGCGAGCCGTTCGCGCCCGCCCAGGAAGCCCAGTTCCAGCAGGACGGTGAAACCGGCGACCGTGCCGCCGGCCCGCTCCACCAGATCGAGGGTGGCCTCGGCGGTGCCGCCGGTGGCCAGCACGTCGTCGACCACCAGCACCCGGTGCCCGGCGGTGAAGGCGTCCTGGTGGACCTCCAGGGTCGCCTCCCCGTACTCCAGGGCGTACGACGCCGAGTAGGCCGGCCGGGGCAGCTTGCCGGCCTTGCGCACCGGCACCACACCCACACCCGTGGCGTACGCGATGGCCGCCGCGATGACGAAGCCCCGGGCCTCGATGCCCACCACGATGTCGAACGAGTCGCGCCCGTGGTGCGCGACGATCCCGTCGACCACCGCACGGAACACCTCGCCGTCGGCGAAGAGCGGCATCAGGTCCTTGAACATCACGCCCGGCTTGGGGAAGTCCGGCACGTCCAGCACCCGGCTGGCCACCAACCGGGCGACCTCCGGGCCGCTGTCTCCCCGTACCCCGGTGCTGTGGGTCTGCGTCACGGTGTTCCTCTCGTACGACGACGGCGTCCTTCCTGCCGTTGGCACAGCATGAAGGACGCCGTCGCAGCGTCGGTTACCCGGGTCGGTCGGTCAGCGACGCCGGCTGCCACCCGGCCGGTTGCCACCGCCGGACCGGCCGCCGCGGGCGGCGTTCGACCGCTTGCCGGCCGGCCGGGCACCCACCTTCGGCGTGGCGCCGGCCAGGGCGGCCTGCGGGTCGATCGTGTCGGCGTCGCCCTCGGCCGGCCGCGGCGCCCCCCTCGGGGTGATCTCACCGCGGGCGATCGCACCCCGCCGGGACAGCACCCGCTTGTTGTGGGCGGCGATCCGCGGCTCCTGGTTCTTCAGCCAGACCAGCAGCGGGGTGGCCAGCAGGATCGAGGTCAGGAACGCCACCGCCATACCGACGAAGAGCACCAGACCCAGGTCCTTCAGGGTGCCCGCGCCGAGCAGGCCGGCACCGATGAACAGCAGGCCACCGACCGGAAGCAGGGCGACCACGGAGGTGTTGAGCGACCGCATCAGCGACTGGTTCAACGCCAGGTTGGCCGCCTCGCCGTACGTCTGGTTGTTGTTGGCGGTGATGCCCCGGACGTTCTCCTGCACCTTGTCGAAGACCACCACCACGTCGTAGAGCGCGAAGCCCAGGATGGTGAGGAAGCCGATGATCGTCGACGGGGTGACCTCGAAGCCGACCAGCGAGTAGATGCCGGCGGTGAGGATCAGGTTCATGAACAGCGAGACGATCGCGGCGACCGCCATCCGCCACTCGAAGCGGATGATCAGGTAGACCGCCACGACGAGCACGAAGATGACCAGACCGAGCAGTGCCCGGGAGGTCACCTGCTGGCCCCATGCCTCGCTGACCTGGTTGCCGCTGATCTGGTCGGCGCCGATCCCGAACTCCCGGGCGATCTCCTCCCGGACCTCGGTGGCCTGCTCCGAGCTGAGCTGCGTGGTGCGCAGCTCGTAGTACTGGCCGCTGGTGCTGCCGACCTGCTGCGCGGTCACCACGTGGGCGTCGCCGGCCGTGGCGGTCAGCGCCTCACCGACCTTCGCCTCGGCCTGGTCCAGCGTGCCGACGCTCGCCGGCACCTGGAACGAGTTGCCACCGGCGAACTCGATGCCGAGGCTGAACTTGAGCGTCGCGAAGCTGAGGATCGAGATCAGGACCAGCACGCCGGCCAGGGCGAACCAGAGCTTGCGGCGACCGACGATGTCGAGCCCGGCCTCACCGCGGTAGAGCCGGCTCGCGAGACCACCTTCACCAGCCATCTCAGGCCTCCTTGACACGCGGGTTGCGGGGGTTGGCCTGCTCGGTCCGGGCCGGCAGGGCCCGACCGAGACCGCTGACCCGTGGGGAGAGGAACGCCCGGGTCCGGGCGAACATCGTCATGATCGGGTGCCGGAAGAGGAAGACCACGACCAGGTCGAGCACCGTCGCCAGACCCAGGGCGAAGGCGAAGCCCTTCACCGTGCCGACCGAGACGACGTAGAGCACCACCGCCGACATCAGGGTGATCGCGTTCGCCGAGATGATCGTCCGGCGGGCCCGGATCCAGGCACGCGGCACCGCGCTGCGCGGGCTGCGCCCCTCCCGGATCTCGTCCTTGAGACGCTCGAAGTAGATGACGAACGAGTCCGCCGCCACACCGAGCGAGACGATCATGCCGGCGATGCCGGCGAGGGTGAGGGTGAAGCCGATCTGCCGGCCGAGGAACACCAGCGCGCCGAAGACCAGCAGCGCCGAGAGCACCAGGCTCAGGAAGATGACCGAGCCGAGCAGCCGGTAGTAGAAGAACGAGTAGAGGATGACCAGCAGCATGCCGATGCCGGCGGCCAGCAGACCCGCCCGCAGGTGGCTGTCGCCCAGCGTGGCGGTGACGTTCTGCTGCTCCTGCTCCACGAAGGTCACCGGCAGCGCACCGTAACGCAGGTTGCCGGCCAGCGCGTTGGCGTCCTTCTGGTTGAAGTTGCCGGTGATCTGCGAGTCGCCGGTCAGCACACCCTGGATCTCCGGCGAGGAGACGATCTTGTTGTCCAGCACGACCGCCACCCGGCACTTGCCGTCCTGCCCCAGCGCCGACGCGTCGCAGGCGTTGCCGGCGTTGTTGAACGCCTCCCGGGTCAGCTCGGTCCACTTGCCCTGGCCGTCCCCGGTGAACTTCAGGCTGACCACCCACTGGCTGGTCTGGTCCAGCGCGGCGTCGGCGTCGGCGACGTCGGTGCCGAGCACCTTCGCCACGTCGAGCAGGTTCTTGACCGCGCCGCCCTCGCAGGCGACCGCCCGCTGCTTCTCGTCCTTGACCGAGCCGGCGGGCCGGTCATCCAGCTGGGCGCAGGTGATCGTCGGGACGTTGAACTGCATCTCCGGCGTCAGCACCGCCACCTCCTGCGGGGAGAGCTGGCCGAACGGCTTGAGCTTCTCCGCCAGGGCGGGGTCGGCGGCGAGGTCGGCCGGAGCCTGCAGGCCGCTGGCCGCGGCCCAGGCGGCGGCGCCGACCTTCTTCTCGACCGCCGCGCGCTGCTGCTGGATGCTCTGCGGCACCGGGGCGGCACTGGCGCTCGGCGAGGCCGCCGGCGCGCTCGGCGAGGCCGAGGGGCTGGCGCCGGGGCTCGCCGCGGGAGCGCCGCCACCCTGGCCGCCGGCGCCCGGCGAGGCGGTCGCCTTCGCCGAGGCACTGCCGGACGGCTTCGGCGAGACACTGCCCGAGGGCTGCGGCGAGGCGCTGGCCGACGGCGACGGGGCCGGGCTGGCGATCGCGCCGCTACCATCGGTGATCTTGAGCACCTTGCGGAACCGCAGCTCGGCCGCCTCGCCGACGCCGCTCATGTCGCGGTTCTCGCCGGGCAGGGAGATGACGATGTTCCGGTCGCCCTCGGTGACCACCTCGGCCTCGGCCACGCCGTAGACGTTGACCCGGCTCTCGATGATCTGCCGGGCCTCCTCGAGGTTCTCCGCCGTCGGCGGCCTGCCGTCGAGGGTGTTGGTGGCCTCCAGGGTGAGCCGGGTGCCGCCGACCAGGTCCAGGCCGAGCCGGGGCTCCAGCCGGTCCTTCCAGCCGCCGCTCGCCCCGCCCGAGAAGAACACCAAAAGATAGAGGACGACGAAGATGAGCCCGAGTACGGCGAGCTGCCGCCCGGGGCGCATCTGTCCCTGAGGTGGTGCCACGGCTGTCCTGTCTCCCTGTAACGGTCGCGCCGCCGGTGCGGCGGCGGCGAGGTCGGACCGGGTGGCCCGGCCGACGCGCTCCACGGAGCCGGTGCCGACGGTCGGCGGGACCAGCCGCCGACGCCGCGGAGGCGTCGTACGGGCGGACCCGCCGCTCCGGCGTCGGACGCCGGCTCACCTGTCCAGTTGTCCGGTCACCCCGCCCGGCCGTTGCCGGACGGGCGGGGTGCTGTTCACTCCTTGACGGCGTCCGCGTCCCCGGTGACCGGCTCGCTCGTCGGCTCGGTGCTCTCGGCCCTGGTGACCACCCGGGCGATGGCCGGCCGGGCGTAGCGGGTCTGCACGCCGGGAGCCACCTCGAGCAGCACGGTGTCGTCGTCCACGCCGGTGACCGTGCCGTAGAGGCCGCCGATGGTGACCACCTCGTCCCCGGCGGCGAGCCCCTTCTGCATGGCCTCGGCCTCACGGCGGCGCTTCTGCTGCGGCCGGATCATCATGAAGTACATGACCCCGAAGAGCAGGGCGATCATGAGGATCGGCGTCAGACCACCGGCGCCTCCGCCGGTTTGTGCGAGGTAAAGCACGGTGTGCGACCTTCCCATTGGCCCCTGTCCGGCGGCGAAGCGCCGGAGCGGAGGCGGATTCTCACATCCTGTACAGACCGCGGCGAGTCTAATCCCTGCGCCTGAGAACGCCGAATGCGGTGCAGATCACGTTCGGATCACGGCTGATCGGGCGCAGCGGAGAACAGATCGGGCGCGGGCGGGGCATCGGTGCCAAATGTACCAGTTGGTGGGGTCCGACCCAGGTGCCGCCAGGCCGCCTCGGTGGCCACCCGGCCCCGTGGTGTCCGGGCCAGCAGACCCGCCCGCACCAGGAAGGGCTCGCAGACCTCCTCCACGGTGTCGGGCTGCTCCCCCACCGCCACGGCGAGCGTGGAGAGCCCGACCGGGCCACCCCGGAACGAGTCGACCAGCGCGGTGAGCACCGCCCGGTCCAGCCGGTCCAGGCCGAGCGCGTCGACGTCGTACACGGTGAGGGCGGCCCGGGCGGTCTCCAGGGTGACCACCCCCTCGGCCCGGACCTCGGCGAAGTCCCGGACCCGGCGCAGCAGCCGGTTGGCGATCCGGGGCGTGCCCCGGGACCGGCCGGCGATCTCGGCGGCCCCGTCGTCGGTGATCGGCACGCCGAGGATCCGCGCCGAGCGGTGCAGCAACGTCTCCAGGTCGGCCGGGGAGTAGAAGTCCAGGTGCGCCACGAAGCCGAACCGGTCCCGCATCGGGCCGGTGAGCAGCCCGGACCGGGTGGTGGCGCCGACCAGGGTGAACGGCTCGACGTCCAGCGGGATGGCGGTGGCGCCCGGCCCCTTGCCCACCACCACGTCGACCCGGAAGTCCTCCATCGCGCTGTAGAGCAGCTCCTCCGCCGGCTTGGCGATCCGGTGGATCTCGTCGATGAAGAGCACGTCGCCCTCGGCGAGGCTGGTCAGGATGGCCGCCAGGTCGCCGGAGCGCTCGATCGCCGGGCCGCTGGTCACCCGGATGCCGGCGCCCAACTCGGCGGCGACGATATTGGCCAGGGTGGTGTTGTGCACCACGAAGTCGTTGACGGTGAAGGTATGGTCGCCGTCCACGGTCAGGCATCGACATTCGTGGAGGCCCACCCGATCCACGGAAACCACCCGGTCGGCGGCGAGCCGCTCCTCGAAGCGGTCCCGACGTGGCGCCCATCCCGCGAGCCGCTCGCCCCGCGCACCGATGATCGTCATCCGCTGGACGAAGCGGGCCACGTCGTCCTGACTGGTGATGCTCAGCCGCCAGGACTCGTGGGGTCTGCCCTGGTAACGCCCCCGCTTGAGCTTCAATCGGGACTGAACCCCCAGCCGTAGCAGCAGGTGCTGCACGTCCTGGAGGAGCCCTCGGGAGACGCTGTAGTACTCAACCACGACGTCGTAGCGGTCGCGCCCACGCCGGCTGACCGAGCCGTCACAGGCGAAGTACGCGGCGAGGAACGCCGACACCTGCCAACTGTCACCCCGGAAGACGAAGTCCGGCACGCGCTTCTGCCAGGCGGTCTTGTCGAGGAGGCCGTGCTCCTCCAGCCACGGCCGTAAGCCACTGATCCGGATCAGCGAGCTCCGGGCGCTGTTGGGCCTCGTGGTGTGCGGGTGACCAAGCTGGTCGCACGTCGCCCGGAGGTCCGCCAGGACGTCCTCGTCCCCACCGGTGAACGTCACCTGGTTGGTGGTGCACCCGTCACCGATCAGATAGCCGGCGAGCTTGTACTCCGCGAGGTCCTCGGTGGCGTCGGCGACTAGATCGGGGCAGAGGACGTTCGCCAGATAGTCGTCCTCCGTGAGGTCTCCGGCCTTGGCCCAGCCCTCGGGCGTCCAGAACGGGTGGTCCGGCGCCGCGACGACCTCCCGTCCGCTGCCGGTACGGATCCGGACGCAGTCGAGTTCGCCCTGCTCGTGTACGGCTGTCACCGCCGCGCCCTGACCCGTCCGGGTTATGACGCGGTCACCGACGACGATGTCGCCCAGCCTGCGCCGTGATCCGTCCTCCATGAGCACGAGCGCATCCACGGAAACGGGCTTCCCAAGGCCAGGCGGCCCCGACAGGAGAATGTGGTCGGGTGGGGAGCCGCGCCGCATCGCGCCCTGGAGCAGCAGGTCGAGCTGGTCGCGGACCCGGTGCTGGGCGATGAACTCCTCCAGCCGCTTCGGACGGACGCTGGCCTCCGCGTCCAGCTCGGCGTCGCTGACGTACGCCGAGACCAGGTCGTCGCCCGTCACCGGTGCCGACCCAACAGCCGGATCGCCTGCTTGAGCAGGACCGGCACGGGCGGGGTCTCCCCCTCGACGGTCTCCGCCACCGCCGCGACCGCCTGGTCCGCCTGGGCGGCCGTCCAGCCGAGCCCGACCAGTGCCTGGCGGACCTGCTCGGGCCACGCCCCACCGGTGACCCCGGCCGCGCCGTCCGCGCCGACCGGCACCGGACCGATCCGGTCCCGCAACTCCAGCACCAGGCGTTCGGCGCCCTTCTTGCCGATCCCGGGAACCCGGGTCAACGCGGCGGTGTCGGCGTTGGCGATGGCCTTGCGGACCGCGTCGGGAGTGTGCACGGCGAGCACCGCCTGGGCCAGTCGGGGGCCGACCCCGCTGGCGGTCTGGAGCAGCTCGAAGAGCTGCTTGGCGTCGTCGTCGGCGAAGCCGTAGAGGGTGAGCGAGTCCTCCCGGACGACCAGGCTGGTGGCGAGCCGGGCCGGCTGACCGACCCGCAGCTCGGCGAGGGTGCCGGGGGCGCACTGCACCGCCAGGCCCACCCCGCCGACCTCGACCACCGCGTGGTCCGGACCGGTCGCGATCACCGTGCCGCGCACGCTGGCGATCATCGTGCTCCTCCTCGTCGTACCCGGTCGGCGGCGGCGGCCAGCTTCGACCGGGTGCCGCCGCGCCACACGTGACAGATGGCCAGCGCCAGGGCGTCGGCCGCGTCGGCCGGCTTCGGCGGCTCGGGCAGCCTTAGCAGCCGGGTCACCATAGCGGTCATCTGTTTCTTGTCGGCCTGACCGGAACCGGTCACCGCCGCCTTGACCTCGCTGGGCGTGTAGGTCTGCACGGGCAGGCCGGCGCGCGCGCCGGCCAGCACCGCGACCCCGCTGGCCTGGGCGGTGCCCATCACGGTGCGGACGTTGTGCTGGCTGAAGACCCGCTCGACGGCGACCGCGTCCGGCCGGTGCTCGGCGACCAGGTCGGCGAGCGAGCGGTCCAGGTGCAGCAGACGCAGCGGCAGATCCTCGTCGGGGTCGGTGTAGACGACGTAGTAGGCGACCAGGGTGCAGGGCCGGCCCGGCACGCCCTCGACCACGCCGACCCCGCACCGGGTCAGCCCCGGGTCGACGCCCAGCACGCGCACGCCGCCTCCCTCCCAGCCGCCGGCAGTACGTGTGTTCGACACCCTACTGGTGCCCGCCGACGGCCGCCGGACCGGACACGCCAACCGGACACGCCGGGCCGTCAGCGGGGACGCATGCCTTCCAGCACCCCGTCGACGATCCGCTCGGGAAGGACCCGCTCGTCGAGTTCCGGATGCCAGCGCAACATCCGCTGCATCAGCATCGGGCCGGTCAGCAGCGCCATCGCCACCTCGACGTCGAGGTCGGCGCGGAGCTCGCCGGAGCGGACGCCTCGTCGCAGCACCTCGCGCATCAAATGCCGGCGCGGCTCGATGATGGTCTGGTAGAGCCGGTAGTTCTCCGGGCTGCGGTTCACCTCCGGCACCAGGCAGGGCATGATCTTCGCGGCGCGGGGGTCGATGTGACGCCCGACCGCGCCGACGAGCTGCACCAGGTCGTCCCGGACGGAGTGGCCGGCCGGCTGCGGCACGATGCCCTTGAGCCGGCGCAGCGCGTCCAGCAGCAGCGCCTCCTTACCCGGCCAGCGCCGGTAGATGGTGGCCTTGCCGACCCCGGCGCGGGCGGCGATCGCCTCGATGGAGAGCGTCTCGATGGTGCTGCCCTCGGCGAGCAGGTCGAGGGTGGCCTCGATGATGGCCTCGTCCGCGGTGGAAGTCATGTCAGACATTGTCCCGAACCTAGGCGGTTGCGGCCAGTTCCCGCTCGCCCACCGGCGCGCCCGCCGGCCCGGTCGCGCGGCCGGGCATCCACCGCAGCACGACGAGGATGCCCAGGGCGACCACCAGCGCAGCGAGCCCGGCCACCCAGTGCATGGCCGACACGTACGACGCGTTGGCCGCCGCGATCAGCGTCGGCGCGGCCGGCCCGAGCTGCGCCGCCGCGGCGTACGCGCCGGCCAGGGACTCGGTGGCGGCGTCTCGAGCCGACGCCGGCAGCGTGTCGACGGCGCTGGCGACGTCCGCCCGGTAGAGCGCGGAGAGCAGCGAACCGAGCACGGCCACCCCCAACGCACCGCCGACCTGCCGAACGGTGTTGCTGACCGCGGAGCCGACGCCGGCCTTCTCCCGGGGTAGCGCCGACATGATGGACTCGGTGGCCGGCGGCATGATGTTCGCCATCCCGGCGCCCTGGAGGAAGAAGAACACCAGGATCGCCCAGATCGGGGTGGTCTCCGAGACGAAGGCGAAGGCGCCCAGCGCGACCGCGGTCAACACCAGCCCCACCACGGCGACCGCCCGCCCGCCGTAGCGGCGGACCATGGCGGCGCTGCGCGGCGCGAAGACCAGTTGGGCCCCGGCGAAGGGCAGCAGGAGCAGGCCGGTCTCCAGCGGGCTGTAGCCACGGACCAGTTGCAGGTAGAACGAGCTGAAGAAGAAGAGGCCCATCGCGGCGAAGAAGACCAGGCCGACGATCACCACGGGCGCGGCGAACTGCGGCACCCGGAACAGTCGGACGTCCAGCGACGGGTGGTCGCTGCGCCGCTCGTGCAGGACGAACAGGGTCAGCACCGCCAGCCCGCCGACGACCGAGAGCCACACCAGCGGGCGACCGAAGCCGTGCTCACCGCCATCGATGATGCCGTAGGTCAGCGCGACCAGACCCACCACCGAGAGCAGCACGCCGAGCACGTCCACCCGGCCGGGGCGCGGGTCGCGCGACTCGGGCACCAGCAGCGCCACCAGGACGACACCGAGCGCCACCACCGGCACATTGATCAGGAAGACCGAGCCCCACCAGTAGCGCTCGAGCAGCGCACCGCCGAGGACCGGGCCGATCGCCACGGCGAGGCCCACCGCGCCGGCCCAGACGCCGATCGCCCGACCCCGTTCCCGGGGATCGAAGACGTTGGAGATGATCGACAGAGTCACCGGCATGATCGCCGCGCCACCCACACCCATCAGCGCGCGCGCCGCGATCAGCTGGCCGGGGGTCTGCGCGTACGCCGACAGCAGCGACGCCAGCCCGAACAGCACCAGCCCGATCAGCAGGAACCGACGCCGCCCGGCGCGGTCACCGAGCACTCCGCAGGTGAAGAGCAGACCGGCGAAGACCAGGGTGTACGCGTTGATCGCCCACTCCAGCTCGCCCTGTGTGGCGCCCAGGCCGTGCACCGGGTCGGCCAGAGTGCGTAGCGCGACGTTGAGGATGGTGTTGTCGAGCACCACCACGAGCAGGCTGACCACCAGCACGCCGAGGATCGCCCAGCGCCTCGGGTGGCCGGTGTTCTCGTACGGTTCCATGCGAATTCTCTCCCCCGGGACGTCCACGGCGTGAAACACGGACGGGACTCGTAACAGCGCTCCCGAGCCTAGGGCGAGTCTTTTCGATACGGAACCGTCTCGTATCGTTTGTGACGGGCTTCACCCACGCCGCCACCAGACCCCGACCACCACATCGCGGCATGATCGACGTCGGTGGCGGCATATCGTGGTCTGCCGCAGCGGACACCTACCGCAAAATGCCAGACCAGCGACGCACGACCTCGCGGAAGCGCGCAGGGCGTGCCAGGGTGTCCGATTTGCGGCCGTCCGGGGGCGGTGTCCGGTGCCGCTGGCGCGCGTGGTCGGGGAATCCCGGCGTGCCGCCGGTGGTTACACCCTGTGAACGATCGCAGCAGCCCTCGCTGCCTGGCCCGACACCCCGGCGCTCGACGCCGTTGGCGGAATGACGCCGGGCCGGTGGTCGTTACACATGGTCCCGGCGCCGCGAGCGAGGCCGCCACGGCCCCCGGCCTGCCGGACACCGATCCCCCACTCATGAACTTTCCGCGCGCCTGTTCGCAGGCGTCCGTGCGTGGCCGCACCCCCCATGCCACCCGCGCGTCGATGTGTGAAGGAGTCACCCCCATGAACACGATCATGCGTAAGAGCGTTCTCGGTATCGCCGGTCTGGCGTTCGCCGGTGGACTGGCCGCCGGCCCGCTGAACCACGGCACCACCGGCGAGCCCGTCGACACGAACCCCATCGCCTTCGTCCAGGCCGACAAGCCGGCCGTGGACACCGCGAAGCTGGTTCCGCACGGTGTGCAGGGCGAGCAGTCGCGCATCGAGCTCTCCGGCGAGCAGGTCGGCAACGTCAGGGCGATCATCGCCGCGACGAAGAAGGCCGGCATGGACGAGCGGGCCGCCGTGGTCGCGGTCGGGACCGCCTTGCAGGAGTCGAAGCTGGAGAACCTGGGCCACCTGGGTGACCGCAACGACCACGACTCGCAGGGGCTGTTCCAGCAGCGTCCGTCCTCGGGCTGGGGCACGGTGGAGCAGATCACCGACCCCGAGTACGCGACCACCGCGTTCCTCAAGGGCCTGAAGCAGGTCGACGGCTGGCGGGACATGCCGCTGACCCGAGCCGCGCAGACCGTGCAGGTGTCGGCCTACCCGGACCACTACGCGCAGTGGGAACAGCAGGCCGCCGACCTCGTCGCCCAACACTGGAACAGCTGACCCACCCACAGCACGCTGGCCGGCACCCCACCCGGGGTGCCGGCCAGCGGCGTGCAGGCACCCTGCTCAGCTCGTCAACGCGTCCAGCGCCAGGTCGACGTCCGCCTCGGTGGTGTAGAGGTGGAAGGAGGCGCGGACCCGTCCGGCGCGGACGGCAGCCCGTACCCCGGCCCGTGCCAGCTTCTCCTGCGCGCCCGGCACCTCCACCGTGACGATCGCGCTGTCCCCGGGCGGCTGGCCCAGGCCGGCGAGGAAGCGGTTGGCCAGCGCCACGTCGTACGCCTGGATCACCGGCGGGCCGATCTCGGCGACCAGTTCCAGGGCGGGCGCGGTGCCGACCCAGCTGAACCAGGCCGGGGAGATGTCGAACCGACGGGCGTCGTCAGCCAGCCGCAACGGCGGGCCGTAGTAGGAGGAGTGCGGGTCGGCGCCCGCGTACCAGCCGGCGGCGTCCGGGCGCATCCGCTCGCGTAGCGCCGGGGCCAGATAGGCCAGGGCCGAACCACGCGGCGCCATCAACCACTTGTACGCCCCGACCGCGACCGCGTCGGCCAGGCCCGCGTCGAAGGGCAGCCAGCCGCATGCCTGGGTGGCGTCGACCACCACCAGCGCGTCGTGCGCACGGGCGGCGGCGACGACCTTCTCGTACTCGGCGACCGTGCCGTCGGCGGACTGCACCAGACTGAACGCGACCAGGTCGGTGTCGGAGTCGATCGCGTCGACCAGCCCCGCCAGCGGTACGGTGCGCACCCGCACCCCACGCTGCTCCTGCGCCAACCAGGGGAAGAGGTTCGAGGTGAACTCCACCTCCGGCACCACCACGCTCGCCCCGGCCGGTAGGGCCGCGGCGACCGGCGCGAGCAGCTGCGACACGGTACTGCCGACGGTGACGTCCGCCGCCGGTACGCCGACCATGTTGGCGAAGGCCGTCCGGGACCGTTCGGTGGCCTCCCCCCACACCTCCCAGGAGGTACGCCCCACCCGCCAGTCCGCGAGGGCGTCCTGCACCGCCGTCCAGACCGGTTCGGGCGGCACCCCGTAGCTGGCGGTGTTCAACCAGCCGGGCTCCGGCTGCCACAACTTCTGCGCCTGCTCCAGTTCCATGCGGCCGACGGTAACCGCGCCCCGGCGGCGGCGTCAGCGCCAATCTCCGCCTCGTGGCCCGGGTCGCCGCCGACGTCGGTTGGCCGATGCGGGAAATGCGGCCGGGCCTGTCCGACCCGGGGACCGTGACCGGAGGCAGGTGACGACCGCACGAAGCCGTCAGCCGCCGCCTCCGGGGCCACGGCGACCAGCGGGGCCTGCCAGCGTCAGCTGACGTTGGCCGGGCCGAGGACGCTCTTGAGGTCACCCATCAGCGCGGTGGTGGGCGCCACCCGGAACGGGCCGAGCCGCAGGGTGGTGGTCCTGCCGCCGTTGAGCAGTTTGACGTGCACCTCGGTGTCACCCGGGTGCAGCACCAGGGTTTCCTTGAGCCGCTCCACCAGCGGTGGGGTGCAGCGGTGCACCGGGATGGTGAGGGTCACCGGCTTGTTCGCCGGGTTGCTGCTGATATCCGGCATGGACATGTCCATCGCCATGATCCGTGGGGTGTCGTCACGGCGGTCCACCCGCCCCTTGACCACCACGATCGCGTCCTCGGCGATGTACTGCCCGATCACCTCGTACGTGTTGGGGAAGAACAGCGTCTCGACCCCACCGGCCAGGTCCTCCAGCGTCGCCGACGCCCAGGCACGGCCCTGCTTGGTGACCCGCCGCTGCACCCCGGAGAGGATGCCGGCGAGGGTGACCACCGCCCCGTCGGGGACGGTTCCCTCCTCGGACAGGGCGGCGATGGTGCAGTCCGCCGCCGCACCGAGCACGTGTTCCAGGCCGAAGAGCGGATGGTCGGAGACGTACAGGCCGAGCATCTCGCGTTCGAAGGCGAGCTTGTCGCGCTTGTCCCACTCGCTCTCGCCGATGGTGGGCATGACCGTGGTGCTGCCCCCGGTGTCGGCGTCACCGAAGCCGGCGCCGAAGAGGTCGTACTGCCCGACGGCCTCCTTGCGCTTGACGTCGGCGAAGGCGTCGATCGCGTCGGCGTGCACGGCGAGCAGGCCCTTGCGGGTGTGGCCCAGGGAGTCGAAGGCGCCCGCCTTGATCAGGGATTCGATGGTCTTCTTGTTGCAGACCACCGCGTCGACCTTGGACAGGAAGTCGTAGAAGTCGGCGTACTCGCCCTTCTCCTGGCGGCACCGCATGATCGCCGCCACCACGTTCGCGCCGACGTTGCGCACCGCCGCCAGACCGAAGCGGATGTCCCGTCCGACCGGGGTGAACGGGCCGGCCGAGGTGTTGACGTCCGGCGGCAGGACCTGGATGCGCATCCGCCGGCACTCCGACAGGTAGAGCGCCATCTTGTCCTTGTCGTCACCGACCGAGGTGAGCAGCGCCGCCATGTACTCGGCCGGGTAGTGCGCCTTCAGGTACGCCGTCCAGTACGACACGAGGCCGTACGCGGCGGAGTGCGCCTTGTTGAAGGCGTACCCGGCGAACGGCACCAGGACGTCCCACACCGCCTGGATCGCCTGGTCGGAGTAGCCGCGCTCGCGGCAGCCGTCCCGGAACGGGATGAACTCCTTGTCGAGGATCTCCTTCTTCTTCTTGCCCATCGCCCGGCGCAGCAGGTCGGCCTGGCCGAGGGTGTAGCCGGCGAGGATCTGGGCGGCGCGCTGCACCTGCTCCTGGTAGACGATCAGGCCGTGGGTGGGGGCGAGGATCTCCCGCAGCGGCTCCTCCAACTCCGGGTGGATCGGGGTGATCTCCTGGAGGCCGTTCTTGCGCAGCGCGTAGTTGGTGTGCGAGTCCACGCCCATCGGGCCGGGCCGGTACAGCGCCAGGACGGCGGAGATGTCCTCGAAGTTGTCCGGTTTCATCAGCCGCAGCAGCGAGCGCATCGGCCCGCCGTCGAGCTGGAACACGCCGAGGGTGTCGCCTCGGGCCAGCAGTTCGTACGCGGCCTTGTCGTCCAACGGCAGGGCCAGCAGGTCCAGTTCCTTGCCGTGGTTGAGCTGGATGTTCTTGACCGCGTCGTCGATGATCGTCAGGTTGCGCAGGCCGAGGAAGTCCATCTTCAACAGCCCGAGCGACTCGCACGTCGGGTAGTCGAACTGGGTGATGATGACCCCGTCGGAGTCCCGGCGCATCAGCGGGATGTGCTCGATGATCGGCTCGGCGGACATGATGACGCCGGCGGCGTGCACGCCGGTCTGCCGGATCAGCCCCTCGATGCCCTTCGCGGTGTCGATCACCTTCTTGACGTCCGGGTCGGACTCGTACAGGCCACGGATCTCGCCGGCCTCGGCGTAGCGCGGGTGCTTCGGGTCGAAGATGCCCGACAGCGGGATGTCCTTGCCCATCACCGCCGGCGGCATCGCCTTGGTGATGCGGTCGCCCACGGCGTACGGGAAACCGAGCACCCGGGCCGAGTCCTTGATCGCGGCCTTCGCCTTGATCGTGCCGAAGGTCGCGATCTGGGCGACCTTGTCCTCACCCCACTTGTCGGTGACGTACTTGATCACCTCACCGCGCCGGCGCTCGTCGAAGTCGATGTCGACATCCGGCATCGAGACCCGCTCGGGGTTGAGGAACCGCTCGAAGATCAGCCCGTGCGGGATCGGGTCCAGGTCGGTGATGCCCAGCGCGTACGCGACCAGCGATCCGGCGGCCGAACCACGGCCCGGGCCGACGGCGATGCCCTGGCTCTTCGCCCACTGGATGAAGTCGGCGACCACGAGGAAGTACGACGGGAAACCCATCTGGACGATGACGCCCAGCTCGTACTCGGCCTGGACGACGTGCCCCTCCGGGATCCCGTTCGGGAAGCGGCGGGCCAGCCCCTTGAAGGTCTCCTTGCGGAACCAGGACTCCTCGGTCTCCCCCTCGGGCACGGGGAACCGGGGCATCAGGTTGTGGAACTCGAACATCCCGGCCGGGTCGACCTTCTCGGCCACCAGCAGCGTGTTGCGGCAGCCCTGCTGCCACAGCTCCGAGGAGTCGACCGCGCGCATCTGCTCGGCGCTCTTGACGAAGTAGCCGCCGCCCTCGAAGCGGAACCGGTTCGGGTCGGCGATGTTGCTGCCGGTCTGCACGCAGAGCAGCACGTCGTGCGCCTCGGCCTGCGCCTCGTGCGTGTAGTGCGAGTCGTTGGTGACCACCGGCGGGATGTCGAGCTTGCGGGCGATCTCGGTGAGCCCGTCGCGGACCCGGCGCTCGATCTCCAGGCCGTGGTCCATGATCTCCAGGAAGTAGTTCTCCCGGCCGAAGATGTCCTGGTACGCGGCGGCGACCTTGAGCGCCTCGTCGAACTGGCCCAGTCGCAGCCGGGTCTGCACCGCCCCGGAGGGACAGCCGGTGGTGGCCATGATGCCCTCGGCGTGCTCGGCGATCAGCTCCATGTCCATCCGGGGCCACTTGACGTAGTGGCCCTCCATCGAGGCGCGCGAGTTGAGGGTGAACAGGTTGTGCAGGCCGGTCTTGTTCGCCGCCCACATGGTCATGTGGGTGATCGCACCGTTGCCCGAGACGTCGTCGCTCTTCTGTTCCGGCCGGCCCCACTTCACCCGCGCCTTGTGGAACCGCGACTCCGGGGCCACGTACGCCTCGACGCCGAGAATCGGCTTGACCCCGGCAGCCATCGCCTGCTTGTAGAAGTCGTTCGCGCCGTGCATGTTGCCGTGGTCGGTGATCGCCACCGCCGGCATGCCGAGCCGGTTGGCCTCGGCGAAGAGATCCTTGAGCCGGGCCGCCCCGTCGAGCATCGAGTACTCCGTGTGCACGTGCAGATGCGCGAACGAATCGCCCATGCGGAGCGCCCCCCCGGGGTCGGATCGTGGATGGTCGGCCTACCCTATCGCCGGCCGGACGAGCGTCTCCAGCGCACGCGCGGAGACACCCGCGGCCAGTGGCGTGGATCTCCCACGGCCGATGTGGATCTTCCCGAAACGGTGGGCCACCGCCGTCGTCGAGTCGGCTGCCGGACTCGGTCCGCGCACCGGCGCAGGTGTCGTCGTAGCCTGGACGCCAGCGCGGCATCGGCGAACACGGGACGGCGCAATGGCCCTGGGCAACGGCATCGACGAGCTGGCCGCGGCGGCGGCGCGCGGCGAGCCGGGGGCACTGGACGCCCTGCTGGCGGCGGTACGTCCGGAGGTGCTGCGGTTGTGCGGCCGGCTGCTGCCCAACCGGGAGGACGCCGAGGAGGCCTGCCAGGACGCGCTGCTCGCGCTGGCCCGGGGCATCACCCGGTTCGAGGGCCGGTCGTCGTTCCACACCTGGCTGTACCGGCTGACCGCCAACCGGGCCCGCTCGACGTACCGGGCGCTGCGCCGGCGGTGGCAACTGGAGGCCGGTGGGGTTCCGCTGCCGGATGCGGCCGACCCCCGGCGAACCAGCGTGGTCGCCGGCACCCGGCTGGACCTGCTCGACGCGCTCGACCACGTCCGCCCCGAACTCGCCGAGGCGGTGGTCCTGCGCGACGTGCTCGGACTGAGCTACCGCGAGATCGCCGGCCTGCTCGACCTGCCGGAGGGCACCGTGAAGTCACGGATGCACGAGGCGCGCCGGCAGGTGCGCGCCCGGTTGGCCGGCTCCGGCGACTGATCCGCCGGACCGGCTCGTCGGGTCGGTGGCGACCGGCGGGTGCGGGTGGGGGGTGGGGTGGTTCTCCGCGGCGGAGAAGGCTCGGCCATCCGACGAACCGCCACGGCCGGCGCGGGGACCAACAGGGCAGGCAAACCCCACCGTCGAGAAGGAGACTCCCGTGCACCGTCTTGCGTACGTCGTCGTCGCGGCCGTGCTGGCCCTCGCCGGGCCGGCTCCGGCCGCTGCCCGGGTGGCGTCACCCGGCCACCAGTCGCCCGGCCGCCCGGCCGCGGCGCCCGCCGCGCACCCCGACAGCACCAACCCCGCCGGCACGGGCCGCACCGGCACCATCGCACCGGCCGGGGCGGGCCGCACCGGCACCGCCCGGGCCGGGGCCGGCCACCCGCGACCTGTCACCCCTGGGGCCGACGAGGTCGACCTGATGAGTGTCCGGGGTGCCGGCCCGTTCCGGATCGGTGCGCGCCTGGACGACCTGTCGGCCGCCGGCCTGATCGACTGGACGGCGTCCGACTGCGCGGGCGTGGTCCGGGCCGGGGTCACCGGCACCTGGGCGGGGGTGATCCTGCTGGCCTTCCGGAGCGGACGGCTGGTGGAGATCGGCACCGCCACCGCCCCGCCCCGCTCGCCCGCCGGGGCCGCCGTCGGGATGAGCTTCGCCCAACTGGAGGAGATCTACGGGCCCCGGGGAGAACTCATCGCGAACGACGCCGGGACCGCCAGCGCGTACCTGGTGCGGGTGGGTGCCCGGGTGGAGCTGTTCACCGGCCACCCGATCCGCTCGGGGGTCGGCTACTTCCAGGTGGGTCCGGCGTCCTTCGTCGAGCGCGCCTTCCAGCGAGGCGCCTGCTGAGCGGTGGGTACGGGCGCCCGGACCAGACCGGGTGCCCGGTACGCCGGATCCGTCCCGTTGTGCAAATGATCCAACACAGCAATGTCTGCTCACCCATTAGTGTGTGGCACACAGTATGGTGTGACACATGGTCAGCGATGACGTCCTACGAACACACCTCCAAGAGCTCCGCCGGGGCACGGTGGTGGTGGCGAGCCTGGTCGCCCTACGCCACCCCGACTACGGCTACGCGCTGCTGCAACGCCTGACGGCACACGGCTTCCCGGTCGACGCCAACACGCTCTACCCCCTGCTCCGCCGGCTGGAGGAGCAGGGGCTGTTGACCAGCGAGTGGAACACCGAGGAGAGCCGGCCCCGCAAGTTCTACCGCACCAGCGGCGACGGGGAGACGGTGCTGGGCCGCCTCCTGGACGACCTCGCCGCTGTGCAGACCTCCGTCACCGGGCTGATCGAAGGAGTGGAGCGATGACCTCCCTGACCGACCGTTACCTCGCCGCGACCCTGCGGACCGTGCCCGCGCCGCGCCGCACCGAACTCGCCGACGAACTGCGCGCCTCGATCGCGGACATGATCGAGGGCCGGACCGCCGCCGGGCAGGACACCGCGGTCGCCGAGCGGGAGGTGCTCACCGAACTGGGCCACCCCGACCGGCTCGCCGCCCGGTACGCCGACCGCCCGCTCCAGCTCATCGGCCCGACGTACTACCTGGTCTGGTCGAGCCTGCTGCGCCGGCTGCTCACCCTCATCCCGGCCCTGGTGGGGGTGGTGGTCGGCGTCCTCGAGGCCACCGTGGGTGACCAGCCGCACCGGGCGATCGGGGCGGGCATCGCCGCGGCCTTCCAGGCCGCCGTGCAGATCGCCTTCTGGGTGACGGTCATCTTCGCGGTGCTGGAACGCACCCGCACTCCGCTGGACCTGCCGGAGTGGAACGTGGACCAACTCCCGGAGGCGCCGCTGGAGCGGGACGTGACCCTCACCGACACCTGCGCGTCGATCGCCTTCCTGCT
Organism: Micromonospora sp. KC213; assembly: GCF_004348325.1. Taxonomy (GTDB): domain Bacteria; phylum Actinomycetota; class Actinomycetes; order Mycobacteriales; family Micromonosporaceae; genus Micromonospora. Next base: position 40,110 of record NZ_SMKF01000011.1, on the reverse strand, counting down.
GCTCACCCTCGCCTTCCTGCCCTGGCAGCACTACCGGTCCTGGGTCTCCGACGCCAACGGCGACAACCTGCCGATCCTCGACCCGGCGCTGTGGACGTCCTGGCTGCCGGTGCTCGCCGCCGTGCTGGTCGCCAGCATCGGTTTGGAGATCGTGAAATACCGCGCCGGCCGGTGGACGTGGCCGCTGGTGGCCGTCAACGCGGCGCTCGGCCTGGCCTTCGCGCTGCCGGTCGGCTACCTGGTGCTCGCCGACCGCCTGCTCAACCCGGCCCTGGCGGACCGGTTCGAGTGGCTGCGCGAGGGCGACAACCAGGGCCTCAGCGCCGGCCTCGTGGGCGTGGTCGTCGCCGCCATCACCATCTGGGACATCGCCGACAGCGTGGTCAAGGCCCGCCGGCACCACCGCTGACCGAGCCCCGCCCCGGCGCGACCCGCGCCGGGGCGGACGGTTGTCCGGTCCGCCCGACCGCCGGTTGTCCGGTCCGCCCGACCGCCTCACCGCCGGGTCGGCGCAGCGGCCACGTGGCGGGGTGCGATCCTCGACCCCGATGAGCACCATGACCGCCGGCGAATGGCGCCGCCCCGGCCCCACCCCCGAGCAGCAGCGGATCGACGTCTACAGCGGCCTCATTGTGACCGTGCTGGCGCTGTTCAGCCTCACGCTGGCCCGCAGCACCGGAGCGTTCCTGCTCGGCCCGCCGCCGTCCGGGCCCGAGCAGGTCTTCTGGGCCGTCGCGGTCACCCTGCCGCTGCTCTGGCGGCGCCGGTTCCCCACCGTGGTCATGATCGTCGTCGCGGCCGCGTTCATCGGCTCCCAGGCCCGGGCCGCTCCCGAGACGCAGCTCTCCGGCTGGGCGTTGTTCGCCGCCCTCTACACGCTCGGGGCCTGGGGGCAGAACCGCCGGACGGCACGGCGGGTGCGCGCCGCGGTGATCGCGGTGATGTTCGTCTGGCTCGGCATCTACCACGCGGTCAGCTACAACAGCATCCCCGACGACGCCTTCTCCGACGCGGTCGGTCCAGTGCCCCCGCTGCTGGCCGCGATCATCGCCACGGTCCTGGCCAACGTGCTCTACTTCGGTTTCGCGTACTTCGTCGGCGAGACCGCCTGGCTGGCCGCCCGCCGGCAACACGAACTCCAGCAACAGGCCGAACAGTTGCGCCGCTCGCAGGCCGAGGCCCGCGAGCGGGCCGTGGTCGGCGAACGGGTCCGCATCGCCCGGGAGCTGCACGACGTGGTCGCCCACCACGTGTCGGTGATGGGGGTGCAGGCGTCCGCCTGCCGGCGGGTGTTCGACAAAGACCCGGCCAAGGCGCTCACGGCGCTGTCCTCGATCGAGGAGACCGCCCGTACCGCGGTCGACGAGCTGCGGCGCATGCTGGGCGTGCTGCGCGCCTCCGACAGCGCCCCGGTCGGGCCGGAGCAGGACCGGCCGGCCGCGCTGGAACAGATCGCCGCCGTGGTCGACCGGGCACGTGAGGCCGGGTTGCGGGCCACGCTCGGGGTGTACGGTGAGCGTCCGCCGCTGCCGGAGTCGGTCTCGCAGGCCGCGTACCGGATCGTGCAGGAGGCGGTCACGAACACGCTCAAGCACGCCACCGGCGCCACCATGATCGACGTCCGCATCCGCTACCTGGCCCAGGAACTGGAGGTCGACGTGACCGACGACGGACGCGCCACCCGGCCCGCCAACGCCGACGGGCTCGGCCTGGTCGGCATGCGGGAGCGGGTCGGCACCCACGGCGGTGTGCTGGAGGTCGGCCCCCGTGCCGGGGGCGGCTGGCGGGTACGCGCCCGGTTCCCGGTGTCCACGATGGCGGAGCGTTCCGCGTGAGCGCGACGCACCCGGCGGCTGCGGCCGGTCGGCCCGTCCGAGTTCTGCTCGCCGACGACCAGCACCTCGTCCGCACCGGCTTCCGGGTCATCCTGGAGGTGGAGGACGACATCGAGGTGGTCGGTGAGGCCGCCGACGGCGAGCGGGCCGTCGCCATGACCCGGGCGCTCCGTCCCGACGTGGTGCTGATGGACGTCCAGATGCCGGGGATGGACGGTCTGGAGGCGACCCGGCGGATCACCACGGAGTTTCCCGCCGGCCCCGCGGTGCTGATCCTGACCACCTTCGACCACGACGACTACCTCTTCGCGGCGCTGCGGGTCGGCGCGAGCGGGTTCCTGCTCAAGAACGGCACCCCGGAGGACCTGGTGGAGGCGATCCGGGTGCTGGCCCGCGGCGACGGCCTGCTCGCCCCGGAGCTGACCCGGCGGGTGATCGCCACCTTCGCCCGACCCGGCGTCGCCGGTCCGACCGGGGTCGACGCCCAGGGTGCGCTGGGCGAGCTCACCCCCCGGGAACGGGAGGTGCTGGTGCTGGTGGCCAGCGGGGCCAGCAACGCCGAGATCGCCGCCGCCCTGCACCTGGGCGAGGCCACGGTGAAGACCCACGTCAGCCGGGTCCTGGCCAAGCTGGGGCTGCGCGACCGGGTCCAGGCGGTGGTCTTCGCGTACGAACACGGGGTGGTTCGACCCGGCGGCTGAGCTAATCCGCCTCGCGGCGGACGCCCAGGACCACCGCCGGACGGACGGCGACCCCACGGCGGCCGATCTAGCGTGAACGCCGTGACCAACGTGCTCCGTCTCGACGGCGTCGACCGCAGTTTCGGCGACCGTCGGGTACTCAGGAACGTGTCGTTCGACGTGACGGCGGGCCGGATGACCGGCTTCGTCGGCGGCAACGGCGCCGGCAAGACCACCTCCATGCGGATCATCCTCGGGCTGCTCGCCCCCGACGCCGGCCAGGTGAGCTGGCGGAACGCGCCGCTGACCCGGCAGGCCCGCCAGCGCTTCGGCTACCTGCCCGAGGAGCGGGGCCTCTACCCGAAGATGAGCGCCCGGGAACAGGTGATCTACCTGGGCCGGCTGCACGGGATGGACGCGCCGGCAGCCCGGCGCGCCACCGACGCCCTGCTGGACCGGCTCGGCCTGGCCGAACGCGGCGACGACCTGCTGGAGACGCTGTCTTTGGGCAACCAGCAGCGCGCCCAGGTCGCCGCGGCGCTGGTGCACGACCCGGAGGTGCTCATCCTCGACGAGCCGTTCTCCGGGCTCGACCCGCTGGCCGTGGAGACGGTCGTCGCGGTGCTGCGGGAGCGGGCCGCCGCCGGCGTGCCGGTGCTCTTCTCCAGTCACCAACTCGACGTCGTCGAGCGGCTCTGCGACGACCTGGTGATCATCGCCGACGGCACGATCCGCGCGGCCGGCTCCCGGGAACAGCTGCGGGCGACGTACACGGTGCCCCGATACGAGTTGGTGGTGGCGACCGACGCCGGTTGGCTGCGGGACCAACCGGAGGTGACCCTGGTCGACCTCGACGGGGTACGGGCTGTGTTCGATCTCGCCCCCGGCGTCGACGAACAGCCGTTGCTGCACGCGGCGCTGGCCCGCGGCCCGGTCCGCGCCTTCCGCCCGGTCACCCCGTCCCTCACCGAGATCTTCCGAGAGGCCACCCAGTGAGCACCACGCAGGCCACCGCCCTGGTCGCCGCCCGGGAGATCCGGGTCAAGCTGCGCGATCGCACTTTCCTGATCAGTACGCTCTTCTTCCTGCTCATCGCCGCCGCGGCGACGGTGCTGCCGCCGTTGCTCGACGGCGGCCCGGCCAGCGTGGCGGCCACCGAGGCGAGCGCCGGGAAACTACGGGCGGCCGGGCTCGACGTCCGGGTGGTGCCCGACGACCGGGCGGCCGAGCAGGCGGTCCGCGACGGCGACGTGGACGCCGCGGTCGTTGCCGGTCCCGTCGTGCTGGCCATGGACGAGGCCCCCGACGACGTGGTGTCGGCGTTGAGTACGGCACCGCCGGTGCGGCTGCTCGACCCCGACGCGGTGGATCCCGTGGTGGCCTTCCTGGTGCCCTTCGCCTTCGCCTTTCTCTTTTTCGTGACCTCACAGACCTTCGGCATGCAGATCGCGCAGAGCGTGATCGAGGAGAAGCAGACCCGGGTGGTGGAGATCCTGGTGGCGGCGGTGCCGGTCCGAGCGCTGCTGGCCGGCAAGCTGATCGCCGGCACCCTGCTGGCGTTGGGCCAGATCATCCTGGTCGCCCTCGCCGCGGTGGTGGGGATGCGGTTCACCGACACCGGCGGGCTGCTGGACCTGCTCGCCCCGGCGATCGGCTGGTTCCTGCCGTTCTTCCTGTTCGGGTTCGTGCTCGTCGCCGCCATGTGGGTGGCGGCCGGCGCCCTGGTCGCCCGGCTGGAGGACATCGGCGGCGTGTCGATGCCGGTGCAGTTGGCGGTGATGCTGCCGTTCTTCGCGGTGATCTTCCTCAACGACAACCCGGCGGCCATGCCCGCGCTGTCGTACCTGCCGTTCTCCGCCCCGACGGCGATGCCGCTGCGCCTGTTCACCGGGGACGCGGCCGGCTGGGAGCCGCTGGTGTCACTGGCCGTGCTGCTGGTGACCGCCGGGCTGGTGCTGGCCGCCGGGGCACGGGTCTACGAGGGTTCGCTGCTGCGGACCAACGGCCGCACCTCGCTGCGGACCGCCTGGCGGGGACGCGAGCCGCTCGGCTGAGCGGCCGGCGGGCGCGAGGCGGCCGGGGCCGGGCGCGGCGCGTCAGTGGACCGGCACGGCGGCCCAGCCGGCCGGCAGGGCCGGCAGCGGCCAGGTGGGATCGGGCCGCCACCCAGCCCAGCCCTCGTCCCACCAGCGTTTCCCGGCGTCGAGCAGCGCGGCGATCCGGTCGCCCTCGGCCCGGATCGCCGCCGCCATGCCCGGGTAACGCCCCTCGACCAGGCGTTGCGCGAACATCTCGACGTCCTTCCAGACGTACCGGTCCGCGCCCGCCGGCCACCACAGGTCCAGCTCGTGATCGAGGGTGTCCACGCCGATCGGGGTACGCCGGAACGGGTCCTGGAGGTTGAAGTACCAGCCGGCGAAGTCGCGGCCGGGACCGGTCCAGAAGACGTCCACCGAGTGCGCCTCACCGGGGCGCTGGAGCATCAGCTTGCCGTGCCCGGACCACGCGGTGTGCCCGGCGACCTGCCAGGGATGCCGGCCGCAGGGGAACGCGCCCCGCTCCGGGAAGCCGAACTCGGCCCCCGGCGGCAGGTAGAGCGCGAGCAGGTCGGCGGAGTCCTCGACGCAGATCGTCGGGCAGCCGAACCAGACCTCGCCGCGCAGCACCTCACGCCGGACGACCACGTCACCCGGCGTGAACCGATGCCCGGCGACCGCCTGGCCAGCGCTGTCCCCCGCGCCACCGCTCAGCTGCATCAGCCCAGCCTAGCCGCGGCCCGGCGAGGCCCGGGCGGCCTGCCCGCACCGTGCGCAGCCGCGACGTGGGTCTACCGCGACGCACGCAACAACGAGAAGTTTCGACCTCGACTTCCCGTTCCCCAGCCTGGTCGGCCCGCCAGCCTGAGACGAGCTTCTGCCTCGGAAAGCTCGTCGAACGCGATGGCACCGCCTTGGCTGCATCGCGCACCGCGGCGGGTCGATAGGGTGGCGCGGTGTTCTCCGCCGAGGAACGTGACACGATCCGGCAGCGCCTGCTGGACCTGGCCGCTGCCGACCCCATGATCGTCGGCGCGGCCATCACCGGTTCACAGGCCACCGGCGACGAGGACCGTTGGTCTGACATCGATCTCGCGTTCGCGGTCGACGGCTCGCTCGCCGTGACCATGCAAGGCTGGACCGACCGGCTCTATGACGACTTCGACGCGGCGCACCATTGGGACTTGCCGTCCGGCTCGGCCGTGTACCGAGTGTTCCTGCTTCCAGCATGCCTCGAGGTAGACATCGCGTTCACGCCGGCCGCTCACTTCGCTCCGCACGGCCCGAGCTGGCGGACCGTCTTCGGCAACCCCGCCCAGCCGCAACCCGCACCGCTGCCTGCCCCGGACCACCTGGCCGGCCTGGCATGGCACCACGCCCTACATGCCTGGATCAGCATCCAGCGGAATCGACTCTGGCAGGCCGAGTACTGGATCGGTGCACTGCGCAGCCACGTGATTGCACTGACCAGTCTGCGCCTCGGGCATCCGACCAGCTACGCAAAGGGCGCCCACCTGCTCCCGGCTGACCTGACGGAAGCACTTCACGCCACCCTCGTCCGTACGCTCGACCACGCCGAGCTACACCGCGCCCTCACCGCTGCCATCAATGCCCTGATCGCCGAACTTGAGCGCACTGATCCGGCGCTGGCGAACCGGCTGTTTCCCGCCCTCGCGGAACTCGCGGGACATCAACCTCGTCACGCACCCGTCCACGAGTCTTGACAATTCCTCGCCGCGACATCACCGAAGCCGCTCACTGAGCCAGCCGCAGCATGACCGGACCCTCAACCTTCCTCGGACCCAGACCATGATGTGGAAACGCCTGTGTGGGCACGAGGAAGGGAGAGCCTCCGGGGCTCTCCCTTCCTCGTCATCCGCGACGACACAGGCCACAACCCTGGGAACAGGCTCCGTCGTCAGGCGGGTCAGCTCAGGGCATCTGCCCGCACGCCCTCAATGAAGGTCTGCCAGGTTTGCGGAGTAAACACCAGGGCCTGCCCCTGAACGTCCTTGCTGTCGCGGACGCCGACAATGCCGGGCAGGTTGTCAGCCACCTCGACGCAGGCCCCCTCATTGCCGCTGCGGGTGGACTTGCGCCAGAGGGCACCAGTCATGTCACTCATCGTAGCTCTCCTTGATCACGATACTGACCAGATCCTCTGACGCGCACTCATCGAGGGCAAGCTTCCACAGCGTCTGCCATGCGTCAACGTACGTCTCAACCTCACTTGGCCTGTCCAGGTAAAGGCTGCCTGTTAGTGACTCACAGTAGATGGTGGATGGCTCGGCAGGCCGAGTGCCGAGCGCCGGGAAATCCAGCACGATGAACGCGCCAGCAACGGACGCCTTGTGCGGGCCGACATTCAGAGGCAGCACGCGGAAGCTCACGTTTCGAGCCTGCGAGGCGTTGACCAAGTGGGCAAGCTGTCTACGCCACGCCTCGAGGTCACCGATCGGGCGCCGGATCACAGCCTCGTCAATGATTGCCTCGAAGCGTGGCGCAGCAGGACTACGCCTGGCGAGAAGCTTCTGACGCTCCATCCGCAGAGCAACCTTCTGGGCAACCTCCTGCGGCGAACGGCTCTGCTTCGTAGCGAACACAGCAGACATGTATTCAGGAGTCTGAAGTAGGCCAGGGATCAAGTTCGGCTCATAGTGCCGGACGTAGCAGGCTGCGGCCTCCAGACCGACGTATAGCTCGAACCATCCCGGGATCACTTCTCCGTAGGCGTGCCACCAGCCCCGGGCCTTGCTCTCCTTGGCAAGCGACACCAACACTTCCGTTAGGTCCGACGCGGTGCCGTACAGGTCGCACATGAGTTTCACGTCATGGGTCCGCAGGGACGTGTGCCCGCCCTCAAGCCGATACATCTTGGCCCGGGACCACTCCAGCGCTTCGGCTGCGGCTTCAAGGTTGATCCCAGCTTCCTCCCGTGCCTGACGGAGGAGCCTGCCGAGCTGCCGCCGTGGCACGGAAGATCCAACATCGCTCATGTCGCCTCGTCTCAGTCTGCCGCAACCGACTGTCTCATTCAGAGCACACTGCCGTACTAGATGGCACGCCGTCAATCTCTAAGCACGAATTTCGAACTGAGACGTTGCAGATACTTGCGCATCACCGCATCGTGGCAGGTAGAGAGCTGGGCGATGATCACGGGAGGTTGATTCATGTTTCGGTGGAAATGGTTTCAGCGTCGCAACGAGCCGGTCGACGTCGTGAATCGACCCCGCTACGGGCACCAGAATGGGGCGTACGGCCCGTACCCGGACCAGGCGGCGGGCCGGAACCAACCGACCGTGCTGACGCCGGTCGTGACCCCGGGTGACTTGCGGAGGAATTGCCGTGGGTGAGTGCGACTTGGTTCCGGCTCCCCGATGGCCCTTGGTGGAAGTGGGGGACGTTCTGACGGTCCAGCCGTGGGACTACGTGTACGGGGATGTCGTGCTACGGCTCAAGGTCACTCACGTGCCGAGCAACGCAGACCTGCTCTCCCTCGAATGGGTACGCCTGTTCGGCATTGAGCTACGCCCGGACGGAAGTCCGTGGAGGGAGCGGGATGCCATGATCCGCGTCAAGGCGATACGCGCCAACCCTCCGACACGAGACGGCGTTGGAGACGTGGGGCGTCTGCGGTGAAGTTCCAAGCTGGGGAACTGTTCTACGTGACACGACGGGCGTCACCGCAGTTCGTGAAGCCGATCTACTTCCGACTCATCCGCGTTCTCGATCTGTCGACATACCAGGGGTGGATCTGGCTCGACGGCTACGAGCTGAACGCGGCGGGGGACGCCACCGAGCGACGGGAGATATACGTCCAGAAGGAAGGGCTCAAGAGGCTTCGCGTCATCCCTCGGCAGTACCGGCACCAGAAGGAGCCATCGGCATGAACGCGACCGAGGCCCTACCTCTGTCCGAGGTAGGGCCTCAGTCGCAGGCGTGGTCAGCCGACCGCGGCCATGACCTCGTCGGAGACGTCGAAGTTGGCGTAGACGTTCTGCACGTCGTCGCTGTCCTCCAGAACGTCGATCAGCTTGAAGATCTTGCGCGCCCCCTCCTCGTCCAGCGGCACGGTGACGCTGGGGATGAGGGAGGACTCGGCGGACTCGTACTCGATGCCGGCGTCCTGCAACGCGGTGCGGACGGCGATCAGGTCGCCCGGCTCGGAGACCACCTCGTACGCCTCACCGAGATCGTTGACCTCCTCGGCCCCGGCGTCCAGGACCGCCATCATCACGTCGTCCTCGGTGGTGCCTGCCTTGGGGACGATCACCACGCCCTTGCGGGAGAACATGTACGACACCGAGCCGGCGTCGGCGAACGAACCGCCGTTGCGGGTCAGCGCGGTGCGCACCTCGGTCGCGGCGCGGTTGCGGTTGTCGGTCAGGCACTCGATGAGCAGCGCCACGCCGTTCGGGCCGTACCCCTCGTACATGATCGTCTGGTAGTCGGCACCACCGGCCTCCAGGCCGGAGCCCCGCTTGACCGCGCGGTCGATGTTGTCGTTCGGGACCGAGTTCTTCTTGGCCTTCTGGATGGCGTCGAACAGGGTCGGGTTACCGGCCGGGTCGCCGCCACCGGTACGCGCCGCGACCTCGACGTTCTTGATCAACTTCGCGAACATCTTGCCGCGCTTGGCGTCGATGACCGCCTTCTTGTGCTTGGTCGTCGCCCACTTTGAGTGGCCGGACATCTGTTACCTCCGTTGCTACCCGCCGTCTGCATCGACCGCACCGCGTACGCCCCGTTCCCGCTGGCGCACGCGGACGGTGCCGGTCAGCCCTGCGGGAAGCCGTGGCGGGCAGATGGCCCTGCCGAATCTCGGCAATCCTACCGACGTCCGGCCGGCCGGTGTCACGCGCCGCGCGTCGCGGCACCGCCCCGCCCGCCCCTATCGGGACAGACGGGGCGGAAGCGCCGGCGCGAATCCCGTCGCGCCAGTCAGCGGGCGGTCCGCACCAGATCCACGAAGTACGCGTGCACCCGCGTGTCACCGGTCAGCTCGGGATGGAACGAGGTGGCCAGCAGGTTGCCCTGCCGGACCGCGACGATCCGGCCGGCGGAGGGCCCCTCGGTCACCGTGCCGAGCACCTGGACACCCGCACCCACCCGCTCGACCCACGGGGCCCGGATGAACACGGCGTGGAACGGCCCGCCCTCGACACCGGTCACGTCGACCGGTGCCTCGAACGAGTCGACCTGCCGGCCGAACGCGTTGCGTCGCACCGTCATCTCGATGCCGGCGAAGCCGCGCTGGTCGGGGCGACCGTCCAGGACCTCGGTGGCCAGCATGATCATGCCGGCGCAGGATCCGTAGACCGGCATGCCACCGGCGATCCGCTTGTCGATCGGGTCACGCAGCTCGAAGATGTCGGCGAGCTTGCTGATGGTGGTGGACTCCCCGCCGGGGATGACCAGGGCGTCGACCGCGTCCAGTTCGGTCGGCCGGCGCACCGGCCGGGCGTCCGCCCCGGCAGCGGCCAGGGCCGTGACGTGCTCGCGGACGTCCCCCTGGAGGGCGAGCACCCCGATGACGGGCGTGTCGCTCATCGCGTCGTGGCTCCTTCTCGTGTCGTCCCCGCCACCGGCGCGGGCGGCGGGCGCGGGGCGCGCCGATGACGCGCCCCCGTGATCACCAGCCGCGCTCGGCGAGCCGGTGCGGCTGCGGGATCTCGTCGACGTTGATACCGACCATGGCCTCGCCCAGGCCCCGGGAAACCTTGGCCAGCACGTCCGGGTCGTCGTGGAAGGTGGTGGCCTTGACGATCGCGGCGGCGCGCTGGGCCGGGTTGCCGGACTTGAAGATGCCGGAGCCGACGAAGACGCCCTCGGCACCGAGCTGCATCATCATCGCCGCGTCGGCCGGGGTGGCGATCCCGCCGGCGGTGAACAGCACCACCGGCAGCTTGCCGGTCTCGGCGACCTCCTTGACCAGCTCGTACGGCGCCTGAAGCTCCTTGGCGGCGACGAACAGCTCGTCGGCGGGCAGCGACTGCAGCCGGCGGATCTCCTGCCGGATGCGGCGCATGTGGGTGGTGGCGTTGGAGACGTCACCGGTGCCGGCCTCACCCTTGGAGCGGATCATGGCGGCACCCTCGGTGATCCGGCGCAGCGCCTCGCCCAGGTTGGTCGCCCCGCAGACGAAGGGGACGGTGAACGCCCACTTGTCGATGTGGTTGGCGTAGTCCGCCGGGGTCAGCACCTCGGACTCGTCGATGTAGTCGACGCCGAGCGACTGGAGGATCTGCGCCTCGACGAAGTGACCGATCCGCACCTTGGCCATGACCGGGATGGAGACGGCCTCGATGATGCCGTCGATCATGTCGGGGTCGCTCATCCGGGAGACGCCGCCCTGAGCGCGGATGTCGGCGGGTACGCGCTCCAGCGCCATCACGGCGACGGCGCCGGCATCCTCAGCGATCTTGGCCTGCTCGGCGGTGACCACGTCCATGATCACGCCGCCCTTGAGCATCTCGGCCATGCCGCGCTTGACGCGCGCGGTGCCGACGACCGGAGAGGCGTTGCTGTTCGGGGAGGTGGTTTCGGACACGGTTCATCGCTCCTCGGACGTGCTCGGGGGTGGCTAGCACTTGATGTTACGCCGGGGTCAACGCCGGCCCGACAGCCAATCAGCCCCACGGTGGCCTGCACTGTGGCCCTCATCACCGGAGGTCGTGCAGGCCAATCCGCCCGCCGAAACAGCCACCGGAGACGACCGGACGCAGCGGGCACGTCAAGCCGCGGATGTCTCGCCAGGGACGATGAGGGTGGGATCGTCGACGTCGAAGTAGCGGGGCCACTGCTGCCCACGCCCCATCCGCAACAACCGCACCAACGGTCTGCTGCGGGCCGCCCGGGCGTCGCGCACCAGGTCCGTGTGCACCTGCCGGGCCAGGGCCAGCCGCCGGCTCGCGGCGATCACCGCCTCGCAGGCCGGGTCGGTGGGATCGAGCTCCACCGCGCGCAACTGCCGGGTGAGGTCGTTCTCGGCGGCCTCCCGCTCCTCCGGGGCGGCGTCCAGGGCGATCCGCGCCGCCGCGTACAACTCCACGCCGTAGCGCTGCTCCGCCAGCACCGCCGCGGCGGCCGCGCGGCGCAGCAGGTGGGCGTCGAGCGCGCGGGCCGCCGACTCCGCCCGGATGTGCAGCCGCTGCACCCGGCCGGCCGTCCAGGCCAGGTACGCGGCGACCAGCGCCACCAGGACCGCGGTGCCGAGCACCCACCACGCCGTCGAGCTCACCCCGGGCCACCCAGTCCGGCCCACTCCTGGTCCATGACCCGACCGTCGGTGGCCTCGATCGCGGCGGCGTACACCTCCAGGACCCGGCGGGCGACCACCGGCCAGTCGTAGTGGGCTACCACCTGGTCACCGCAGGCGGTCAACGCCGCCCGCTGGTCGGCGTCGTCGAGCAGCTCCACCAGGGCGTCCCGCAGCGCCGCCGCGTCCCCGGTGGGGAAGAGCCGGCCGGCCCGCCCCCCGTCCAGCACCCGGCGGAACGCGTCGAGGTCGCTCGCGACCACGGTGGTGCCCGCCGCCAGGGCCTCGGTGAGGATCATCCCAAAGGACTCCCCGCCGGTGTTCGGCGCGACGTAGAGGTGCAGGCTGCGCAGCATCCGGGCCTTGTCCGCCTCCGGCACCATGCCGAGGAAGGTGACCCGGTCGCGCAGCTCGGCCGGGAACCGGTCGAACAGGTCGTCGGGGTCGCCCGGGCCGGCCACCAGCAGACGCAAGCCGGGCCGGTACGGTGCCAGCGCGACGAACGCGTCCCGCAGGATCGGGAAACCCTTGCGGGCCTCGGTGAACCGGCCGAGAAAACCGATCGTGCCGCCGCTGCCCGGCGCGCACTCCCCCGGCCACCCCGGCAGCGGCTCCACCCCGGCGAACTTGGTCACGGCCACCCCGTTGGGGATCTCCACCGCGCCGCCGTCCATGTGCTCGACCTGCACCTTGCGGGCCAGCGCGCTGACCGCGATCCGGGCGGTGATCCGCTCCAACACGATCTGCAGGACACCCTGCGCGGCGGCCAGCACCCGGGAGCGGGTCATCGCGGTGTGGAAGGTGGCCACCACCGGTCCCCGGGCGGAGAGCACAGCGAGCATCGACAGGCTCAGCGTCAGTGGTTCGTGCACGTGCAGCACGTCGAAGTCACCCCGGGTGATCCACCGGCGTACCCGGGCGGTGGAGACCGGACCGAAGGCGATCCGGGCCACCGAACCGTTGTACGGCAGTGGTACCGCCCGCCCCGCCGGCACCACGTACGGCGGCAGCCGGGAGTCCTCGTCGGCCGGCGCGAGCACACTCACCTCGTGGCCGAGCCCGATCAGTGCCTCGGCGAGATCCATGACGTGGTTCTGCACCCCGCCGGGGACGTCGAAGGAGTACGGGCACACGATGCCGATCCGCACGCGTCAACGCCTCTCAGACCTGTCCGGTGGCCGGGCCGGCCGCGACGTGTCGCCGCCCGTGCCCCGCTGGTCCAGCCACATCCGCTGCAACATGTGCCAGTCTTCCGGATGCCGGGCGATGCCAGCCGCCAGACTCTCGGCAATCCGCTGGGTCAGCACCCGAACCCGCTCGTCCAACGGCGCGGCATCCGGGTCGGGCAGCGGCAGCGGACCCTCGAGCGAGGCGCACGCGGCATCCGGCTCGTACCACATCGAGGCGACGTAGAGCGGGGCGCCGGTGCGGATGGCCAGCAGCGCCGGACCCGCCGGGATCCGGGTGCGCCCGCCGAAGAAGTCGACCTCGATGCCCCGGGCCGAGAGGTCCCGGTCGGCCAGCAACGGCACCACCGTGCCGGCGCGCAGCCGGTCCACCAGCACGTCGAAGGCGGGGCGCGGGCCGCCGCTGGTGGGCAGGATCTCCATGCCCAGACCCTGCCGGAAGGCGAGGAACCGCTCGTAGAGGCCCTCGGGGCGCAGCCGCTCGGCGACAGTGGCGATCGGCCAGCCGGTGGCGGCCACCCAGGCGCCGGCGGCGTCCCAGTTGCCGGCGTGCGGCAGCGCCACCACCGCGCCCCGCCCGCTGGCGACGTCGTCGGCGAGCATCTCGGTGCCCTTCGGGTCCAGCCGGAACCCGGCGAGAATCTCCGCGCGGCTCAGCGCGGGCAGCCGGAACGCCTCCATCCAGTACCGGGCGTACGAGCGCAGGCCCCGCCGGACCAGGTCGTCCAGTTCGACCTCGGGCAGCTCCGGGCCGACCACCCGACGCAGGTTGGCGCGCAGTCGGGCGGTACCCCCGCCGCCGGCGCGGTGGGCGCGGTCGGCGCCCGCCCGGAAGGCCGCGGCCACCACGGACCGGGGCAGCGCGCGGACCAGGCGCCACCCGGCCACGTAGCCGAGCTCGGTGAGGTTCACTCCTGGCCGACCCGCTGAACCTGCCGGTACACGTGGACCATCCGCTGCCCGACCGTGAAGATCGAGACTGCGGCGAGCAGCCAGAGCGCGACCTCCAGGGCCGGGCCGACGCCCAAGCCGGTGAGCAGACCGCCCACCCCGACGATGAGCAGCCGTTCGGTGCGTTCGGCGACACCCACGTCGCAGGTCAGCCCGAGCCCCTCGGCGCGGGCCTTGACGTAGGAGACCAGGCCGCCGGCGGCCAGGCAGAGCAGCGCGGCGGCCACCCCCGAGTGGTCGCCCTCGGTGGCCAGCCAGTACGCGACCGCGCCGAACACGGCGCTGTCGGCGATGCGGTCCATGGACGAGTCGAGGAACGCGCCGAACCGGGTGGAGCCGCCGCTCATCCGGGCCATCGTCCCGTCGAGCAGGTCGGTGAGCGCGAAAACGGTGACAATCAAGGCACCGGCGACCAGCTTCCCGCGAGCGCCGAAGCCGAGCGCACCGACGAGCACGCCGACGGTGCCGGTCACCGTGACCACGTTGGGGGACACGCCCGCGCGGAGCAGGCCGCGCGCGACCGGCTCCACGACTCGGGTCATCCCCGCGCGGGCCGTCACTTGGAAGATCTTCGCCATGGCGATCCCACGATAACGGCCGGCAGCAGGGTGCGATACGCCCGGTCGTCCGACCCGCGCGCCGCGGGCTTGTGCCCGGTCGGCAACGGGTGTGAGATCGGTGTGGAAGGGTGACCCAGTTCACCGACCGCACGGCTCAGACCCGCCGGCCAGCAGAGCACCGGAGGATATCGCCGCGGCACCCGCCCCGGGCCCGCTTTCCCGTCGTGCGCGGCGGTCGCCACCAACCACCGTGAGGGAGGTGCGCCGCGATGGCGCAGAAGAACCAGGAGAAGGGTGTCACCGGCGGCGTGCCGGTGGTGATTGAGCCCGGCAGGGTTCGCAACGTGGTGCTCGTGGGGCACTCCGGGGCGGGCAAGACCACACTGGTCGAGGCGCTGCTGGCGGCCAGCGGGACGATCGGCCGCGCCGGCACGGTCACCGACGGCACGACCGTCTGCGACCACGACCCGGCGGCGGTACGCCAGCAACGCTCGGTGAGCCTGGCCTGCGCTCCGCTGGTCCACTCCGGCGTGAAGGTGAACCTCCTGGACACCCCCGGTTACGCCGACTTCGTCGGCGAGCTGCGCGCCGGCCTGCGCGCCGCCGACGCCGCGCTCTTCGTGGTCTCCGCCGTCGACGGCATGGACCTGGCCACCGCCGCCCTGTGGGAGGAGTGCGCGGCGGTCGACATGCCGCGTGCCGTGGCGGTCTCCCGGCTGGACCACCCGCGCGCCGACTTCGACGAGGCGGTGGCGCTGTGTCAACGGGTCTTCGGCGACAACGTGCTGCCGCTCTACCTGCCGATGCTGGGCGACGACGGCGAGTCGGTGGCCGGTCTGATGGGGCTGGTCACCCGGCGGGTCTTCGACTACTCCGGGGGTCTGCCCGCCGCCGTACGGGACCCGGACCCGGAGCACCTGCCGGCCATTGTGGAGGCCCGCAACGAGCTGATCGAGGGGATCATCGCCGAGAGCGAGGACGAGACCCTGATGGACCGCTACCTGGGCGGCGAGGAGATCGACACCGAGGTGCTGATCACCGACCTGGAGAAGGCGGTCGCCCGAGGCCACTTCTACCCGGTGGTGCCGGTCTGCGCCCCGACCGGCGTCGGCCTCGACGTGCTGCTCGACGGCCTGGTCGCCGCCTTCCCGTCACCGTTGGAGCACGACCTGCCGCCGGTCACCGGGGTCGACGGGTCCCCCCGCCCGCCGCTGGCCTGCGACCCGGACGGCCCGCTGGTCGCCGAGGTGGTCAAGACCACCGTCGACCGGCACGTCGGCCGGGTCTCCCTGGTCCGGGTCTTCTCCGGCACGCTCCGCCCCGAGCAGGTGGTGCACGTCTCCGGGCACGGCATGGCCGAACGGGGGCACCCCGACCACGACGCCGACGAGCGGGTCGCGCACGTCTACAGCCCGCTGGGGGCGACGCTGCGCGAGGTGCCGGCTGGCGTCGCCGGCGACATCTGCGCGATCACCAAGTCGGGCAGCGCGGAGACCGGCGACACCATCTCCGCCAAGGACGAGCCGCTGCTGATCGCACCCTGGGACATGCCCGAGCCGCTGCTGCCGGTGGCCGTCGTGGCCCGCAGTCGGGCCGACGAGGACGCCCTGGCCCGCAACCTGGGCCGGCTGGTGGCCGGTGACCCGACCCTGCGCCTGGAACGCAACCCGGAAACCAACCAGCTGGTGCTGTGGTGCATGGGCGAGGCGCACGCCGACGTGGTGCTGGACCGGCTGCGTGCCGGCGGGGTGGAGCTGGACACCGAGCCGGTACGGGTGGCGCTGCGGGAGACCTTCGCCGTCGCCGCCACCGGCCACGGCCGACACGTCAAGCAGTCCGGCGGGCACGGCCAGTACGCCGTCTGCGACATCGAGGTGCAGCCGCTGCCGCGCGGCGCCGGCTTCGAGTTCGTCGACCGGGTGGTTGGCGGGGCCGTCCCGCACCAGTACGTCCCGTCGGTGGAGAAAGGCGTGCGCGCCCAGATGGAGCGGGGTTTGGTCGCCGGTCACCCGATGGTGGACCTGCGGGTGACCCTCGTCGACGGCAAGGCGCACAGCGTCGACTCCTCCGACGCGGCTTTCCAGACCGCGGGCGCGCTGGCGCTGCGCGACGCCGCGGAGAAGGGCCAGCCGACGCTTCTGGAGCCGGTGGACGAGGTCGTGGTCCGGGTGCCCGACGGCTCGGTCGGCGCGGTGCTGGGCGACCTGTCCGGCCGGCGTGGCCGGGTGCTCGGCACCGAAACCGACCCGGACGCCGAGGGCCGCACCCTGGTCCGCGCCGAGGTGCCCGCCACCGAACTGCTCCGCTACGCCATCGAGCTGCGCTCGATCACCTCCGGCACCGGCACCTTCCGTCGGGCCTTCGTCCGGTACGAACCCATGCCCGTCCACCTGGCCGAGCAGGCCCGCGGGGAACACGCCACCCGTACCTGACCGGTGCCCGGCCCACGCCGGGGCGGCGACGACCCGACGCGGCGACTCAGGGGCGGGCGGCGGGAACCGGGGGCATCGGCCAGTACGGGCGGTCGGCGTCGCGCAGCGCAGCCGCGCGCAGCCCCGCGAGCTGCCGCTCCACCTCGGCGAAGTGGTCCGGGGCGAGCGGGCCGAGCCGCAACGCGGCGGCGTTCTCCTCGACCTGGGCGACGGTGCGACAGCCGGGGATCGGCACCGTCCGGCCGCTGCGCGCCCAGAGCCAGCCCAGCGCACCCTGGGCCAGGGTACGGCCGTCGGCGGTGAGCGCGCCGCGTACCGCCCGGACCCGACGCAGCCACTCCGGTGCCGGCCGACCCCCTCGGAACCACTCGAGCCAGGTCGGGGTGAGACCCCGCACGTCGTCGCGGGGCAACCTCGACTCGGTGGTGTACTTGCCGGTCAGCAGCCCCATGCCGAGCGGGCCCCGGTTGACGCTGGCCAGGTCGTGCTTGTCGCAGACCGCCAGCATCGCCGGGGCGTCCCGCAGCACCGAGAGGCTGTGCTGCACGGCACTGGCCCGCGGCGCCGCCTCGGCGAACGCGCCGACCCGGTCGGCCCGGTCGGTGCTCCAGCCGTACGACCGGATCAGCCCGTCGGCCACCAGTTCCTCGCACGTGCCGATGAGCGCCTCGGCCCGAGCCAACCGCAGATCCCCCAGGTGCAGCTGGTACAGGTCGATCCGGTCGGTGTCCAGCCGGCGCAACGAGTCGACCACCGCCCGGCGCAGGTACGTCGGTGAGGCGTCCTCGCCGGTGGCCTGCCGGCTCCGCTCGTCGAAGGTGTACCCCCACTTCGTGGCGATCACCGCCTGGTCGCGCCGACCGGCCAGCGCCCAGCCGAGGATCCGCTCGCCGTGCCCGGCCCCGTACGTGTCGGCCGTGTCGAAGAACGTCACCCCGAGGTCGAGGGCGCGACGGACCGCCCGTACCGACTCCTCGTCGTCGACCCGGCCCCAGCCCAGCGGTCGGGTGCCTTCCGCCCAGGGGCCACCGATCGCCCAGCAGCCCATGCCGAGCGCGCTGACCTCGATGCCGCTGCGGCCCAACATCCGCGTCGCAACTGCCACCGCCGCATCCTGCCACCTTCCGGACTTCCGGGGGCACAAACGTCACGGAGCGTGGAACAGGTCATACGCGACGGTGAGGGAGGCATCGGGTGTCCCGGCGGGGGTTCGACCGGAGCGGGGCCGACCGGGCGGCGTGTGGGCGTACCGGTTGGCGGGCCGCACCGGCTAGGAGTCAGCGCGGGACGGCGTACGCCAGCGGCATCGGGGCCGGCTGTCCCAGCAAGGTGCCGCACAGTGCGGCGTCCTCCCGTACCGCCCCGGCACCGAGCCGGCGGACGACGGCCAGCTCGACGGAGTCGGTGACGATCAGCGTCGGATCGCCGTCCACCACCCGCAACGGCCCCGCCACGACCGGCGGATCCGACCGGTCGGCGCAACTGCTGGTGATCTCCATGCTCGGCGGCCGGTGCTCCCGCACGCCGTCGACCTCGAAGAACTCCTGCGCCTGGACGGCACCGCCGAGGATCGCAGCGGTCAGGACCACCGCGTAGACCGGGTCGCCGCAGGCGTCGTACACCCAGCGCTGGCCGAGCGCGGAGTGGTGCGCGGTGCCGAGCAGCCGGTCGTCGGCGTCAGCCAGCGGCGTACCCCGATAGGTGACCGGCACCTGGTACATCGGCCCGTCACCGACGCGCACCAGCAGCGTCTCGACCCCGACCGCGCCAGCCGGATCGTCGAACCGGTACGACGCCACCCGGGTCACCCCGGCCGCCGACCCGCCGTCGTACCAGTCCTGGTCGGGCAACCAGGAGGCCAGGAGTTCGAGCTTGCTGGGACGCAGTTCGGCTTTGTGCAGGAGGGCCATGCCAAGATCGTAAGAGCTGTCTCCCGCCCGCGCACCCCATCAACCGCCGGCCGAGTCTCGAGTCAGGCCGGCCAGGCCTCGGCGAAGAGGTCGCGGGTGTCGGTGAGAAGCTGCGGCAGCACCTTCGTCCGGCCGATCACCGGCATGAAGTTGGCGTCGCCACCCCAGCGCGGCACCACGTGCTGGTGCAGGTGCGCGGCGATGCCGGCACCGGCCACGCCGCCCTGGTTCATGCCCAGGTTGAACCCGTGCGCGTTACTGACCTTGCGGATCACCCGCATCGCCGTCTGGGTGAACACCGCCAACTCGCCGGTCTCCCCGGCGTCCAGGTCCGTGTAGTCGGCGACGTGCCGGTACGGGCAGACGAGCAGGTGACCCGGGTTGTACGGGTACAGGTTCAGCACCGCGAAGACGTGCCTGCCCCGCGCCACGACCAGGCTCTGCTCGGCGGGCAGGCCCGGGGCGAGACAGAACGGGCAGCCAGCGGGCTTGTCGTAACCGCCTTCGGGGCGGTCCTCACCGGAGATGTAGGTCATCCGGTGCGGCGTCCAGAGCCGTTCCAACCCGTCCGCCAGGCCGGCGTCTCCGCTACTGTTCCCGCCGTCGTCAACGTGCCGCGCCGCCCCAGTCACACGCCGATCCTACGGTCACCGCACCGGGTTCCAGCCATCCGCACCAGCCAGCCAGGTGCCCGGGGTGAGCCGGGCGGCCTCCTGTGTGATCCGTTACGGACGGTCCGGCCCGAGGCCGGCCCCAGGCCGATCACCGGGGACGGACCGAGGATCCGGACTGTCGGGCAGGAGCGATGGACCCGGATCCTCGGGCGGAACGGAGCGGCGGATCAGTTGGCCATGGCGGACGGACCGGAGTTCGCACGCGAGCGGACCACGTCCAGTACGTGCGTGACCGCCTCGGCGACCGGTACCCCGTTGCGTTGCGAGCCGTCGCGGTAGCGGAAGGAGACGGTACCGGCGGCCACGTCGTCGTCACCGGCGATCGCCATGAACGGGATCTTCTGCTGCTGCGCGGTGCGGATCTTCTTCTGCATCCGGTCGTCACCAGCGTCGACCTGGGCCCGGATCCCCTCGGCGCGCAGCGCCGCGACGAAGCCGTGCAGGTAGTCGGTGTGGTCCTCGCGGATCGGGATGCCGACCAGCTGTACCGGCGCCAACCAGGCCGGGAACGCGCCCGCGTAGTGCTCGGTGAGCACCCCGAAGAAGCGTTCGATCGAGCCGAACAACGCCCGGTGGATCATCACCGGCCGCTGCCGGGTGCCGTCGGCAGCCTGGTACTCCAGGCCGAACCGCTCCGGCTGGTTGAAGTCGACCTGAATGGTCGACATCTGCCAGGTCCGGCCGATGGCGTCCTTGGCCTGCACGGAGATCTTCGGGCCGTAGAAGGCCGCACCGCCCGGGTCCGGCACCAACTCCAGGCCAGAGGTCTCGGCGGCGGTGCGCAGCGCCTGCGTCGCCTCCTCCCAGTCAGCGTCGGCGCCGATGAACTTCGGCGAGTCATCGCGGGTGGACAGCTCCAGGTAGAAGTCGTCCAGGCCGTAGTCGCGCAGCAGGTCCAGCACGAAGGTGAGCAGGGTGGTCAGCTCGCCCGGCATCTGCTCCCGGGTGCAGTAGATGTGCGAGTCGTCCATGGTCAGGCCACGCACCCGGGTCAACCCATGCACCACGCCGGACTTCTCGTACCGGTACACCGTGCCGAACTCGAAGAACCGCAGCGGCAGCTCCCGGTACGACCGCCCGCGTCCCTTGAAGATCAGATTGTGGAACGGGCAGTTCATCGGCTTGAGGAAGTACTCCGCGCCCTCCAGCTGCATGGGCGGGAACATGGTGTCGGCGTAGTAGGGCAGGTGACCCGAGGTGTGGAAGAGCTGCCCCTTGGTGATGTGCGGGGTGTTGACGAACTCGTACCCCGCCTCCTCGTGCCGGCGGCGCGAGTAGTTCTCCATCTCCCGGCGGATGATCCCGCCCTTGGGATGGAAGACCGCGAGACCGGAGCCGATCTCGTCGGGGAAACTGAACAGGTCGAGGTCCGCGCCGAGCTTGCGGTGGTCGCGCCGGGCGGCCTCCTCCAGCAGCTTCAGGTACGCCTTGAGTTCGTCGCGGGTCGGCCAGGCGGTGCCGTACACCCGCTGCAACTGCGGGTTGCGCTCGGAGCCCCGCCAGTACGCGGCGGCCGAGCGCATCAGCTTGAAGGCGCCGATCAGGCGGGTGTTCGGCAGGTGCGGCCCCCGGCACAGGTCCGACCAGCAGACCTTGTCCTCGTTCGCGGCGAGGTTGTCGTAGATGGTCAGCTCGCCGCCGCCCACCTCCATCACCTCGGAGGAGTCGAGCCCCTCCCCCTTCACGTCGATCAGTTCCAGCTTGAACGGCTCGGCGGCCAACTCGGCCTTCGCCTCGTCCAGGCTGCCGAAGCGGCGACGACGGAACCGCTGGCCGGATTTGATGATCTCCTGCATCCGCTTCTCGAGCCGGGCCAGGTCGTCGGGCTGGAACGGCTTGTCGACGGCGAAGTCGTAGTAGAAGCCGTTCTCGATCGGCGGGCCGATACCGAGCCGGGCCTCGGGGAACACGTCCTGCACGGCCTGGGCGAGCACGTGCGCGCATGAGTGGCGCAGCACGTTGAGGCCGTCCGGGGTGTCGATGGCGACCGGTTCGACCTCGACGTCCTCGGCCGGCGACCAGTCCAGGTCGCGCAGCTGGCCCTGCGGGTCGCGGACCACCACGATCGCCTTGGGACCGGTGGTGGGCAGCCCGGCCGCGGCCACCGCGTCGGCCGCCGTCGTCCCGGCGGCGACGACGACGGGGTCGGCCACTGCGGGGGTACGAGGTGCGGACACGGTGACTCCTCAACTGCAGGCGGTAAGGGTGTGCCGGTTACCGGCTCCTGCGATGCTATCGGTCGCCCCGGTCCGTGCGGTCGCCGGGAAAGGACGACGACGTCCGGTCCGCGTTGAACCTTTCCGGCCCCGCATCCGAACTACCAGGTGTGGCCGGAGCCGGTACCGGCCTGTTGGACACGGAATGGGGGCACCGATGACGACGACCCGTGGCGGAAACCGTCGACACCGGGCCGGGCTCGTGCTGGCCGCGGCGGTGGCCGGCGTGCTGGGCTGGCCGGCAGCGGCACTGGCGACGGAGGTGACGGCCACACCGACGCAGGCGACGCAGGGCGACGCGGTGACCTGGCACCTGGCGGTGCCGGAGGAACGGCCGGGCGCGCGCACCGAGAAGATCGAACTGAAGCTGCCCGAGGCCACCCCGATCGGCGAGGTCTACCCGTTGTCGGTGGACGGCTGGGCCCCGCTGATCACCTTCCGGGACCTGAACCAGCCGGTGGCCGGCATCCACGCGCCAGGCGTGACCCAGGTGACCGCGGCGGTGACGTGGACCCGGGCCGCGGGACCACCGGTGCCGGGACCGGCCCGGCTCTCGCTGGCCATGGGCCCGCTGCCGCAGGTCGACCGGATGAGCTTCGAGCTGGTGCAGACGTACTCGGACGGCACGGTGGTCCGGTGGGCCGACCCGGTCGGCGGGGCCCACCCGGCCCCGACGCTGGCCCTGGTGCCGCCGGCTCCCGGCGCGGCCGTCGGGCACGCCCACGGCGGCGCGGCGCCGCTGGCCGCGGACGCCGACGGGGGTGGCACGGCCGACGGCCGGCCGGCCGGCTCCGGCGGACCGAGCGCGGACGTGCTGCTCGGCGGTGGCCTGGCGATCGGTCTCGGCGGTGGTGCGCTGATCGGCTGGATGGTGAGCCGGGCCCGGCACCGCGCCGAGCCGGACGACGACGAGCCGCAGGAGGAGCCGTCGACCGGGCATCCCGAGGGCGGGCGGACGGCCGGGGACGTCCGCCCGTTGGCCGAGCCGGTGCCTTCCCGCTGAGGTCAGCGCACCCACTCCGGCAGCGGCTCACGGGCCGCCAGCCAGTGGTCGGGTACCCCGCCGGAGGTGCCCACCCCGGTGTACGCGGCGACCACCGCGCCGGCGATCGCGGCGGTGGTGTCGACGTCTCCGCCCGCCGCCACGCAGGCCCGGATCGCGGCCGGGTAGTCGGACAGGTGGGTGGCGGCCACCCAGAGGGCGAAGGCCACGGTGTCCTGGGCGGTGACCCGCGAGCCGTTGCCGAGCGCCGCCACCGCCTCCGGCAGCGGCCGGCCGAGCAGCGTGGCGGCCCGGCGTACGCCGGCGGTGACCGCACCGGCCGGGTCGAGCGCACCGGCGACGGCGGCCAGCGACCGGGCCGGGTCGGGCAGGTCGCCGCCGAGCCGGGCGCGGGCGGCCAGCGAGGCGGCGACGGCCACCGCGACCGCCCCGGCGACCCCCTCCGGATGGGCGTGGGTGACCTCGGCGCTGGCCCGGGCCTGCGCGGCGGCCCGGGTGGTGGAGTCGGCGAACCAGGCACCCAGGGGCCCCACCCGCATCGCCGCCCCGTTGCCGCAGGAGCCCTGCCCGTCGAAGGCGGAGGCGGCGGCCACCGGCCAGGGGGTGCCGGTCCGGATCAGGCGCAGGATCGCCACCGCCCCCGGCCCGTACCCGCGGTACGGCTCGCACCGCTCGGCGAAGGCGAGGGCCAGCCGGTCCTGGTCGACGCCGCCGTGGGCGGCGAGTTCGGCCAGCACCGAGCAGGCCATCTCGGTGTCGTCCGTCCACTGCCAGGGTGGCGGGGGGAGCCGGTCGGCGGCCAGGTCCGCCGGGTGCCGGCCGGGCACGAAGAACTGGGAGCCGAGGGCGTCGCCCACGGAGAGGCCGGCCAGGCTGTCCCGGGCCAGGGCCAGCCGGGCGTCGGGGAACAGGGTGAACGTCATCGTCGTGCCAGCTTGCCTGGTTTCGGGGTACGCCGCAACGTGATCAACTTGCCACCGGCAGTACGGTGCTGACGTGGCCACCGTGCTCCTGGTCGAAGACGACCACGTCGTACGCGGAGCGATGCTGCGTTCCCTGACCGAGCGGGGGCACGCGGTACACGCGGTCGGCACGGCGTTGGACGCGTTACGCCGGGTGGCCGCCGAGAGCCCCGACCTGGTCGTGCTCGACCTCGGCCTGCCCGACCTGGACGGCGCGGACGCGCTGCGGATGCTGCGCGGCATCACCGACGTACCGGTCATCATCGCCACCGCCCGCGACGACGAGCAGTCGGTGGTCCGGCTGCTGCGCGCCGGCGCGGACGACTACATGGTCAAGCCCTTCACCGGCGCCCACCTGGACGCCCGGATCACCACCGTGCTGCGCCGGGTCGGCCGGGCCAGCCGGGCGGTGCCGCCGGCGGTGCACACCGTCGGCGGCCTGCGGGTTGACGTGGGCGAGCGCAGCGCCGTGCTCGACGGCGAACCACTGGCGCTGACCCGCAAGGAGTTCGACCTGCTGGCCTATCTCGCCGCCCGACCCGGCCGGGTAGTGTCCCGGCGGGAACTTTTGGAGGAGGTATGGCGGCAGCCGTCGGTCGGCGAGGACCAGACCATCGACGTTCACCTGTACTGGCTGCGCCGAAAGATGGGCGAGTCCGCGGCGAAGCCGCGTTACCTGCGCACCGTGCGGGGGGTCGGCTTCCGGCTGGTGGTCCCGGACTGAGGCTGGCGCTGGCGTACCTCACCGCCGGCATGTGCGCGCTGGTCGCACTCGCCTTCCTGGTGCCGCTCGGGTTGACCCTGCGCGAGGAGGTCCGCGACGCGGCGCTGGCCGACGCGGCGCGGCGGGGCGCGCTGGTCACCGGGGCTCTCGCGGTGAGCACCGATCCAGCGGCGGTACGCCGGGCGGTGCTGGCCAGCGGCGACGATCCGGCCATCCGGCCGGTGGTGCACGGGTTGGGCGACGCGGAACCGGTCGGCCGCGCCCCCGAGAGCGACCTGGATCGGGCCCGTACCGAGCAGCGGTCGATCATCGCCGCCGTCGACGGTGGCCTGGTGCGGCTCGATCCGGTGGTCCTCGACGATCGGATCGCCGTGGTGGAGACCTTCGTTCCCGACGCACGGTTGCGGGAGGGGGCCGACCGGACGTGGTGGTTGCTGGCCGGGGTCGCCGTGGCGCTGGTGGGGGCGGCGGTGATCGTGGTGGACCGGGTGGCGACGCGGACGGTCGAGGCCACCGCCGGGCTGGTCGGGGCAGCCATCGCGGTCGGCGACGGTGATCTGGGCGTCCGGGTGGAGCCCGGCGGTCCCCGGGAACTGGTCGAGGCGGGGTACGCCTTCAACCGGATGGCGGACCGGCTGGTAGCCGCCCGCACCGACGAGCGCGAACTGGTCGCGGACCTGTCGCACCGGCTGCGTACGCCACTGACCGTGCTGCGGCTGGACGCCGAGGGGTTGGACTCGGACGACACCGGCGTCGGCGCGTTCAGCGCGGCGGAGTTGGACCGGCGGCGGACGATCCGACGGATCCGGCAGGCAATCGTCACCCTGGAGGGCGAGGTCGACGTGCTGATCACGACGACCCGCAAGGCTGTCACCCGCGAGACCGGGCCGGCCGAGTGCGACGTCAGCGAGGTGGTCCGGGAGCGGATGGTGTTCTGGGCCGCGCTGGCCGGCGACCAGAACCGCCCCTACCAGGTGATCGGCGCCCAGTTGCGGGTCCCGGCGCCGGTCCCCCGGGCCGAGTTGGCCGCCGCCCTGGACGCGGTGATCGGTAACGTCTTCCGCTACACGCCGCAGGGGACGGCGTTCGAGGTGGCGGTCTCCCGCCGGGACGGCTACGTGGCGATCCGGGTCGACGACGCCGGCCCGGGCATCGCCGACCCGGACCGGGCGCTGCGTCGCGGCGCGAGCGACCAGGGTTCCACCGGGCTGGGGCTGGACATCGCCAAGCGGGTGGCGGTGCAGGCCAACGGCTCGGTGAGCATCGACCGGGCCCGCCTCGGCGGGGCCAGCGTGGTGATGCTGCTGGCGGACCCGGGGGCGACGCCCCGGCAGGTCAGCCGGTTCGGGCTGGTCGGCCGGATGGCCCGGGAGGTCCGGGAGGTCCGGGAGCAGCACGGGACCCGCTGGCCCCGCCGTCGTTCCTGACCCTCACCGGCCGCTCAGCGCCGCCCGGCCGCGTACGCGTCGATCTCGGCGCTGATCCGGGCCTTGTCCCCGGGCGCCAGGAACGAGGCGGTCACCGCGTCCTTGGCCAGCGCGGCCAGTCGGTCGGTGCCGGCGTCGAGCAGCCGGGCGGCCACGGCGTACTCGTCGTTGAGGGTGGTGCCGAACATCGGCGGGTCATCGGAGTTGACGGTGACAAGGACGCCGGCGTCGACCAGCCGCCGCAGGGGATGGACGGAGATGTCGGGAACCGCCCGGGTCCGCACGTTGGAGGTCGGGCAGACCTCCAGCGCGATCCGGTGCTCGGCCAGGTACGCCAGCAGTTCCGGGTCGTCGGCGGCGGAGATGCCGTGGCCGACCCGCTCGGCGCCGAGTTCACGCAGCGCGTCCCAGACCGTCTGCGGGCCGGTGGTCTCCCCGGCGTGCGGCACCGACCGCAGCCCGGCCGCCCGGGCCTGGTCGAAGTACGGCTTGAACTGCGGCCGGGGCACGCCGATCTCCGGGCCGCCCAGGCCGAAGCTGATCAGCCCGTCGGGCCGCTCCTCCAGCGCGATGCGCAGGGTCTCCTCGGCTGCCGGCAGTCCGGCCTCGCCGGGGATGTCGAAGCACCAGCGCAGGGCGATGCCGAAGTCGGCCTCGGCCCGTTTGCGGGCGTCCTCGATCGCCTCGCAGAACGCCGGTGCGGGGATGCCGCGGCGCACGTGCGAGTACGGGGTGACGGTCAGCTCGGCGTAGCGGACCTGCTGCCGGGCCAGTTCGCGGGCGACCTCGTGGGTGAGGATCCAGACGTCCTCCGGGTCGCGGATGAGGTCCACCACGCTCAGGTAGATCTCGATGAAGTGGGCGAAGTCGCGGAAGGCGAAGTAGTCGGCCAACGCCTGCGGGTCGGCCGGGACCGGGCTGCGCCCCTCGTGCCGCGCGGCGAGCTCGGCCACGATGCGGGGCGAGGCGGAGCCGACGTGGTGCACGTGCAGCTCCACCTTGGGCAGGCCGGCGATGAAGGTGGGCAGGTCGGTCACGGGTTGTTCTCCTCTGCACGGGCGCCGGTGCGGGCGACCACGAAGATCCGGCGGAACGGAAAGTACACCTGACCATGCCGCACCGGGTATGCCTCGGCGAGGCGTAGCCCCAGGTCGGTCCGGAAGTCGGCCCAGCCGTCGGCGTCCAGCGCGGCCTGTACCGGGCGCAACGCGGTGCCCTCCATCCAGCGCAGCACCGGATGGTCGGCTCCCGGTTCGGCGGGTAGCAGGTGCACGTACACAGTCTCCCAGGCGTCGACGGCGCACCCGATGCCGGCCAGTGACGCCGCGTAGTCGACGGCGTCGTCGACCGGGTCGGCCCGCAGCAGCGGGCCGAGGGTGCCCACCCACCGGTCCCGGCGGGCGATCTCGCGCAGGGCCCGGTGCGACGGGGCGGTGAAGTTGCCGGGCACCTGGAACGCCAGCCAGGCGCCGGGGGGCAGTTCCTGGGCCCAGCGGGCCAGCAGGTCCCGGTGCTCGGGCACCCACTGGAGTACCGCGTTGGCGACGAGCACGTCGACGTCGGGCCCGGGTCGCCAGTCGGTGGCGTCACCGACGCGGAACTCGGCCCGGGTGTCGAGGGCGGCGGCGCGGGCGATCATTTGCGGGGACGTGTCGAACCCGACGACCCGGGCGTCCGGCCAGCGGGCGGCGAGGGCCGCGGTCAGGGTGCCGGGGCCGCACCCGAGGTCGACCACGGCACGCGGCCGGTCCACCGGGATCCGGGCGACCAGGTCGTGGAACGGACGGGACCGCTCGCTGCCGTAGCGCAGGTAGGTGCCGGGATCCCACATCGTCAACTCCAAACCGTACGTACGTTTTGTTCAAACCTACGGCCCGCGTCCCGGGCCGGCAAGCCGTTCACTAGGCTCGGGCGCATGGAACAGCGCAGCTTCGACCGGCTCGGCCGGCAGGTGGGTGTGGTCGGCCTGGGTGCCTGGCAGCTCGGGGCGGACTGGGGACAGGTCGGCGAGGACGACGCCCTGGCCGTCCTGGCCGCCGCCGTGGACTCCGGAGTCACCTTCCTCGACACCGCCGACGTCTACGGCGACGGCCGCAGCGAACAGCTCATCGGCCGCTTCCTGCGGGAACGACCCGGGCACGGGCTGACCGTGGCGACCAAGATGGGCCGCCGGGTGGCCCAGACGCCGCAGGCGTACACCCTGGACAACTTCCGGGCCTGGACCGACCGGTCCCGGGCCAACCTCGGCGTGGACACCCTGGACCTGGTCCAACTGCACTGCCCGCCGACGCCCGTCTTCACCGACGACCGGGTCTTCGACGCCCTGGACACCCTGGTGCAGGAGAAGCGGATCGCCGGGTACGGCGTCAGCGTCGAGACCTGCGACCAGGCGCTCACCGCGATCGCCCGGCCCGGGACGGCCAGCGTGCAGATCATCCTCAACGCCGTCCGGCTCAAGCCCCTGGAGCGGGTGCTGCCCGCCGCCGCCTCCGCCGGTGTCGGGATCATCGCGCGGGTGCCGCTCGCCAGCGGTCTGCTCTCCGGCAAGTACGACGAGCACACTACCTTCGCCGCCGACGACCACCGGAACTACAACCGGCACGGGGAGAGCTTCGACATCGGGGAGACCTTCTCCGGCGTCGACTACGACCTCGGCCTGGCGGTCGTCCGCCGACTCGCCCCGCTGGTCGGCCCCGACCGCACCATGGCGCAGTTCGCGCTCCGCTGGATCATCGACCAGCCCGGCGTCACGGTCGTCATCCCCGGCGCCCGCAACCCGCAGCAGGCACGCGGCAACGCCACCGCCGCGGCGCTGCCGCCGTTGACCGACGCGGAGCGCGACACCGTACGCGCCGTCTACGACGAGTTGGTCCGGCCCCGGGTGCACGACCGGTGGTGAGCCGTGCCGGCAGGGTGCTCGCGGCCGGCCCCGCCAGCCCGGATGCTGGGGGTGGGGCCGGCGTGGCCGGCGCACTGGAGGTGGCACGAATGAGAGGTTGGTTCACGCTCACCCTCGGCCTGCTGGCCGTGGTGACCGGCGCCGTCTGGACGGTGCAGGGGCTCGGCTACGTCAGCGACAGCGTCATGACCGACCAGCGGATCTGGGCCGTGCTCGGTCCGGCGCTGGCGGCGGTCGGGCTCGGCCTGCTCTGGCACGGCATGCGGTCCCGCCGGGGCGGCTGAACCGACGGCGGGAGACCGCCCGGACGGCCCGGGAACGCGGAAAGCCCCGCGTCCGAAACAGACACGGGGCTTCTCGTCGATCCGGCTGGCCGGATCACCCGGGCCGGCGGCTGCCGACCGGCACTGGTCAGATGGGGCGGACCTGCTCGGCCTGCGGACCCTTCTGACCCTGGGCGATCTCGAACTCCACCCGCTGGTTCTCCTCCAGCGTGCGGTAGCCGCTGGTCTGGATGGCCGAGAAGTGGACGAACACGTCAGCACCCCCGCCGTCGACGGTGATGAAGCCGAAGCCCTTGTCAGCGTTGAACCACTTCACGGTTCCCTGCGCCATGTGTATCTCCTTCTAAAACTGGCGGCCGAGCACACCGTGCGGCCGATTGGCCGTTTTCGAGCAGCGGTGCCTGAGGCGGCCCCCACGAAGGAGACTTCTCTCAACCCACGCCGTCTCGACAACAGCGGGGATCAGCAAACCACGTACGCAAAAACTTCGCACAGCCTACCGGACGAAATTCTCCGACATGTGACCTGACGGATGCCGGATCTCCGCTCGGCGGCTCCCTCGGGTCATGCGAAAGGCCCCCGACCGCCGCCGCGGGAAGGGGCACACCGCCGGTCCCGGTCAGTCCGGCCAGCTGCCGGTCAACCGGCGTACGCCGACCGCACCGCCACGGTCCACCGCCGCCCGGACCACCGCGAAGATCGCCCCCTGCAGCGCCGCCGCGGCGAGGACCTCGCCCCAACCGCGGTCCTCATCGGTCGCGCTGGGGGCCTCGCCGTCCCCCGCGGTCATCTTCCAGACCTGCCGGAAGATGACCCCGGCGACCGTGCCGGCCGCCAGACCGAGCAGCACCCCGACGGGTCGGTATGCCGCCTTGCCGATGCCCTTGCTCACCTACGCCTCCCCCGCACGATCAGCAGCACCACCACCGCTGCCAGCGCCCCAGCCGCAACCGCCGCCCAGGGGGCCGGGCCGCGCCGCAGCGCCTCCCGGTATTCCTGCGACCGCAGCTCGTCGGTCTTCTGCGCCGCCTGCCCGCGAACCCGGGCCACGGTGAGCGCCGCCTGCCCGCGCATCCGTTCCCTCGCCTGGCCGGCGGAGGACCGCAGCCGGGCCCTGACGTCGGCCTTCGCGGCCAACAACTCCATCGTCTCGCCCAACTCCACCCGGGTACGCCGGATCTCCTCGCGCAGCGCCTCGGTGTCGCCGGTCCCGTTGCCCGTCATGCCCGTCCCCTGTCCTTCACGGCCGCGGTGACCACGTCCATGTCCGCCCGCAGGCTGCGGACCGTCCTCTCCGGAACCGGCGGTACGGCACGGCTGACCTGCTTCTTCCCGACCAGGGCGAGGACCCCGGCGACCAGGAACAGCAGCACCGCCACGATCAGGGCGGCCGCCCACGCCGGCAACGCCAGGTCCAACAGCAGGATCGCCGTGGTGACCAGCGCGCCGAGGCCGTAGAAGGCGAGCGCCCCGCCACCGCCGAAGAGGCCGATGCCGATCCCGGCGTGCTTGCCCTTCTGGGTCAGCTCCGCCCGGGCCAGCGCCAGCTCGTCCCGCACCAGTCGGGAGACCTGCTCGGTGGCCCGCTGCACCAGCTCGGCGGTGGAGGGCTCGTTCCCCTTCGTGGACGTGCGGTGGTTCGCGACGTCAGCCATGCTGTCCTCCTTTCGTCATCACCGCGCTGAATGCCCGCAGTCGCTACCCGTCAATCCTGCGTACGGTGACCAACCACATCTGACCTCAGGTTGGGCCGTACCGTCCGGCGAAACGCAGAAGCCGATCCGACGAAGCCCCCGTGACCGGCGGTCACGGGGGCTTCGTGGAGACGGGTCAGCGGTGGCCGTCGAGGGAGTCCCGGGAGCCGACGAGCGTCCCGCCGCGGCCATCGGCGTCGGCGCCGCTGCCGTCGTCGCCGGACTCGCCCCGGCCGTCGGACCCTACCTCGCTCTTCTCCCGGGGCTCGGCATCGTTGTCCGGGCCGACGAAGGCCTCGCTGCGCGCCTCACCGTCGCCACTGCCGCCGAAGACGCGGGCGTCGTCCGGCACGTCGGTCTCCGTACGACGGCGCACCGGGCGGCGCGGCTGCACCCACTGCCAGGGCAGGGTGCCGGAGGAGTCGCCGATCTCGGTCCGCGAGCGCGGCAGGGCGGTCGGCCGCTGGTCGCGGATCCAGCCGACCAGATGCTCGCGGACCAGGCAGCGCAGATCCCAGAGGCTGCCCGCGTCGGCGGCGCTGACCAACGCGCGGAGCTTGACCAGACCGCCGGTCGCGTCGGTCACCTGGAGCACGCACACCCGGCCGTCCCACAGGTCGGTGCTCTCCACCAGCCGGCGCAGTTCCTCGCGCATCGTCTGCACCGGGACCGACCAGTCGACGTCGAACTCGGCCGTGCCGAGCACCGCCGCCTCGGTCCGGGTCCAGTTCTGGAACGGGGTGCTGGTGAAGTAGGAGGTGGGCAGGATCAGGCGTCGGTCGTCCCAGATCTGCACCACCACGTAGCTGAGGGTCAGCTCCTCGATCCGCCCCCACTCCCCCTCGACAACCACCACGTCGTCGAGGCGTACCGCGTCGCTGAAGGCGAGTTGGAGACCGGCGATGACGTTGCCGAGCAGGCTCTGGGCGGCCAGCGCGGCGACCACACCGGCCACCCCGGCACTGGTCAGCAGGCCGGCGCCGATGCCGCGTACGGCGGGAAAGGTCATCAGCATCACGCCGATGGCCAGCACCACGATCACCGCGATGGTGAGCCGCCGCAGCAGGACAACCTGGGTGCGCACCCGCCGGGCGTGGCGGTTGTTCGGCACGTCCACCCGGAACCGGGCCAGTGCGGTGTCCTCCACCACCACCAGCAGCGCCGCCACCAGCCAGGCAGCGGCGGCGACCACGGCGAGCACCAGGGTGTGCAGCACCACCTGCCGCCACTGGGTGCCCACCGCGTACCCGGTGCTGAACCGCACCGCGAGTTGCACGGCCAGCACCGTCGTGGCGACCTGAAACGGCCGGTGGACGTGCTCGGCGAGTTCGGTCATCAGCAGCGAACGCCGGCCGAGCCGGCGGATCATCCGATGCACCACCGCGGCGGCGAACACGGCGATGGCCGCCGCGGCAGCCGCGGCAGCCATCGTCATGAGGTAGTTCCGCACTGAGTCTCCCTCCGAACAGGCGGGTCAGTTCCGGGCAAAAGCCCTATGGTGCCTGGGCATCCGGATATCGACCAACTCAGACGCGGCGGTAGCGGGACTGCACGAAACAGTAGACACCGAAGGCGGCGATGCCGAGGGCCATCAGCACCAGCAGGAGCTGACCGTAGGGCTGGTCCCGCAGGGTACGCAGGGCGCCGTCCAGGCCCCGCGACTTCTCCGGGTCGTAGTGCACGGCGGCCACCACGATCAGCAGACCGGCGATCGCGAACACGGCCCCTCGGGCGCTGTAGCCCGCCATACCCAGCCGGCGGCTGAGCGTCCGGGTCTTCCGGCTCATCTCGCCGATCTTCAGGTTGCGCTCGAACTTCTTCTTGAGGCCGTAGATCACCATGCCGATGCCGACGGCAGCGAGCACCAGGCCGGCGAGCCCGACCAGCCAGCGACCGCCGGTGGAGGCCATCAGCCGGGCGGAGAAGGCTTCCTGCTGGTCGGCGCTGGCGGCGCTGGCGTCGCGGACGACCAGGACCGCGGTCCAGGCGAGCCAGAGGAAGACCACGGTACGCACGACCGAGGCGATCCGCTCGAACAGCCGCTCCCTGCCCCGCTTGGCGTGGTGGCCGACGGCAGCCTCCAACGCCTGCCAGACAGCCATGGCGGCCAGGCCGACGGCGATCGCGATCAACAGAAACTTGCCCATGGGCTGCGCGCCCAGGGTACGTAGCGCACCGTCGTGGTTGGCCTGCTCGCCGGAGGTGCCGAAGGCGACCTGGAGGGCGAGCCAGGCGAAGAGCAGGTGCACGATCCCGTAGCCGACGAAGCCGGCCCGGGCGAGGAGTTCCAGCCAGCGGCTGTCCGCGGTGCGGGCGGCGGTGGCTCCGGCGTTCCGGGTGAGAGACATGGGGCCGTCTATTGCCGGTCGCGCAGATCGGCAAACGTGGGCCCCGCCGGGCCGGTCAGCCGTTGGGGTTGCGCGCCACCCGAATCTTGACCTCCTGGTCGGTGACGCTGTCCAGCGTCACCGCGAAGCCGCCGACCTCGGCGGCCTGCTGGCCGGTGGTCAGCGAGACCCGCTCACCGGCGACCTCGACGGTGACCTGGTCACCCTCCGCGCCGATCAGCTTGGCCTTGACGCCGAGAATGTTGGCCTGGGCGTCGACGCCCCGGTCGAAGGTGATCGTGCAGGCGTCCAGACCGCAGTCGGTGCTGGCGCCCTCGGAGCTGCAGCCGGCCAGCAGCGCCGCACCGAGAGCGAGAGGGGCCAGCAGGCCGGCGGCCCGTCGGGTGAGGGAGGAGATTCCGGTTCGGGTCGTCACCCGACCAAGGGTACGAGACGCGGGCCAGACAGGCACCGCTCGAGCCGAGGCGGGCGGTTACCGCCGAACCGGACCGGCCGGCCCGGTGCCGGGAGACAATGGCCCGGTGAGTTTCCTGGTCGAGGAGAACCCTGCCAAGCGCCGCTTCGAGATCCTGGTCGACGGCGCGCTGGCCGGCTTCACCGCGTACCTGCCCCGAGGCGAGGTGCGGGTGTTCACCCACACCGAGGTACGCCCGGAGTACCAGGACATGGGCGTCGGCGCGGCACTGGTCCGCAACACGCTGGAGCAGGTACGCGCGGAGGGTGGCCGGGTGGTGCCGCAGTGCCCGTTCATGCGGGCCTTCATCACCCACCACCCCGAGTACGCCGACCTGGTGGTCGCGCCCACCTGACCGCTGTGGCGGCCGGCCCCGTGGCGTGCGACAGTGCCGGGATGGACGCGCTGCCGCTGGCCGACGCCAGCACACCGGCCGACATCCCCGGCGTACGCCTGCTCGGCCTGGTGGTCGGCGGCCTGCTGCTGCTCGCCGCCATCCGGGCGATGTTCCGGCGACGCTGACCGGAGGGTTTCGTCGATGATCGGCACGGGTACCTCCGGCCCCTGATGAAGCTGTCCACGAACTCCATGACGTTGCGGCGCGCGGCGCGCAGCCTGTTCGGCTGGACCGCCCTGCGGCCCCATCAGCTCGCCGCGATGCGCGCCGTGATGAAGCGGCGCGACGCGCTGGTGGTGCTGCCCACCGGTGCCGGCAAGTCGGCGATCTACCAGATACCGGCCAGCCTGATCCCCGGCCCGACGGTGGTGATCTCCCCGCTGCTGGCCCTTCAGCAGGACCAGATCGCCGCCCTCAACGAACGGCAGCGTCCGGAGCTGCGGGCGGTACGGATCAGCTCCGCGGAGAGCCCGGCCCAGCAGGCCGAGGCGATCACCGAGATCCGCGACGGGCGGGCGGAGTTCCTCTTCATCACCCCGGAGCAGCTCGGCAACCCCGACCGGATGGCCGAGGTGAGGTCGCTGAAGCCGGCCCTGGTCGCGGTCGACGAGGCACACTGCATCTCCGCCTGGGGCCACGACTTCCGCCCGGACTACCTGGCGCTGGGTCACCTCGTCGACGGCCTCGGCCGGCCGCCGGTGGTCGCTCTGACCGCCACCGCCTCACCCCCGGTACGCGACGACATCATCGCCCGGCTGCGGCTGCGCGACCCGGAGGTGGTGATCTCCGGGCTGGATCGGCCGAACCTCTTCATCGAGGTCGCCCACTGCCCGACCGACGACTACCGGTGGCGGCGGCTGACCACGCTGCTGGGCGACGACGGCCGCCCCGGCATCATCTACGTTCCCACCCGCCGCACCGCCGAGGAGCTGGCAACACGGCTCACCGATGCCGGTTTCCCGGCGCGGCATTACCACGGCGGTATGCCCACCGGTGCCCGCCAGGACCTGCACGAGGCATTCCTCGCCGACCAGGTGCCGATCATGGTGGCCACCTCGGCCTTCGGCATGGGCATCGACAAACCGAACATCGCCTGGGTGGTCCACATGGCGCTGCCCGACTCCCCGGACAGCTACTTCCAGGAGATCGGCCGTGCCGGTCGGGACGGCGAACCGGCCCGGGTGCTGCTGCTGTGGCGGGCCGAGGACGTCTCGCTCCAGCGCTATTTCAGCGGCGGCCTGCCCGACCCCACCGAGCTACGGGACCTGGCCGCGTTGCTGCGCAAGCAGCCCCGCACCAGGAAGGAGCTGCGCGAGCTGACCGGCCTCGGCGCGCGCAAACTGGGCCAGTACCTGGCACTGCTGGAGCAGGTCGGCGCGGCGCAGCCACGCGCGCGGCAGAAGATCGGCGCTCCCCGGTACTCCCCCACTCCGGTGGATGCCGCCCGCGCAGCGGTGGCCGAGGCGGAACGCCGGCAGACCGTCACCCGCTCGCGCACCGACATGATGCGCGCCTTCGCCGAGACCACCGCCTGCCGGGGGCAGACGCTGCTGGCGTACTTCGGCGAGCAGATGTCCGCCGTCTGCGGGCACTGCGACAACTGCCACGAGGGCACCAGCCGCGCCGACGACGGCGCGGTCGGCCCGTTCCCGGTGCACAGCCAGGTCCGGCACCCGGAGTGGGGGACCGGCCTGGTGCTCAACTACGTCGACGACCGGATGACGGTCCTCTTCGACGAGGTCGGCTACAAGACGCTCTCCGTGCCCGTGGTGTCGGAGCAGGGTCTGCTGACGCTGGACTAGCCTGGCCGGGCACCCGCGCGGGTGCCACGGACGTGTGAGAAGTGACCCAGGGCGAGAGGGGCTCAAGTCGTGATCGAACAACCGGCGTACACCGGTTTCGGGTTCTCCGACGAGGAGTGGGGGCTGCTGGTCGGCCTGCCGCAGGCGGTGCTCACCGCCGCCAGCGCCGCCGAGTCCGACGGCTCCCGACGCACCCGTGCGGAGACCGCCGCCGGGTTGGAGACCATCGCCGCCGGCCGGGAGTCGGCCAGCCCGCTGGTCGCCGCGGTGGCCGGGGAACTCGTGGCCCGGGTGGGCGATCCGGAGGCGGGCGAGGAACTGCCGGTCATCGAGCCGGCCGACCCGCAGGGCCTGATCGACGACGTGCTGGCCCGGGCCGGTCAGGCGTCGGCCCTGCTCTCCGCCAAGGTCGACGAGGGCCAGGCCGGGGCGTACCGACACTGGCTGGTGGAGATCGCCGAGCAGGTGGTGGGCGCGGCCTCGACGGGCGGCCTCCTCGGCATCGGTGGCGACCAGGTCAGCGACTCGGAGCGGCGCTTCCGGGACCGGCTCTCGCACGTGCTCAACGACTGACGGCCGACGACGGCGGCGGTCCCGGTGGACCGCCGCCGTCTCGTGGCGCCGCCGGCTCAGGCGACCCGGCGCCGGAACAGCACGGCGGCGAGCAGCACGGACACCAGCAGGATGCCGACGCACCAGGCCGCCGCGATGGCCGGTGCCGACCCGGGCGGCGTGCCGAGCAGCAGCGCCCGCAGGGTCTCGATGACCGGGGTGACCGGCTGGTGGTCGGCGAAGCCGCGCAGCCAGCTCGGCATGGTCTGCACCGGGACGAACGCGCTGCTCGGGTAGGGCAGGAACATGACCAGGAAGGTGAAGCCGCTGGCCGCCTCCGGGGTCCGGGCGAGCAGCCCGAACGCGGCGGACAGCCAGGACACCGCGAGCAGGAACAGCAGCAGCACCCCGGCCGCGGCGAGCCAGCCCAGCGGGTCGACGGCCGGGCGGAACCCGATCGCCACGGCCACGCCGAGGACGAGCACCGTCGAGACCAGGTTGCGCAGGACGCTCGCGACGACGTGGCCGCCGAGGATCGCGGTGGCGGCGACGTCCATCGTGCGCAACCGCTCGACCAGGCCGTTGCCGAGATCGGTGGTGACGCTCATCGCGGTGCCCGCCGCCCCGAAACCGGCGCAGAGCAGCAGCACCCCGGGCACGACGTAGGTGACGTACGCGCCGCCGGTGTCGATGGCGCCGCCGAAGAGGTAGACGAAGATCAACATCAGGATCACCGGCAGCAGCAGCGAGGTGAGCAGCGCGTCGATGTTACGGCGGGAGAGTCGTACGCACCGTTGCACCAGGACGGACAGCTCGGCGCCCCGGGCGGTCAGCTCAGACACCGGCTACCTCCCGGTGGGTGGCGGGCGTCTGCCCGGTCAGGGTGAGGAAGACGTCGTCGAGCGTCGCGGTGCGCAGGTGGAATCGCTCGACGCCCTGCCGGTCGGGGTCCACCTCGTCGAGCAGTCGGCGGACCTGCGGCGCGTCGCCGTCGATGGGTACGGCCAGTTCGCGCCGGCCGGGGTCGATGTGGGCCAGCCGGCCGCCGAGCCGGCGGGCCGCGGCGGCGAACCGGTCGTCGTCGCGCATGGTCAGTTCCAGCCGGTGGGCACCGAAGCGCCGCTTCAGCTCCTCGGCGGTCCCCTCGGCCGCCAGCCGGCCCCCGTGCAGGACCGCGACCCGGTCGGCGAGCTGGTCGGCCTCCTCCAGGTACTGCGTGGTCAGCAGCACCGTGACACCTCCGGCGGCCAGCTCCGCGACGACCTCCCACAGCGCCTGCCGGCTGCGCGGGTCGAGCCCGGTAGTCGGCTCGTCGAGGAAGATGACCGACGGCGAGCCGACCAGGCTGGCCGCGAGGTCGAGCCGGCGACGCATCCCGCCGGAGTAGGTCGACACCCGGCGGTCGGCCGCCGCCGCCAGGTCGAAGCGCTCCAACAGGTCGGCGGTGCGCCGACGGGCCGCCGGGCGGGGCAGCCCGGCGAGCCGGGCCAGCATCGTCAGGTTCTCCATCCCGGTCTGCGCGTCGTCGAGGGCCGCGTGCTGGCCGGCGAGGCTGATCAGTCGGCGCACCCGGCGCCGGTCGCGGATCACGTCGAGACCGTCCACCCGGGCGCTCCCGCCATCGGGGGCGGTCAGCGTCGACAGGATCCGGATCGTGGTGGTCTTGCCCGCGCCGTTGGGTCCCAGCAGGGCGTGCACGCTGCCCCGGGCCACCCGCAGTGTCAGCCCGTCGAGCACCGCCACCGCGCCGAAGGACTTGCGCAACCCGACGGCCTCCACCGCCGAAGTTGTCCGCTCCCCCATGGTTCCTCACTCTCCGCATTCTGCGTATGCCATACGCTCTACTGCGTAGAGGATACGCAGAAGCTAGGATGGCGTGTCAACACCGCGAGCGAGAGGCGAGGATGAACGAGCCGGACGACGACCTGCCCGAGAGCGTGGCTATCGCCTGGGGCCTGCGGGAGCGTCCCGGCAAGGGCCCCCGGCGCAGCCTCACCCTGGACCAGGTCGTGGCCGCCGCCATCCGGGTGGCCGAGGCCGACGGACTGGCCGGGGTCTCGATGAGCCGGGTCGCCGGCGAGCTGGGCGTGGCCACCATGTCGCTCTACCGCTACGTCCCGGCGAAGACCGACCTGGTGGATCTGATGACCGACGCCGCCTACGGCGGTCCTCCGCCGCCACGCGACCCGGACGAGGGATGGCGGTCGGCGCTCACCCGCTGGGCCGAGGGCAACGTGGCGACCATCCGTCGCCACCCGTGGCTGCGGCACGTGCCGGTCAGCGGCCCGCCCATCCGCCCCAACCAGGTGCGCTGGATGGAACGAGGGCTCGACTCCCTGCGCGGCACCGGCCTGTTGCCGAGCGAGCGCCTGTCGACGGTCCTGCTGGTCAGCGGATACGCCCGGAACTGGGCGACGCTGACCGTCGACCTCGCCGAGGCGGCCGCCCGCTCCCAGCTCACCGCCGAAGAGGCCGGCGTCCGCTACTGGCAACACCTCGAACGGCTCACCCGGGCGGGCGCCTTCCCGGCGATCCGGGAACTGCTCGCCGAGTGGGCCGCCGCAGAGGACGACGAGGAGTTCGACGCGGAGTGGCAGTTCGGCCTCGACCGCCTGCTCGACGGTGTCGAGGCCCTGATCAACGGCCGGCCGCCCGCCGCCTGAGCGGCAGCGGGGCCGGGTCAGGTCTCCTGCAACAACGTGAGCACCGCCCGCTCCGCCTCGTCGCGCGACGCCCGCCGGCCAACCGGCACCAACACACCGTCGTGGTAGAGATCCACCACCCGCGGATCCACGTACGACGTACGCGCCACCGTCGGGGTGTTGCCGAGCAGCTCCGCCACCGCGCGCATCACGGCGGCGATCGCCCTGCGGCGCGCGGTGGCCGACCGCTGCCGGCCCACCGTAGCCAGCTCGGTGGCCGCCAGCACGGTGGCGTGCCAGGTCCGGAAGTCCTTCGCGGTCATCTCCCCGCCACTGGCCTCGCGCAGGTAGTCGTTGATCTCGTCGCTACGCACGTCGCGCCAGGCGCCGCCGTCCCGGTAACCGAAGAGCCGCTGCTCGCCGCGGCGGCGGCGGCGCAGCGCGGTCAGCACCCGGCACAGCTCCGGGTCCTCGATCCGGCGGACCTGCTCGATGCCCCCCTTCGCGGGAAACTCGAACACCACGCAACCACCCCGGGACCGGGCGTGCTCGGGGCGCAGGGTGGACACGCCGAAGGTGGCGTCCTCGCCGACGGCGTACTGGCCGTTGCCGACCCGGAACATACCCATGTCGAGCAGTCGGGTGACGGTGGCCAGCACCCGCTCCCGGTGCAGGCCACGCCCGTCCAGGTCACGTGCGATCCGGGCACGCAGCGCCGGCAGCCGGCGGGCCACCTCCAACACGTGGTCGAACTTCGCCTCGTCCCGCCTGCGCCGCCACTGCGGGTGGTAGAGGTACTGCTTGCGCCCGGCCGCGTCGATGCCGGTCGCCTGGATGTGCCCGTTCGGGTACGGCGAGATCCACACGTCCTGCCAGGCCGGCGGGATCACCAGAGCCCGCAGCCGGGCCCGCTCCTGCGGGTCGCGGACCGGCTCGCCCTGCGGGTTCAGGAACACCCAGCCCCGACCGGCCCGGCGACGCCCGTAGCCCGCCCGGCCCGGATCACTACGCCGCAACCGCACCGGATATCCGCACCGCCTCTTCGGCCTCGTCCACGGCGGCCAGCACCCGGTCCACCGGAATGGCCGCCAACGTCGGATGGGTTCCTACCCCGGGCCGGCACGGGCAATCCCGCTCCCCGCCCCACAGCACGCGGTGCCGGGGCCGGTCCGGTGGTGGGCCC
>NZ_SMKF01000119.1 GCF_004348325.1 Micromonospora sp. KC213 | reverse complement strand
ATAGTGTTACGGCGGTCATGGCGGAGGGGAAACGCCCGGTAACATTCCGAACCCGGAAGCTAAGCCCTCCAGCGCCGATGGTACTGCACTCGTGAGGGTGTGGGAGAGTAGGACACCGCCGGACAATTCTTCATGGTTCAGGGTCACCCCCCGGTCGGGGGTGGCCCTGAACTGCATACCCGACCCAAAACACCAGCCACGACTGGCCGAAGCTAAGCGTGGTGCGCGTACCCGGGGAAGAGCCGCGGAGGCGGACCGGCCGTCAGCCCCGGGTCTGGATGGCTTCGCGGATCTGCCGGAACAGGCCGGCGGCATCGTCCACCGAACGGTTCGGGAACATCCCCATCACCGCGCTGCCGTGGTCGGCCCAGCCGCACACGGTGAAGCCCTCGGTGCCACGGGTGGTGCCACACTTCATCACGCCCCCGAGCCGGCCCGCCGACACCTCGCGCAGCCCG
This sequence comes from Micromonospora sp. KC213, assembly GCF_004348325.1. Lineage (GTDB taxonomy): Bacteria > Actinomycetota > Actinomycetes > Mycobacteriales > Micromonosporaceae > Micromonospora. Next base: position 17,695 of record NZ_SMKF01000119.1, on the reverse strand, counting down.
GCCACCTTGCCGGTCTCATCGGCCATCAACCCGAAGAGGCTGTCCAGATCCCGCTCCGGTCGCCATATCAGCGCTGTGCCGCCGAACAGCAACACCGGGGAGTCGGTCGGCCCGGCCGGATCGCGATAGACGGTGCCGAAGCTGTAGTCCAGTTCGATGTCGGCGGCGAAGCCGCTGCGCAGGTAGTCGGCGGTGCTGCGCGCCCCCTCCGAGTCGTCCCGGGTCAGGCCGGCCACGCTCTGCGGGGTGTCCAACCGGGTGTCCTTCTGCTCGGCGATCCGCCACCCCAGGGTGCCGAAGGCACCGAGGCCGCCCAACGCGACGGCGAGTGCGACGCCCAGGGCGACCCGCCGGCTGCGGAACGGCCCGGCCCCGGTGTCGGCGTCGGCCGCCGGGTCGTGGTTGCTCAGCCGGATCGGCTCGTCGGACAGGTGGACCGGTTCCGGCCCGTCGATCAGCTCGCGCTCGCTGAGATGTGCTTCGGACATGTTCGCCACCGTACGCGAGGGAGAGGTGGCGCACGTCAGGTCCGCCGAAGCGCTCCGTAGACTTTCAGGGTGACCGAGAGACTGGATGCCCGACGCCCCGACGCCCCGACCCTCGCCGGCCAGTACCAGCCCGGCGAGGTAGAGCAGCGACGGTACGAGCAGTGGGTGGCCGCCGGCCACTTCCGGGCATCGGCGGAAAGTGACAAGCCCCCCTTCGCCATCGTCATCCCGCCGCCGAACGTCACCGGCTCGCTGCACATGGGACACGCGCTCGACCACACCGTTCAGGACGCGCTGGTGCGCCGCAAGCGGATGCAGGGCCACGAGGCGCTCTGGCTGCCCGGCATGGATCACGCCGGCATCGCCACCCAGAACGTGGTCGAGCGGCAGCTCGCCGGGCAGGGGCTGTCCCGGCACGACCTCGGCCGGGACAAGTTCGTCGAGCGGGTCTGGCAGTGGAAGGCCGAATCCGGCGGCGCCATCCTCGGCCAGATGCGTCGCCTCGGCGACTCCGTCGACTGGGACCGCGAGCGCTTCACCATGGACGAGGGCCTGTCCCGCGCCGTGCAGACCATGTTCAAGAAGCTGTACGACGACGGCTTGATCTATCGGGCCAACCGGATCATCAACTGGTGCCCGCGCTGCCTCACCGCGCTGTCCGACATCGAGGTGGAGCACACCGACGACGATGGCGAACTGGTCTCGATCCGGTACAGCGACGAGGTCGTGGTAGCCACCACCCGCGCCGAGACGATGCTCGGCGACACCGCGGTGGCGGTGCACCCCGCCGACGAGCGGTACCGGCACCTCATCGGCACCGAGGTCGAGTTGCCGCTGACCGGACGCCGGATCCCGATCGTCGGCGACGAGCACGTCGACCCGGCCTTCGGCACCGGCATGGTGAAGGTGACGCCCGCGCACGACCCGAACGACTTCGAGATCGGCCAGCGGCACGACCTGCCGTCGCTCACGATCATGGATGAGCGGGGTGTCATCACCGCGCACGGCCCGTTCCAGGGGCTGGACCGGTACGAGGCCCGCCCCGCGATCGTCGCGGCGCTGCGCGAGCAGGGCCGGATCGTCGCCGAGAAGCGGCCGTACGTGCACGCGGTGGGGCACTGCTCCCGCTGCCGGACCACGGTCGAGCCGCGGCTGTCGCTGCAGTGGTTCGTCAACACCACCCCGCTGGCCAAGGCCGCCGGCGACGCCGTCCGCGACGGGCGGGTGACGATCGAGCCGGCCGAGCTGGCCAAGCGCTACTTCGCCTGGGTCGACAACATGCACGACTGGTGCATCTCCCGGCAGCTCTGGTGGGGCCACCGCATCCCCGTCTGGTACGGCCCGGACGGCGAGATCGTCTGCGTCGGCCCCGACGAGACGCCCCCCACCGGCGAGGGCTGGCGGCAGGACGAGGACGTCCTGGACACCTGGTTCTCCAGCGGCCTGTGGCCTTTCTCCACCCTCGGCTGGCCGGAGCGGACCGCCGACCTGGCGAAGTTCTACCCGACCAGCGTGCTCGTCACCGGTTACGACATCCTGTTCTTCTGGGTCGCCCGGATGATGATGTTCGGCCTGTACGCGATGGACGGGGTGCAGCCGTTCGACACGGTGGCCCTGCACGGCATGGTCCGCGACCAGCACGGCAAGAAGATGTCCAAGTCGTTCGGCAACGTGGTCGACCCGCTGGACTGGATCGACCGGTACGGCGCGGACGCCACCCGCTTCACCCTGGCCCGGGGCGCGAACCCGGGTGGCGACGTGCCGGTCAGCGAGGAGTGGTGCCAGGGCTCCCGCAACTTCTGCAACAAGCTGTGGAACGCCACCCGGTTCGCGCTGCTCAACGGCGCGCACACCGAGGGGCCGCTGCCGGCCGCCGACCAGCTGTCCACGGTCGACCGGTGGATCCTGTCCCGGCTGGCGCACGTCACCGCCGAGGTGGACGAGCAGTTCGAGGCGTACGAGTTCGCGAAGGTCTGCGACCTGCTGTACCACTTCGCCTGGGACGATGTCTGCGACTGGTACGTGGAGCTCAGCAAGCCGGTGCTCGCCGAGGGCGGCGCAGCGGCCGAGGCCACCCGCCGGGTCCTCGGGCACGTGCTGGACCAGCTGCTGCGACTGCTGCACCCGGTCATCCCGTTCGTCACCGAGGAGCTGTGGACCGCGCTCACCGGCGGCGAGACGGTCATGACGGCATCCTGGCCGGTCGCCGACCGTACCGGGATCGACGACGCCGCGGAGGCCGAGGTCGGCACCGTCCAGCGGGTGGTCACCGAGATCCGGCGGTTCCGCTCCGACCAGGGGCTGCGGCCGACGCAGCGGGTGGCGGCGCGGCTCGACGGGCTGGCGGTGGCGGGTATCGCCGGACACGAGCGGCTGATCCGCTCCCTGGTTCGGCTCGACGCCCCCGGTGACGGCTTCCAGGCCAGCGCGACCCTCGCCATGCCCGGCGAGGTCAGCGTCGAACTGGACACCCGGGGCTCGATCGACGTGGCCGCCGAGCGCGCCCGGCTCACCAAGGACCGCGCCGCCGCCGGGAAGGAGGTCGCGCAGGCCCGCGCGAAGCTGGACAACCCGGCCTTCGTGGGCAAGGCACCCGAGCACGTGGTGGCGAAGATCCGGGAACGGTTGGCGACCGCCGAGGCCGACCTTCTGCGGATCGACGCCGCGCTGGAGGCGCTTCCCTCGTGACCGACCACACCGAATTCGCCACCGTCGACGCCGAGCTGGCCAGCCGCGGCTTCACCCGCATGGCGTTCGAGCTGGACCGCATCGAGTCCCTGCTCGACCTGCTCGGCAGCCCGCAGCGGGCGTACCCGGCGATCCACCTGACCGGAACCAACGGTAAGACGTCCACGGCCCGGATGATCGACTCGCTGCTGCGGGCCTTCGGCCTGCACACCGGGCGGTACACCAGCCCGCACCTGGAAACGGTGCGGGAGCGGATCAGCCTGGACGGCGAGCCGGTCAGCGAGGAACGGTTCGTCGCGACGTACCGCGAGGTGGCGCCGCTGGCCGAACTTGTCGACCAGCGGTCGTCCGAGCCGTTGACCTACTTCGACATGACCACCGCGCTGGCCTTCGCCACGTTCGCCGACGCGCCCGTCGACGTGGCGGTGGTCGAGGTGGGGCTCGGCGGCGCGGAGGACGCCACCAACGTGCTCCAGGCCGGCGTGGCGGTGCTGACGCCGATCGGGTTGGACCACACCGAGTGGCTCGGCGACACGCTGGAGGACATCGCCCTGCACAAGGCGGGGATCATCCATCCGGGGGCCACGGTGATCTGCGCGGCGCAGGACGACGAGGCGGCCCGGCCCATCCTGGAACGCTGCGTGGAGGTGGGCGCGACCGTCGCCCGCGAGGGCTCCGAGTTCGGTGTGCTGCGCCGGGCCGTCGCCGTCGGTGGGCAGGTGCTGAGCATCCAGGGCCTCGGCGGGGTGTACGAGGAGGTGTTCGTCCCGCTGCACGGCGCGCACCAGGCGCAGAACGCGGCGGTGGCGCTCGCCGCGGTCGAGGCGTTCCTCGGCGCGGGAGCCCGGCGGCAGCTCGACGTGGAGACCGTCCGGGAAGGTTTCGCCGCAACCAGCTCGCCGGGCCGGCTGGAGAAGGTACGCAACGCGCCCACGATTCTGCTCGACGGCGCGCACAACCCGCACGGGATGGCCGCCACGGTGACCGCGTTGCAGGAGGAGTTCGCCTTCAGCAAGCTGGTCGGGGTGCTGGCGGTGCTCGCCGACAAGGACGCCACCAGCCTGCTGGAACTGCTGGAGCCGGTGCTCGACTCGATCGTGGTGACCGGCAACAGCTCGCCCCGGGCGATGCCCGCCGACGACCTGGCCGAGCTGGCCCGCGAGGTCTTCGGGCCCGAGCGGGTGCAGGTCGCCGAAGCGATGCCCGACGCCATCGAGGCGGCCGTCGCCGAGACCGAGGTGAACGTTCCCGGCGAGCTCGCCGGGGTGGGTGTGCTGATCACCGGATCGGTGGTGACCGTGGCCGACGCCCGCCGGCTCTTGAAGCGATGACCGACCCGGCCGGGAAACGCCCGGATGCCGGGCCCGAGGGTCGACGCCGCTCCGGGCTGCGCGACCCGGAGAAGGCGATGCGAGGGCTGGGCGCCGGGCTCCTCGTCCTGGAGGCGGTGGTGCTGCTGCTGGCGGTCCAGCCGATCCGGTTGGTCGGCGGGGACCTGGGCGGGCCCGCCATCGCGGCGATCGTCGCGCTGGCGGCCGCCTGTGTAGTGCTGGCCGGGATGATGCGCCGGTCGTGGGCCTGGCACGCCGGCACCGTGCTGCAGGGGTTGCTGCTGCTCTGCGGGCTGCTGCACTGGTCGCTGTTCGGGCTGGGCGTGATGTTCGGCCTGGTGTGGGCGTACGGGTTGCACGTGCGCCGGGTCGTCCTGGGCTGAGCGGGCCGGGCCGTCGGCGTACCGGCGGTCCGGCCGGGTCACGCCTCGGCGCGTTCCCGCCACTGGGTCAGCGCGACGCCGTGGCCGTCCGGGTCACGGAAGGCGGCGGCCCAGACCTCCAGCCGGCTGCCCCGGTTGACCACCCGGGGTGCGTACGTGAACCTGACGCCGGAGTCCTTGAGTCGGTGGTAGGCGGCGTCGATGTCGTCGACCTCCAGGTTGACGTGCACCAGCCGGCGGCTGACCGGGGCGGCCTCGGTGATCTCGCGCAGTACCAGCCGGGTGCCGCCGGAGGCGAGCACCGCGTTGCCGGAGCCCCGGTCGACCTCGGTGAAGCCGAGCGACCGGTAGAAATCCAGCGAGCGGGACAGGTCGGTGACCAACAGGGTCAGGCCGACGCCGCTGATCGGAGCGGTGCCGTCCGTCGGCTCCGCCTCCGGGTCGTACCCGAAAATCGCTTCGTCCAGCTCGTCCAGCTCGTCCAGCTCGTCCGGGTCGATCCGGTCCGTCGACCGCGGATCGTCCAGCGCGACGTCGACCGGGTCGTCGAACGGGCCGGCCGTCGGCGCGTCGAAGCGTTCCTCGGCGGGCGGCCGGGGCGCGGGGGTGGCCCGGTGGGGCAGCCCGGTCTGCGGCTGCTCGACGAGGATGCCCTCCAGCACCACCGGCCCGCCGGGCCGTTGGTGGACCACCACCGGCTCCCGCTGCTCGGGCGTCACCGGCGCGCCCAGCGGGTCGCCGAGCGGGTCGGCCGGCGGCGGGTCGCGGAACTCGTCGCGCAGGTCGTCGTGGAGGTCGTCGTCGGCCGGGCGGCCGACCCACGGCGGGTCCTCCTGCGCGATCAGCACATCCTCGACCGGTTCGGTGCCGGCGTACTCCGGGGGCAGGTCGGCCGCGACGGCGCTTTCGGCGTGGGTGGGCACCTCGTCCCAGAGCACCCGGATGTGCCGCTGGTCGTCCAGCGCCACCCGGATCGGCAGGGCCTGCCCGAGCGACGGCCACTTCGCCACCGGTACCCGCGGCTCGATGATTTTCTTGGAGCGGGGCGGCATGCCGGGCGCGTCGATCACCAGCTGGAGTTCACAGCGGCCGAAGGCGTACTGGGTGGGCGGTTCGGAGGCGCTGTGCACGTGCCCCACACCGACCACCCAGGTGCGCCCGCCGCCGCGTACGGTGGCCAGGGCGACGGCCAACACCAGCAGGGCCACGCCGAGGGCCACGATCGCCCAGCTCGTCATGCCGAGGCCGAACAGCACGATGAACGTGGCCACGGTGCCCAGCACCGCGGCGATCAGCTTGCGTACCGGTGCGATGGGACGGTTTCCGCCATTCGCCACAGTGGACCTCCCGGGGGTCATGGCCAGGCTAGGCCGATCCGGCAACCGAGGGAAGGAACAGCCGCCGGGCCGACACCGGGACCGGGTCGGTAGGCTGACCGTACCCAGCCCGACCGTCTTGTGCGCACAGGAGGAACCCAGCGTGTCCAGCAGCCCGGACGAGCGCACGCTCGTACTGATCAAGCCTGACGCGGTCCGCCGGGGCCTGGTCGGTGAGATCATCTCCCGTTTCGAGCGCAAGGGCCTGCGGATCGACGCCATGCAGACGCGGACGCTGGACGGCGACTTCGCCGACCAGCACTACGCCGAGCATGTGGACAAGCCGTTCTACCCGCCGCTGAAGGCGTTCATGACCAGTGGGCCGCTGGTGGCGCTGGTGCTCGCCGGTGACCAGGTGATCGAGGTGGTCCGGGGCATGATCGGCGTCACCGACGGCCGTCGGGCCGCCGCCGGCACCATCCGCGGCGACCTGGCCCTGTCGAACCGGGAGAACCTGGTGCACGCCTCGGACTCGGTCGACAGCGCCAAGCGGGAGATCGTGCTCTGGTTCCCCGGGCTGGGCTGAGCCGTCACCACGCCCGGGCCGGTGATCCGGCCCGGGCGTCGTCGTGTCCGCAAGCTCAGACCTCGGCCGGGGGCTGGGCGCGGGTGGTCACCGCGATCCGGTTCCACACGTTGATGACGCTGATCGCCATCATCAGATCGACCAGCTCCTTCTGCGACCACACCTTCGCCGCGTCGTCCCAGACGTCGTCGGGGACGCCGTGCTCGCCGAGGCGGGTGACCGCGTCGGTGAGCGCCAGCGCGGTCCGCTCCCGCTCGTCGAAGAACGGTGCCTCCCGCCAGGCGGCCACCGCGAACAGCCGCCGGTTCGACTCGCCCGCCGCGAGCGCCTCGCGGCTGTGCATGTCGACGCAGAACGCGCAGCCGTTCAAAATCGACGCCCGCAGCTTGACCAGTTCCAGCACGGTGTGCTCGACGTTCGCCCGAACGTAGCGCTCCAGCCCCAGCACCGCCTGGTACGCCTCCGGCGCCACCTCGGCCACGTTGATTCGCTGCATGACAACCTCCCCTGTCGATGTCGGACACGGACCCGACGAGCCGGCGGCACCCGGCGTGACGGCACAGGGGTGTGACCCTGGTCATGCGGCACGACAGTCGCCGTTCCCACTGCGGTCACCCGGGTCGCGACCGCCGGTCATGTCGGCTCGGTAGACCGACGGGGTCAGTCCCCGATCCGGGAGGAAAGATGACCGAGCTTGATCGACGTACGCTGCTGCGAGCCGGCCTGGTGGCAGGCGCGGGAGTCGCCGGCGGTGCGCTTCTCGGCGGAGCCGGCGCGGCCGCCCGCGTGCCCGGCGCGCCCGGGTGGCGCCCGTCGGGCCGCCCCGTGCTGAGCCATGGGGTGCAGAGCGGCGACGTGTCCGCCGAATCGGCCGTGGTGTGGACCCGGGCGGACCGGCCGGGCCGGATGCTGGTGGAGGTGAGCCGGCGGCCGGACCTGCGCGGGGCCCGGCGGCTGCGTGGGCCGGTGCTGGACCCGACCAGGGACTTCACCGGGAAGGTGCGGCTGCGCGGCTTGCCCTGCGGCGAGCGCCTGTACTACCGGGTGCGGGTGGAGAGCCTGGACCGGCCGGGGCTGGTCAGCGAGCCGCTCACCGGGTCGCTGCGCACCGCCCCCGGTGGGCGGGAGCGCCGCGACGTGCGGTTCGTCTGGACCGGCGACATCGCCGGGCAGGGCTGGGGAATCGCACCCGACTTCGGCGGCATGTCGATCTTCGCCGCGATGCGGGCCGCCCGCCCCGACTTCTTCCTGTGCAGCGGTGACACGGTATACGCCGACGGCCCGCTGACCGAGACCGTGACGCTGCCGGACGGGCGGGTCTGGCGGAACCTGGTGACGCCGGAGAAGAGCAAGGTCGCCGAGACGCTGGCCGAGTTCCGGGGCCAGTACGCGTACAACCTGCTCGACGAGCACCTGCGCGCGTTCGTCGCCGAGGTGCCGCAGGTCAACCAGTGGGACGACCACGAGGTAACCAACAACTGGTACCCGGGTGAGGTGCTGACCGACGCCCGGTACACCGAGAAGCGGGTCGACGTGCTCGCCGCCCGCGCCCGGCAGGCCTTCGACGAGTGGCTGCCCACCCCGGTTCGCGGCCCGCTGTACCGGCGGCTGCCGTACGGGCCGCTGCTGGACGTCTTCGTCCTCGACATGCGGACCTGGAAGGACCCGAACGACGGCAACACGTACCCCGACCCGGGTCGGGGCCTGCTCGGCCGCGAGCAGCGGGAGTGGCTGATCCGGGAGCTGACCCGCTCGCGGGCGACCTGGAAGGTGATCGCGATCGACCTGCCGCTCGGTCTGGTGGTGCCGGACGGTTCGGCCGCCCTGGAGGGCGTGGCCCAGGGCGACCCGGGCGTGCCGGCGGGTCGGGAGCTGGAGTTCGCGCAGGTGCTCGCCGCGGCACACCGGGCCGGGGTGACCGGGATCGTGTTCCTCACCGCCGACGTGCACTACACCGCGGCGCACCACTACGACCCGGCGCGGGCAGCGGTCGCCGACTTCACGCCGTTCTGGGAGTTCGTCTCCGGCCCGGCGCACGCCGGCGCGTTCGGCCCGAACCGCCTCGACGGCACGTTCGGTCCGAGGGCCGTGTTCGTGCACGCGCCGCCACGTGCCAACATCTCACCCGCGGAGGGCTTCCAGCACTTCGGTGAGGTGAACATCGACGCCGCAAGCCGCGCCCTCACGGTCCACCTGCGCGACCGTGACGGTCGCTCCCTGTGGACCACCACCCTGCCGGCCCCGTAAATCCGCCCCGACCCCGGCGGCTGGTCACGATGGGGTCGACGGCTTGCCGTCGACCCCATCGTGACCGGTGCCCGGTGGGCTCAGAGGGTGTCCAGCGAGGCGTGGCGACGGGACTCGGCCTCGAAGAGCTTCAGCAGGGCGGCGGCGAGGACCGCGTACGCCAGGCCGACCGCCGCCTCCGCCACCAGCGGGGCCGCCGCCGCGGACAGACCGTCACCGGCCGCGAGGCGGCGGGCGGCCTCGGCCGCGTGGGTGATCGGGAGGAACTGGCCCGCCAGGCGCATCCCGGCCGGAAGTTCGGCGGCCGGCACATTCACGCCGGTGAGCAGGAGCAGCAGCGCCACCGACACGTTGGACACCAGCCAGACGTCGCGGAAGCGCAGGCCCAGCGCACCCAGGGCCAGGCCGAAGAAACCACAGGACAGCGCCGCCACGGCGAGGGTGAGCAGCAGGGCCGGCAGCGCCGACCCGGGTATCCGCAGACCGAGCAGGAACGCGGCTGCGCCCAGCGTGGTCACCGCGATGAGCAGGCCGTTGCCGGCGTACGGCAGAGCCCGGCCGAGGAAGATCGCCGTGCGGCTGCGCGGCGACAGCAGCACGTGCCCGAGGGTGCCGAAGCGCCGCTCGTTCGACACCGCCATGGTGCCGCCGAACACGCACGCCAGCGACGCGGCCAGCACCGCGTTACCGACGATGTAGAAGCGGTCGTCGGCGACCCCGAGCTGCCGGCCCAGGTACGCGAAGAACAGCAACTGGAACAGCGGTCCGACGAGCAGGGTGCCGACGAACATCGCCGGGGTGGTCCAGTTGAACAGCGCCCGGTAGGCGATCACGCCACCGGTGCCCACCAGCCGGAACAGGTCGGTCATCGTCGCTCCTCAGGCCAGCGCCAGCGTGGCGGCGGCCCGCGCCCGCCGCTCGACGTACGTCATCATCAGCGCGCCGGCCGCCAGGCAGCCGATGCTGATCGCCAGGCAGACGCCGAGCGACGGCCAGACCGCACCGCTGCCGGTGGCGGCCTCGCGGACCGCCCGGGCGCCCCACGTGGTGGGTAGTACCGCCGCGATCGGGCCGGTCCACCCGGGCAGCACCGTGATCGGCACGAGCATCCCGGAGACCAGCCAGATGGGGTACTCCAGCGTGTTGGTCAGCGCGTTGGCGTTGCGCAGCAGCACGAACGTCGACGCCAGCAGCAGACCGAACATGCCCAGCCCGACGACGCAGCCGGGCACCGCCACGGCGAACGCGACCGGATCGGCGAAGTCCAGCGGGATGCCGTAGAGCAACCGGCCCCACAACAGGGTGGCGGCCATGGCGTAGGTGCCGGTGAGTGCGGTGGCCAGCGTGATCGGCAGGATCACCAACGCGGGTGGCCGGGGCGCCAACATGATCATCTCCAGGGTGCCCAGCCAGCGTTGGTTCTGGATCGCCCCGCCCGAGCCGAACAGCACCGACGACCAGACGCCCATCAGGCCCGCGCCGACCGCCGCCTCCAGCATTCGGCCCGGCTCGCCGCCGGCCCGGAACAGGTAGACCGCCAGGGTGGCCTGTACCACCGGGACGATCAGCGCGGTGGCGATCTCGAACGGCGACCGGCTGAGCTGCTTGGCGTGCAGCAACGCACCGACTGCGATCATCCGCAGGGTCCTCACGCCGGCACCGCCTCGGCGGCCCGGCGCCCGTCCACCCGGTTGACGATCGCCACGTACGCGTCCTCCAGGGTGGGCTGCCGGGCGGTCACCCGGCCCAGCCGGACGCCGTCCAGCGCCCGCAGCACGTCGGCCTGCACGTCGACCCGCGCGTCGGACTGCACGGCGAGCACCTGCGCGGCCCCGACCACCTCCAGGCTCGCCTCCCGCACCCCGGGCAGGGCATGGATGACCGCCAGCCGGTCATCGGTCACCCCGTACGCCTCCACCTCCAGCACCCGCCGGCCGTCGGCGTGGTGCCGCAGCTCCGCCGGGGTGCCGAGGGCCTGGATCCGGCCGCCGGCGATCACCGCGATCCGGCCGCACAGCTCGTCCGCCTCGGCCATGTAGTGCGTCGTCAGCAGGACGGTGGTGCCGGTGGCGGCCAGCTCGGCGACGGTCTGCCGCAGCTCCCGGGCGGCCACCGGGTCCACACCGATCGACGGTTCGTCCAGGAAGAGCACCCGTGGCCGGTGCAGCAGCCCCCGGGCGATGTGCAGCCGCTGCCGCATACCCCGCGAGTAGCTCTCGACCCGCTCGTTCTCCCGGCCGGTCAACCGGACCAGCTCCAGCAGCTCGGCGATACGCCGCTTCTGCTCCCGGCCCGGCACGCCGTACAGCTCGGCGAAGTACCGCAGGTTGTCCCGCGCGGAGAGTCGGTCGTAGAGGCCCCGGTCACCGCCGAAGACGTACCCGATCCGGCGGCGTACCTCCCGGGTCTGCCCGACCACGTCGAAGCCGCAGATCCGGGCCGTCCCGGCGGTCGGGATGAGCAGGGTGTTCAGCAGTTTGATGGTGGTCGTCTTGCCAGCGCCGTTCGGGCCCAGCAGGCCGAACAGCTCCCCGTTGCCGACCGTCAGGTCGACGCCGCGGACCGCCTGCACCTCCCGGCGCTGGGGGCGCAACCATCCCGTGCGGCTGCGGTAGGTGCGGCGCAACCCGCTCGCCTCGATCGCGTACTCGCTCATGACGGGAGGCTAGGGGCGGCGGGATGGACGGGGAAACGAATTCGGATCGGACCGAATGCTCAGGCAGAGGCGGTCAGCGGTTCGTCGCCGATGAGCTGGACCAGGGCCAGGCCGGCCGGCTCCAGGCCGTAGAGCACCCGCCGCCCGACCCGACGGCGATGCACCACCCCGGCGTTGAGCAGCGCGGCGAGCTGCTCGGAGACGGTGCTCGGCGCCAGCTGAAGGGTCGCGGCGAGGCCGGCGGTGGTGGCCGGCCGGATGAGCGCCCGCAGCACCTGGGCCCGCCCCCGCCCGACCAGCACAGCGAGCCGATCGGTGCCGTTGGACGCCGCCGGGGCGGGCGCGTTCTCGGCCAGCAGCGCGGCACCCCGCGCCTGGTAGGAGACGGCGACGACCTCCGGATGGTCGGTGGAGCAGGCGAGCGCACCCCGGGAGAAGATCAACGGGATCAGCAGCAGCCGCTGGTTCACCGCCTCGAACCGCTGCTCCAGCGGCTTGACCAGGCTCAGCACCGGCTTCTCCCAGCGCACCCGCTCGTGCAGGTCGCCCAGCAGCGCGTCCGGACCGTCGGCGGCGAGCGTGCGGGCCCGGTGCAGCACCTCCTCGTCCAACGCCGCCCGCATCGGCGGCCACCAGGGCGCGATCGCCGCGTCCCAGTACGCCTGGATGCCGTCGGCGAGCCGGTCCAGGGCCGCCTGCCGGTCGGTGACGAACCGGCGCAGCCAGGCGGGCACGTCATCGGGGTGGTGGTAACGGGAAATCTGCTCCGCGATCACCTCGGCCGGCGTCGAGCGCAGCTCGGCGAGCTGCTGGGCCAGGGTCGGCGCGGCCGACGTGGGGACCGGGCTGAGGAAGTCCGGGGCCCGGGAGCCGATGGTCAGCAACCGGGCCGGCCCGGTCGCCGGCACCTCGGCGAGCACCCGTCGGGCGTGCCGGGCCCAGCCGGTGTACGGCCAGGGCGCCTCGCCCGGGTTGCGGTGCAGCAGGTACAGGCTGGTCATCACCTCCCAGAGCGGGCTGGTGGCGATCCGGGTGCGGGCCACCGTCGGCTCGTCCAACTCGATCCGGATCACCTGCCCAGCCTAGGGCGCGGCCGGTGGGCGGGATTACTCGGCGGCGGGCCCGGCGACGGGTCGAGTATCGTTGAGCACCGTAAGGCGATGACCCGGCCATCACCGGCGAGCCTCCGGAAGAACAGCCGGCTCACCCCGGCCCAGTAGAACCGGACGGGTCCGGCCCGTCACAGCCGGCCAACGAGCGGGCGGTCGATCCTGACCGTCAAGCGGGGTGGTACCGCGGGCCTCGCCCGGGGCGCCGGTGACGGCGTACCCGTGGGGCTCGTCCTCGCAGACCCACACGAGTGAGCTGCTGCTGAGGAGAGCGACCCCCGATGGTCTATCCGTTGCACGACCCGACCGCCGCCGGCGTCCCGGCGAGCCCGGACCTGCCCGCGGTCGAGCGCCGGGTCCTCGAACACTGGACCGCCGACAAGACCTTCGAGGCGTCCGTCGAGGCGCGGCCGGCGTCCCGCCGGCAATCGGACAGCACCGGCGGCGGCGCGGGCGCCGCCGACAACGAGTACGTCTTCTACGACGGCCCGCCGTTCGCCAACGGACTGCCGCACTACGGCCACCTGTTCACCGGGTACGTCAAGGACGTGGTGCCGCGCTACCAGACCATGCGGGGGCGGCGGGTGGAGCGGCGGTTCGGCTGGGACTGCCACGGCCTGCCCGCCGAGGTGGTCGCCGAGAAGCAGCTCGGCATCACCAGCAAGGCGGAGATCCTCGACCTCGGGGTGGCCCGGTTCAACGAGGCGTGCCGTACCTCGGTGCTGGAGTTCACCCAGGACTGGGAGCGCTACGTCACCCGGCAGGCCCGCTGGGTCGACTTCGGCAACGACTACAAGACCCTCGACCTGGACTACATGGAAAGCGTCATGTGGGCCTTCAAGACCCTGTACGACAAGGGGCTGGTCTACGAGGGCTTCCGGGTGCTGGCGTACTGCTGGCGGTGCGAGACGCCGCTGTCGAACACCGAGACCCGGATGGACGACGTCTACCGGGACCGGCACGACCCGACCCTGTCGGTGTGGTTCACGCTCACCCCCGACGACGACGCGCCGGAACTGCTGCGGGGGCCGGTGCGCCTCGGCGTCTGGACCACCACGCCGTGGACCCTGCCGTCGAACCTGGCGCTCGCCGTCGGCCCGGACATCGAGTACGCGGTGCTGGAGCGCGACGGGCAGCGGTACGTCGTCGGTGCCGCCCGGCTCGCCGCGTACGCCAAGGAACTGGACGGGTACGAGCAGGTCGGCGTCGTGCGCGGTGCGGACCTGGCCGGCCGCCGCTACACCCCGCTGTACGACTTCCTCGTCGCGCAGGCCGGGGAGAACGCCTACCAGGTGCTCGGCGCGGACTTCGTCACCACCGAGGACGGCACCGGTGTCGTCCACCTGGCCCCGGCCTTCGGCGAGGACGACCAGAACGTCTGCAACGCCGCCGGCATCCCGACCGTCGTCACGGTGGACGACCACACCCGGTTCACCGCCCTGGTCCCGCCCTATCAGGGTGAGCAGGTCTTCGACGTCAACAAGCCGGTGATCCGGGAGCTGAAGGAGCGGGGGGTGGTGTTCCGGCAGGACACCTACACCCACTCCTACCCGCACTGCTGGCGCTGCGACACCCCGCTGGTCTACAAGGCCGTGTCGTCCTGGTTCGTGGCGGTGACGAGGTTCAAGGACCGGATGGTCGAGCTGAACCAGCAGATCAACTGGACGCCCGGGCACATCAAGGACGGCTCGTTCGGCAAGTGGCTGGCCAACGCCCGGGACTGGTCGATCAGCCGGAACCGGTTCTGGGGCTCGCCGATCCCGGTGTGGCGCTCCGACGACCCGGCCTACCCGCGCGTCGACGTCTACGGCTCGCTGGAAGAGATCGAGCGGGACTTCGGCGTACGCCTGACCGACCTGCACCGGCCGGCGGTGGACGACCTGGTCCGTCCCAACCCGGACGACCCGACCGGGCGATCGATGATGCGCCGGGTGCCGGAGGTGCTGGACTGCTGGTTCGAGTCCGGTTCGATGCCGTTCGCCCAGGTGCACTACCCGTTCGAGAACCGCGACTGGTTCGAGCACCACTACCCGGGCGACTTCATCGTCGAGTACATCGGGCAGACCCGCGGCTGGTTCTACACCATGCACGTGCTGGCCACCGCGCTGTTCGACCGGCCGGCGTTCCGCAACTGCCTCAGCCACGGCATCCTGCTCGGCTCCGACGGGCGCAAGATGTCCAAGAGCCTGCGCAACTACCCGGACGTCTACCACGTGTTCGACTCCTACGGGTCGGACGCGATGCGGTGGATGCTGATGTCCTCGCCGGTGCTGCGCGGCGGCGACATGCCGGTGACCGAGGCGGGCATCCGGGACGCGGTGCGGCAGGTGCTGCTGCCGCTGTGGAACGTCTGGTACTTCTTCTCGCTCTACGCCAACGCGGACGGCTACCGGGCGAAGCGGACGACCGACGCCGTGCCGGCCGGTGGCGGCGAGGCCGCCGGCAACCTGCTCGACCGGTACGTGCTGGCGAAGACGCGCGAGCTGGTGTCGACGGTGCAGGCGCAGATGGACGCGTACGACATCTCCGGCGCCTGCGCCACCGTCCGGTCCTACCTGGACGCGCTGACCAACTGGTACGTGCGCCGTTCCCGGGACCGGTTCTGGTCCGGCGACGCCGACGCGTTCGACACCCTGTGGACGGTGCTGGAGACGCTGTGCCGGGTGGTGGCGCCGCTGGCGCCGCTGACCGCCGAGGAGATCTGGCGGGGGCTGACCGGCGAGCGGTCGGTGCACCTGACCGACTGGCCGTCCGCTGAGGAGTTCCCGGCCGACCACGACCTGGTGGCGGCGATGGACGCCGTGCGGGACGTCTGCTCGGTGGCGCTGTCGCTGCGCAAGGCCAAGGGGCTGCGGGTCCGGCTGCCGTTGTCGAGGCTGACCGTGGCGTCGCCGGTGGCGGGGCAGCTGCGGCCGTTCGCCGACCTGGTCGCCGACGAGGTCAACGTCAAGGCGGTGGAGTTCACCGACGAGGTGCAGCAGCACTGCCAGCAGGTGTTGACCGTGGTGCCCCGGGCGCTCGGCCCGCGGGTCGGCAAGGCCGTCCAGCAGGTCATCAAGGCGGTCAAGGCGGGGGAGTGGGAGTTGGTCGACGGCACCCCGGTCGCCGCCGGGGTGCCCCTCGCCGAGGGCGAGTACGAGCTGCGCCTGGTCGCCGCCGACGCCGAGCACTCCGCGCCGTTGCCCGGCGGTGAGGGCGTGGTGGTGCTGGACACCGAGGTCACTCCGGAGTTGGCCGCGGAAGGGCTGGCCCGGGACGTGGTCCGGGTGGTGCAGCAGGCCCGCCGGGATGCCGACCTGGACGTGTCGGACCGGATCGTGGTGGCGCTGTCGGCCGGCGAGGAGGTCCGCGCGGCGGTGTCGGCGTACCGGGACTTCGTGGCTCGGGAGGTGCTGGCCGACAGCGTCGACCTCGTCGAGGGTGTCGACGGCTTTGCCGGCGAGGTCGGCGAGGGTGAGCGGGTGACGGTGGTGGTGCGGCGGGTGTGACCTGCCGACGGGTGGTCCGCCGGCGGGTCGCGCCGGGGGACCACCCGTCGGGCGGGCGGCTACCCGCTGGGGTGGACGGGCAGCGGTCCGCTACCGTGACACCGCCTGTTCGTACGCGACCGCCGGAGGACCAGTGCCCCTGCTCTACACCATCGGCAAGCTCACCGTGGCGCCCGCGCTCCGGTTGGCGTTCCGCCCGACCGTGGAGGGGTTGGAGCACATCCCGGAGACCGGCGGAGCGATCTTCGCCGGCAACCACCTCTCCGTCGCCGACGAACTGTTCCTCGGCACCGTGGTCCCCCGTCACCTGGCGTTCTGGGCCAAGTCGGAGTACTTCAACGGCTCCGGGGTGAAGGGGGCGTTGTCGAAGTTCGTCCTCACCGGTTTGGGCGCGATCCCGGTGGAGCGGGCCGGTGGACGGGCGGCACTGTCCGCGTTCGACGCGGCCATTCCCGCGCTGCGGGCGGGGGAGCTGGTGGCGGTCTATCCGGAAGGGACGCGTTCGCCGGACGGGCGGCTCTACCGGGGGCGCACCGGCGCGGCCCGGCTCGCCGTGGCGGCCGGTGTGCCGATCGTCCCGGTCGGCATGGTCGGCACCGACAAGGCCCAGCCCATCGGGGTCCGGGTGCCCCGGCCGGGCAAAGCGAAGATCATCATCCGGTTCGGCAAGCCACTGGACTTCACCGGCCGCCCGGACGACCGCACCTCGTTGCGCGCGATGACCGACGAGTTGATGGCCGAGATCCAGAAGCTCACCGGCCAGGAGTACGTCCCCCGCTACGCCCCCAGGCGCGGCGAACCGGGCTGACCCGCCTGCGGGGGTCTGCTGGTCGGGTCGGCCCACGGTTGGGCACGCCGCGCCCGGCGCTACCCGTTGGTGACGATCTGACCGCGCAACACCTCCAGCAGGCGGGCGCTGTCGTCGACGGAGAGCCGGGTGAAGACCGCGGTGGTGATGCTGCCGTGGTCGACCGAGGTGCAGACCACCACGCCACCGTCGGTGTGACCCTTGGCACAACGGGCGTGCCGGCCCCGGACCCCGGTCTCCACCGGCTCCGAGGGGTCCAGCCGGTAGGTGTCGGTCAGCCGGGTCATCTCATCCTCGGCGTCCGCCTCGGGGCTGAGCCGGAAGCCGGTGGTGCCGAAGACCGTCACCCGCTTGCCGTCCCCGGTGTCGTAGACGCCGGCGAAGACGTCCTCGGCGAGCAGGTTCGCCTCACGTACCTCGGTGGTCAACTGGTTGGCGGTGGCCTTGCTGCGCGCGTCGTCGCGCAGCGTCAGGTCGGCCACCAGCGGTGGCAGCGTCGCATCGGCCGGATACTGCTCCCACATCGGCTTGCCGAACCAGGCCGGGCAGCCGCAGCAGCAGGCCAGGCTGAGCAGCAGTACCCACGGCCAGCGGC
>NZ_SMKF01000118.1 GCF_004348325.1 Micromonospora sp. KC213 | reverse complement strand
CGCCCCGACCCCGGCCCTCGCTCCGGCCCTCGCCGTGCCGGGAGCCCCGGCCGCCCTCACCGCGACGCGACCGGCCGCCCAGGTCCTCCTCGACCTCGGCGGCTAGCCCGGCGCGGGTCCGCTCCGCGGTCGGCAGGGTGCCGGTGACGTCGGTGGGGATGTCGAGGTCGGTGTAGAGGTGCGGCGAGGTGTGGTACGTCTCGGGCGGCTCGGGCATCTCCAGGCCGAGCGTCTTGTCGATGATCCGCCAGCGAGGCGCGTCGTCCCAGTCGACGAAGGTCACCGCGACGCCGGTCGCCCCCGCCCGACCGGTCCGGCCGATGCGGTGGGTGTAGGTGTCCTGGTCCTCGGGGCAGTCGTAGTTGATGACGTGGGTGACGCCGCTGACGTCGATGCCGCGGGCGGCGACGTCGGTGGCGACCAGCGTGTCGATCTTGCCGGCGCGGAACGCCCGCAGCGCCCGTTCGCGGGCGCCCTGCCCGAGGTCACCGTGGACCGCGGCGACCGCGAAGCCACGGAAGTCCAGGTCCTCGGCGAGCCGGTCGGCGGCGCGCTTGGTCCGGGTGAAGATCATGGTGAGGCCACGCCCCTCCGCCTGGAGGATCCGCGCCACGATCTCGCTCTTGTTCATCGAGTGGGTGCGGTACGCCAACTGCCGGGTCAGCGGCGACGGCCCGGTCTCGGCGGTGTGGCCGGCGTGGATGGTCACCGGGTGGCGCAGGAAGCGCCGGGACAGGGCGACGATCGGGTCCGGCATGGTGGCCGAGAAGAGCATGGTCTGCCGATCCTCCGGCAGCATCGCCAGGATCTTCTCGACGTCGTCGAGGAAACCGAGGTCGAGCATCCGGTCGGCCTCGTCGAGGACCAGCGCGCGAACCCGGTCCAGTCGCAGGTGCTTCTGCTTCTGCAGATCCATCAGTCGGCCCGGCGTGCCGACCAGGATCTCCACGCCCTTGCGCAGTGCCTCGATCTGCGGCTCGTACGCGACACCGCCGTAGATCGGCAGCACCCGCACGCCCCGGGTCCGGCCTGCGGCGGCGAGGTCCTTGGCGACCTGGATGCCCAACTCGCGGGTAGGAACCACGACCAGTGCCTGCGGCACGCCGTCGCCGCCCTCGTCCGGGGCGAAGACCCGCTCCAGCAGCGGTACCCCGAAGCCGAGGGTCTTGCCGGTGCCGGTCGGTGCCTGGCCGATCAGGTCGCTGCCGCGCAGCGCGATCGGGAGCGCGTACTCCTGAATGGCGAAGGCGCGGGTGATGCCCGCCGCGGCCAGCGCCTCGACGGTTTCGGGCCGCGCGCCGAGCGCGGCGAAGGTGGGTGCCTCCGGGCGGACCGGGGCGGTCGGGGCCAGTTCCTGGCCCCCTGTCGTGTCGAAGATCTGTTCGCTCATCTGGATCTGGGGGTGCCCTCTCGTGGTGCGCCCCGTCTTGTCCTCAGGGCGCGATTCGGTATGGCGCGGGCCACGCGGTCGGGGGCGGAATCGCCGAGCCGGACCGGGCCGCACGCGCGCCGTGGGTCAGTTTTCGATCAGTCCGGGCCTTGATCGGATCTGATCTGACCGGATCTGGCTCTGATCGGATCTGGCTCTGATCTGGTCGGCGCCCACGGCAACCACTTCATCCTACCTGAGCGGCGGATCTCCGCCCCTGGGCCGGGCGAGAGCGTCCCACGGGGGGTGGCGAAATGTGACCTGAGTCACTGAAAACTCGGTCGTCGGCGTCGGGCGGTACCCTGCGCTCGTGCCCGCGCCGACGACTCCCGAGGCCGTGGTCGACCTGATCGGCCTGGTCGCCTACGGCGAACTGCTCGCCTTCGACCGGATGGCCGCCGACGCGCGACTCGCCCCCGACCTGCGCCGCCGGGCCGCCCTCAGCGAGATGGCGGCAGCGGAGATCGGCAACTACCGGCGGCTCGCCGACTGGCTCACCGCGCTCGGCGCCGCCCCCGAGGAGGCGATGGCGCCGTACGCCGGGGCGTTGCAGGCGTACCACGACTCGACCGAGCCGAAGGACTGGCTGGAGGCGGTCACCAAGGCGTACGTCGGCGACGGGATCACCGACGACTTCCTCGGCGAGATGGCCGACCGGCTCGACGAGCCGTACCGGCAGCTGCTGCGGGACGTGCTGCACGACACCCGGTACGCCGAGTTCGCGGTGGCCGAGATCCGAGCCGCGATCGAGGCCGATCCACGGGTGGCCAACCGGCTCTCCATGTGGGCCCGGCGGCTGGTCGGGGAGGCGCTCTCCCAGGCCGGGCGGGTCGCCGCGGCGGACCGGGGGGCGCTGACCGCCCTGATCGGACAGGACGGGATGGACGCGCCGGCGCTGTTCGGCAAGCTCACCGCCAACCACACCGCGCGGATGACCGCCGCCGGCCTCAACAACTGACGGCCCCTGCGGGCCGGCCCGCGACGGCGCACGCCGTCGCGGGAACCCGGACCGGGGTCAGCGGACGGTGAAACCGACCGCGCGGGGCGACGCCTCGGCGATCTCGACGTAGGCGACCTTGCCGACCGGCACGATGATCCGCCGGCCCTTCTCGTCGGTCAGGGAGAGGGTGCCCTCGCCCTTGGCGACGGCGTCGGTCACGATCCGCTCGATCTCGGCCGGCGACTGCGCGCTCTCCAGAACCAGCTCGCGCGGCGCGTACTGCACGCCGATCTTGACCTCCACTGTGCCTCCTCAGGTGGGCGAAAGAGCCGCCGTTGGGAAGGCTATCCGATCTCGGGGCCGGATGTTCAGGCTGACTCACCTTGCAGCGGGAAGCTCGCTATCCCCCGCCAGGACAGCGCGGCCACCAGCGCCTCCGCCTCCGCCTTGGGCACCTGCCGGCCGCCGGCCAGCCAGAACTGGGCGGCCGTCTCGGCCGCGCCGACCAGGCCGGAGGCGAGCAGCTCCGCGTGTGCCCGGCTGACCCCGGTGTCCGAGATGATGGTGTCGGTTATCGCCGCGATGCAGCCCTGCTCGACCCGCTCCACCCGCTGCCGGACCGCCGGATCGTTGCGCAGGTCCGACTCGAAGACGAGCCGGAACGCCTCGCTCTCGTGGTCGACGAAGTCGAAGTAGGCCCGCACCGACGCGCTGACCCGCTCCTTGTTGTCGTTGGTCCCGGCCATCGCGTCGCGCACCTTCGCGACGATGGCGTCACAGTGCGTGTCCAGCAGCGCCAGGTACAGCTCCATCTTGCCCGGGAAGTGCTGGTAGAGCACCGGCTTCGAAACCCCCGCCCGCTCGGCGATGTCGTCCATCGCAGCGGCGTGGTAGCCCTGGGCCACGAACACCTCCTGCGCCGCCGCGAGCAGCTGCTTGCGGCGGGCCGAGCGGGGCAGGCGGGTGGGCCGGCCGGCGGTGTGCGCACCGTTCCCCACAGCGGTCATGGGAACCTCCGAGTTTCTCCGTACGAGCCGGCACTTTCACCTCGTACCGGTCCTGGGTATCGCCCCGTCCCGGAATTGGCCCGCCGCCGTAACTTATCGCCACTGTCACCACACGGTAGCCTCAGCGGGGGCGACCAAGGAGCGCGCGGTGAGTGAATCAGGGCAACCCGGTGCCGCCACCCCGGGAGAACACGGTGACGGAACGGGTCGGCAGGACGATCCCGCCCGCTCCGGCAGCGGGTGGGCACCTGCGGGAACCGGGTGGTCCGGCGGGGCGGACACCCCGGCGTACCGCGAGGCGCTCCCGCCCTGGCACCGGTCCGAGCCGACCGGATGGAGCGCCTCCTCCCCGAGCTACGGCGACCTGCCCGCGCCGCTGCCCGACCCGCGGTCGGACGACGGGTCGGCCCCCCGCAACGGGCGGTCCCGGGTCAACGGCATGAGTCATCCGGGCGAGGAGGCCCCGGCCGGCCGCGCGGCCCCGGTCAGCGCCCCGCCCACCGCCTGGTCCGCGCCCGACGTCCGCCACGACGCCGACGCCCGGCTCGCCGTGCCGATCCAGCGGTCCGCGCCGGAGACCGAGCGGCCGGCCGACCCGGACGCCGGTGCGGCCCGGCACTCCTCCGACGAACCGTCCCGGTCCGGCCGGTGGTCGGAGGGGAACCTGCCCTCCTCGGCGCCACCGGCCGCGCAGGTGCCGCCGGTGGGCACCGCCGCGTCCGGCTTCGAGGTGCCGCACGGTTCCCACGTCCAAGGGGCGGATCGCGTCGAGGCCGCCGGGCCGACCGCCGAGCCGCCGTCCTGGGCGAGCCGCGCCGAGGCCGGCGCGTCCGCCGCCGAGCCGCCGTCCTGGGCCGCCCGCTTGCCGCCCGAGCCCGTCGAGGAGGAGCGGGCCGCCGATCCGTCCGCCGCCCGCCGCGGCGCCGACGAGCCGGACTGGTCCGGTCCGAGCTGGAACCGTCCCAGTTGGGGCGGGGGCTGGGCGCCGTCGTGGGCTCGCGAGGAAGAGGAGCCGCCGCCCGGTCGCCGCCCCCGCCGCGAGCGGTCCATGGAGTGGTCGGCCGAGCCGGCTCGCCCGTACGAGCCGGTGCGTGCCGAGCCGGCTCGCCCGTACGAGCCGGTGCGTGCCGAGCCACCCCGCCCGTACGAGCCGGTGCGTGCCGAGGTGCCCCGCCCGTACGAGGTCACCCGCTCCGCGCCGGAGTCGAAGCCCGCGCCGGAGCCGGCTGGCCGCCTCACCGACCGGCCGTCCTGGGCCGATCCGTCCGTCCCAGCGCCCGCCGGGGCGCTGCCGCGCAGCGCGCCGCCCGCCGACGCGCCTGCCAGCGGCCCGCCCGCCGACGTGCAGGAGCCGCCTGCCGAGGCCCCCGCCGAGCGGGCCGGCCGGCCGGTCCACCTCCGGTCCGTCCCCGTGCAACCCAGCCTCGGGGCGGACCTGCCCGCCCACCCGCCGGCACCTGCCGGTCCCGGCGCCGCGACGACCATCGCCACGAGCGGGCCGCGCCGCCTCGAACCCCCGTCTCCCGCGCCCGTCCCGACGAGCGCGCCACCCTACGCGGCCCGCCGTTCCGCCCCCGACCCCGTCTCCGTGGCCGATCCGGTCCCGACGGACGAAGCGCCGGGCGCGGCGGTACTGCCGCAGCGCGTCCCCGCCGAACCGGACGTGCCCGTCGTCCCGGAGCCGCCAGCCGTGGATCCACCAGCCGAGACCCCGGAACTCGCCCGTATCGCCACCCACCTGCGCCGCGACGACGAGCCCGCTCCGCCGCGCGAGCGGCCGGAGGGCTTCGACGTCGACGCCATCCTGGACGCCGTACGCGAGGTGGCGGGGGTGCGGGACGCCACGCTGCGCCGTACCACGGCCGGCGCGCACAGCCTCCGGCTGGACCTCGCTGACGGGGCGGACGCGGCCGAGGTGAGCCGGATGGTGGCCCGTCTGCTCCAGGAGCGGATGGGGCTGGCCGCTGCCCCGCAGAACCTGCCCGGGGTGCCCGCCCCGGCGCCGACGCGACGTCGGTCGGGTCGACCGGTGGCCGACGCCCCCGAGGCCGCCCCGCCGCTGCTGGAGAACCGCCCACCTGCGGACTCCGGCGCCGTCCGCGAGGCTGGCCTCCGGCCGCCGGAGCCGGGGTCGGCGCCGGCCGGCCGGTCGCGGCTGTCCGCGCCGATGGACGGTGCCGATCGGCTGTCCGTGCCAGCGGACGGGGTCGACCGGCCGCCCGTCCGCAGCGGCTTGGCTGCGGATGGGCAGCCCGCCGGAAGCGACCGGGCGGACGAGCCCGACCCGGCCGCGGGGGTGTCCCGCCGCCGACGGGCCCCCGTGCACCGGGGTCGGGCGAGCGTGGAGGAGCCGGCGGGGGCAGCCGGCAGCCCGGTGACGCTCGGCACGTCGTACTCGGGCGGGCAGATGACCACGACGGAGACCGCGCCCTCCCGCCCGCTGGAGGTCGGCGATGTGCCGGGCCCCCGGGTGGTGATCGACCACGTCCAGGTCAGCACCTTCGGCCTGGACGCCACCGTCGAGGTGCGCCTGCTCGCCGGCGAGGACACCGCCGCCGGGCACGCCAGTGGGCCGGCGGTGGACGGGTACGTCCTGCGGCTCTGCGCGGTGGCCGCCGCGGCGGCGGTGGACCGCCTGCTACGCGGCGCTGACGGCGCGGGCGAGCGGGGGCGGTGCTTCGTCGAACACGCGGCGGTGGTGCCTTTCGGCAGTTGCGAGGTCGCCACGGTGGTGGTGCTGCTGGTCTGCGACGGTTGGGTCGAGCAACTCGCCGGTTCGGCGCTGGTGGCTGGTGACCCGCGGCAGGCGGTGGTGCGGGCCACGCTGGCCGCGGTGAACCGTCGGTTGGAGGCACTGCTGGCCTGAGGTCGGTGGTGGTGTCGGTGCAGCTATCGAGGAGCAGACTGCCAGGCATGAAGCGCGCCGCCCTCTGGCCCGAGAATTTGTTGCCCCCGCACGACGTCCCGCCGCCCTGGCCCGGCCGGGAGGTGCGCCTCGACGGCACCGTCACCTACGTGCGGGAGACGCCGGCCACCGGTCCGGACGCCGAGCCGGCGTTGTACGTGCACGGGCTGGGCGGCTCGTCGCAGAACTGGACGGACCTGGCCGGACTGCTCGCCGGCCGGCTCGACGGCCAGGCGATCGACCTGCCGGGCTTCGGGCGCAGTGAGCCGGGGCGCAGTTACACGATTCCGGCGTTCGCCGAGCGGGTGGTGCGCTGGATCGAACACTCCGGGCGGGGTCCGGTGCACCTGTTCGGCAACTCGCTGGGTGGGGCGATCGCGGTGCGGGTGGCGGGGCTGCGTCCGGATCTGGTGCGGACCCTCACCCTGGTCTCCCCGGCGCTGCCGTTCCTCGGGTTCCACCGCTCGGTGCAGGGTCGGATGCTGCCGTTGTTGGCGATTCCGCGCGGTGAGCGGCTGGCGGCGTGGCGGCTGGCCCAGATCGCTCCCGAGGTGATGGCCCGGCAGGCGATGGAGGCGTGCGTGGCCGACCTGAGCCGGATCAGCGAGCAGCGTCGGCAGGAGGCGCTGGAGGAGATCCGGGTGCGGTACGAGGCCAGCCACTACGCTGCCGCGTACGTGCGTACGTTCCGGGGTCTGGTTTCCTGCTTCGTGCGGTCGTACCTGCCGGGTCCGGGTTCGATGTGGCGGATAGCCGCGTCGATCCAGGCACCCACCCTGGTGATCGGGGGAATGCAGGACCGGCTGGTGGACGTCCGGGTGGCACCGCAGGCGGCCCGGGTGATCCCGGACAGCCGGCTGATGATGCTGGCCGGGGTCGGGCACGTGGCCCAGATGGAGGTGCCGCGCACGGTGGCCCGCGCGGTTCTGCACCTGCTCGCGGAGGTCAGGGAGGGTGGGAAGGGGCCGGGCATGGCAGGCTGAGCGGGATGGTCGAGATCCTCTCGCGCCGCCACCGGCGTCCGCCTGCGGTGCACCGTGCCCGTTCGCTCGCCGTACGTCCCCGGTGGACGGTGCTGCTGGTCGCCGCGCTCGCGGTCGCCGCCGGAGCCGGGGGCGCGCTCTCGGCCGGCGGTGCCGACCCGGATCCGGGCCGCGCGCCGCTCGCCGCGGGGGCGGCGGCACCGACCCCGGAGGGGGTGGACGCGTCGCTGGTGCCGGTGTCGTCGCAGCCTGTCACCCCGTCGACCGCCGCGTCCGACCCCGCCCCGGTGCTCCAGGTCGCGGGTCCGGTGCCGGCCAGCGGGAAGGGCAGTTTCGGGTACGACGACCGGCCGGGGCCGACGCTGGGGCGGGCCGGTCGGGTGCAGCGGTACCGGGTGGCGGTGGAGCACGGTTCCGGTGTGGACGTGCGGGACTTCTCCGACCAGGTGCAGGCCGCGCTGACCGGCCCGGGTAGCTGGGTGGACTCGGGTGAGCTGCGGTTGCGCCGGGTGCCTTCCGGCGAGTCCGTCGACTTCACGGTCTACCTGGCGACCGCGACGACGGCCGGGCGGATGTGTCTGGCCGGGGGCGTGAACATCCGGGTGGGTGGCCGGCCCTACACGTCCTGCCGGGCGCCGGGAAAGGTGATCGTCAATCTGGAGCGGTGGCAGCGGTCGGTGCCGCATTTCGTGCGGGGCGGCGTGCCGTTGTCCCTCTACCGCCTCTACGTGGTCAACCACGAGGTGGGACACCAGCTCGGCCACGGCCACGAACGCTGCCCCGGCCGGGGTCGGCCGGCTCCGGTGATGCAGCAGCAGACGCTCTTTCTGGACGGCTGCACGGCCAACCCGTGGCCGTACCTGGACGGAAAACGGTACCGGGGACGGGCGCTCTGAGCCGGTACGTGCCAGTGAAACATCTTCGCGATAACTGCGGTAAAAGCAGGTGTATGCCCGATTGGTCTGGGATGCTGGCGAGGTGGACGCTTTCCCCTTCCGCCGCGCCGCCGACCGGCTCCGGCACCGCCCGAGACGTGGCCGTGTCGCCCTGGGTGTCCTGGTGGCGGTCGGCGCGACGGTCGCCACGGTGACCACGCCCCGTCCAGGC
Organism: Micromonospora sp. KC213; assembly: GCF_004348325.1. Taxonomy (GTDB): domain Bacteria; phylum Actinomycetota; class Actinomycetes; order Mycobacteriales; family Micromonosporaceae; genus Micromonospora. The sequence goes on along the minus strand of NZ_SMKF01000118.1, from coordinate 9,928 downwards.
CCGCCGCCGACCGTCGCGCCCGCCGCCGCGCCGACCGGGTACGGGCTGGGTGCGGGCGAGCGGCCCACGCCTTCCGCCGGCTACCCGACCGGCGGCCCCGGGCGGTTCGACGTCGCCGGTGGTCGCTCGCGGGTGCGGGGTCACGACGGCCCGCTGCGCCGGTACCGGGTCGCCGTGGAGCAGGGCAGCGGCCAGGACGTCGACGCCTTCGCCGCCGCCGTGGACGAGGTGCTCGGCGACCCGCGCAGCTGGATCGGCTCGGGCGAGCTGCGGGTGCAGCGGGTGCCCGAGGCCGGCGAGGTCGACTTCACCGTCTTCCTCGCCACTCCGGCCACCTCCGAGCGGATGTGCGCGGTGGGTGGGTTGCGCACCGAGCGGTACACCTCGTGTCGGCTGCCCGGCCAGGTGATCATCAACCTGGCCCGGTGGATGGAGGCCGTGCCGGACTACGGTGCCTCGTTGGAGACCTACCGGGCGTACGTGGTCAACCACGAGGTCGGGCACGAGTTCGGCGAGCGGCACCAGGCCTGCCCGGGCCCGGGGGAGCCGGCACCGGTGATGCAGCAGCAGACGTACGGCCTGAAAGGCTGCGTCGCGAACGCCTGGCCGTACGTCGGCGGGCGTCGATACGATGGTGCGCCGACCGACGGGGTCTGACTTATTCCCGCTCCCGCATGTCGGGCGGCGTGTCCCTGCTCATGGCCGATCGCCGGTGCAGCGAGCGACAATGGGCCGGTTCGCCACCAGCCGATCCCGGGGAGTCCACCGTGTCGCTGCCCCCGCTCGTCGAACCCGCCGCCGAGCTGACCGTTGACGAGATCCGCCGCTACTCGCGCCACCTGATCATTCCGGACGTCGGGGTGGAGGGGCAGAAGCGGCTGAAGAACGCCCGGGTGCTCTGCGTCGGCGCCGGCGGTCTCGGCTCGCCGGCCCTGATGTACCTGGCCGCCGCCGGAGTCGGGACGCTGGGCATCATCGACTTCGACACCGTCGACGAGTCCAACCTCCAGCGCCAGATCATCCACGGTGTCTCCGACATCGGCCGTGCCAAGGCCGAGTCCGCCGCCGCGTCGATCCGGGAGATCAACCCGCTGGTCACGGTCGAGATCCACAACACCGCGCTGGACCGGGACAATGTCCGGGACATCTTCTCCCGCTACGACCTGATCGTCGACGGCACCGACAACTTCGCCACCCGCTACATGGTCAACGACGCGGCGGTGCTGCTCGGCAAGCCGTACGTGTGGGGCTCGATCTACCGTTTCGACGGCCAGGCGTCGGTCTTCTGGGCCGAGCACGGCCCCTGCTACCGCTGCCTCTACCCGGAGCCCCCGCCGCCCGGCATGGTGCCCTCCTGCGCCGAGGGCGGCGTGCTCGGCGTGCTCTGCGCGTCGATCGGCTCGATCCAGGTCAACGAGGCGATCAAGCTGCTCACCGGAATCGGTGAGCCGCTGGTCGGCCGGCTGATGGTCTACGACGCCCTGGAGATGACCTACCGCAAGATCAAGGTCCGCAAGGATCCGAACTGCGTGCTCTGCGGCGAGAACCGCACGGTCACCGACCTGCTGGAGGACTACGAGGACTTCTGCGGCGCGGTGTCCGAGGAGGCGCAGGAGGCGGTCGTCAACTCCACCATCACCGCCACCGAGCTCAAGGAGTGGCAGGACGCCGGGAAGGACGTCTTCCTGGTCGACGTTCGTGAGCCCGCCGAGTACGAGATCGTCCGGATCCCCGGAGCCACCCTGATTCCCAAGGGCGAGATCCTCTCCGGTGAGGCGTTGGCGAAGTTCCCCCAGGACCGGCAGATCGTGCTGCACTGCAAGTCCGGGGTGCGTTCCGCCGAGGCGCTCGCCGCGCTCAAGGCGGCCGGGTTCTCCGACGCCGTGCACGTCCAGGGCGGCGTGCTCTCCTGGATCAAGCAGATCGACCCCTCGCTGCCCGCGTACTGACCGAGCGGCCCCGGGACCGGCTCTGCCCCCGGGCCGGCCGGCTCTGCCGACCGGCCCGGGCCGACGGCGATGCGGCCACGGACGGTGACAGTAGTGCTGATCAGCCGGCACAACCCCCCACCGTGACGGGGCATTGCCAAACGCCATGCTCGTCGACGGGCACGCCAGGGTCGCGCCGGTAGCCGGCCGGCGGACGGGCAAGCGGGCCGTCCGCCGGAGGCGGACGCGCGTTTTCGCAGGTAGCGTCTCTGTCGTGATGGATCTGGAGGCGGCGGTCGGGTTCGTCGTGGCGCACGGGGACGCGGTGGACCGGGCGCGACTCTCCCGGCTGCGCACCGGCGCGCCGGTCCCCGCCGAACTGCTCGACGCGGCCGAGGCGGGGCAGTCGCCCGACGGCGGGTGGCCTGCCATTCTCGGCGGCGAGGTCTCCTCGGTCGACGCGACCTGTTTCCGCCTGGCCGAACTGGACGACCTGGGTGCGCTCAACCGCCCGGCCGCCCGGCACGCGCTCGACTGGCTGGCCGCGCGGCAACTGGCCGACGGCGGATGGGACGAGGACCCGAGGCTGGCCGGGGTCGCCCCGGAGTGGGCTCGCCCGGGTGACCCCGAGGCTCACCTCTACCTCACCGCGTACGCCGGGTTCTGGCTGACCGTGGCCGGGCTCGACGCCCGGGCCGCCGGCCCGCTCGACCACCGGGTCGGCGGGGCGTACGCCGGGGTGGTGCAGGCGGCGGCGCACGCGCTGGCCGCGCGGCTGGCCCCGGACGGCAGTTGGCCCTCGTTCCTGCCCGCCGGCTGGCTCAGCGCGGCGGTCCTGCACCGGCAGGCGATGTACGACGAGTCGGCCCGGATCCAGGCGGTGCTGGCCGAGCGGGTGCCGACGATGTCCCCGGCCGACGTGGCCTGGCTGGTTGCGACCCTGCGCCGGGTCGAGGTGGACCAGGAACAGTGGCTGCTGGTTTCCGCCCGTCGGCGGCTCGCCGAGACCCAGCGCAGCGACGGCGGCTGGGACAGCGACGACGGGCACCAGTTCGACGTGCACACCACCCTGACCGCGATCCGGGCGGGCCGACCGGTGATCACTTCAGCTGGCTGATCACCAGCGGCCACCAGCCGTCGGGGGCGAACGCGGCCGGGTCGATGCTCTCCAACACCGTACGCAGCTGTTCCGCCCGTTCGGCCCGGCCCGGCTTGCCCTCGTCGGCCTCGACGAAGAGCGCGAACTGGTAGAGGAACTCGACGAAGGTGCGGAAGTTGGTGTTCACCGGCTGGACGTCCTGCTGCGCCAGGTCGAACTGGAGGATCTCCCCGGTGCGGGGGTCGAGCACGTAGAGCAGGTCGGTGTTGTCGGCCACCGCGCCGACCACGATCAGCCGGATGTCCAGCGAGCCGTCCTCGGTGGTCAGCTGGATGGTGTCGTACAGCTCGATGTCGCCTTCGAGGAACGCGGTGAACACCACCGCCACGTCGAGCGGGATCTCGTCGCCCTCGGGGAGCATGTCGGGGCCGAAACCCCCCTCCAGCCACGCCTCGCGCGGGTACGGGATGAGTTCGTCGGAGTTCCACAGCGCGGTGAACCGGGGATCAGCGGCCATGACGGTCCTTCGCGGGGTCGGCGGGTGGGTCAGGAGGACAGGCCGGCGGCGATCAGCAGCCGCCGCCAGTTGTCGGCGTACTCGCCGGCATGGCGGCCCTTGCGCAGCCGCTGCTCGGCAGCGGCGGGACCGAGGACGACGGCGACCAGCTCCGGATAGCGAGGGCCGAGCACGTGCTCGTCGAAAAAGGTGGCGACGTCGGGGGCGATGACGGTGAACTCGACGTCCTCGTCGGGGTGCTCGTACTGGTAGACGTAGGCGCTGGACTCCATGTAGTACACGTCCAGGTCTTCCCGGTCGAGGTAGATCGGGTCGCCACCGCGGATCTCGGCCCGGAGGCCAGGGGGGACGCTGTCCATCTCGTAGCCGACGATGAGTGGGCTGCCCATCGGGTCGTCCGGGTTGACCTCGTCCTCCTCCCAGGTCTGCGGGGTGAGGATCTCCTTGGGCGCGTGGAACCGGAAGTTGTCGCCCTCCAAGCGCCGGAACAGGCTGTAGACCTCGGCGACGCCGGGCAGGTCGGGGATCGGCTCCAACGGTGCCGGCCCTTCGACGCGCACACCGAAGCCGTGCTCGGCCTCCACCCGGGTGAGCAGTTCCAGCTTCTCGGCGATCCGGGCGAGGACGGCCGGGTCGGGCCGGGTCATGGCAGGACCCTCACGATGACCGGGGTGCCCTCGGGGACGTCGCGCAACGCCAGGGAGATCTCGCGGCCGAGCTCACGGTTGGTCCAGGCGTCCATCAGCCTGAGGTTAGCGTATGTGTCCGCTCCGTCGAGTTGTAGCTCGTGGATGTGGTCCGGGTCCAGCCCTTCGCCTCGGGCCCGGATCGGCCCTCGGCCGCCGTAGAGGCGTTCGACGAGTTCCTTGTTGGCCAGGTACTGGTTGGTCTCCCGGGTGCCGTGCTCCTGGGTCAGCCGCCTGTTCCTGGTCAGCCGGCGCGTCACCCGGTCCCGGAAGACGTTGGTGCGGGTCCGGGTGCCCGGCTTGGTTCCCCGGCCCCCCTGGTGGTAGACGTTGTTGGCCGTCCGGTCCGACTTCGCCTTGCTCAACCGCCCCTGCTGGCCGAGCCGGACCAGGTCCCTGGCCTTCCGGTCGAAGTCCTTCTTGTCGAAGTCGGGCCGGTTTCTCAACACCAGCACGGCCGGGCCCCGCGGGGTGGTGCCGTTGGTCTTGGCGGTGCGGAACACGTCGGCGTTCTCCAGGTACGCCGAGAGGATCTTGGCGCCTCTGGCCTGGGTCTGCCGGGGTGGGGTGGTCCGCTTCCTAGCCATTCAGCACCGTGTTCACAGCCATGCCGATGAGCTGGTCGATGATCAGCCCGGTGATCATCTTGAAGATGGGGATCTGGAGCAGGGACGCCCCGAAGGTGGCCACCGCCGTGGCGATCGCCTGTGCGATCTGGATCGCCAGCACGACGAGCTGGATGATCACGTTGATCTTGAGGGCCAGCACCACGCCCGCGGCGGCCATCAGCCCGATCGCGATGACGTTCGCCGGATTGGCGGCGTCGGCGATGTTCCGGACGGCCGACTCCCTGTCATTCCACTCGCCGGCGAACGCGCTGAAGCTCTCTCCCCGGTTGGTGTCCAGTACCGTCCGCGCCGCCGACTCCAACTGGGCGACCGAACCGTTGATCCGGCCCGCCATGCCGGTCCACTCGCCAGCCAGCCGGAACAGCGCCGTCTCGTCGGACTCGGGCCAGTCGTACCCGAGCATCGAGAGCAGCGAGGCAAGCTCCCCCGGCAACGTCAGACCCACGCCAGCTCCTCCCTCAACCCAGCTTGTCGAGGATCGACCGGAGAGCGCCGGTGACGCCATCCTCCACCGCCCGGTAGCTCTCCGCCATCCCGCGCAGGCCCTCGGCGTAGCTCTCCAGCTCGGTGATGTTGGTGCTCAGGCACTCGGCCAGCGCCTCCACGCACGCCTGGTGGGCGACGCCCAGCAGCATGCCGATCTCGTCACCGCCGAAGGCGTGCTCGTACCCGCCGACCGCTGCCTGGAACGACTCGAAGGTCTGCCGGACGCTTTCCTTCGCCTCGGCGAGCTGCTCCGCGCCGCGGGTCAGTGCGTCGACGTCGACGTCGAGGGGCTCCACGATCAGCTCCGCTGCTGGAGCTTGCGCATGGTCTCGCTGATCGCGAGGCTGATCTCCCGCATCTGCCGCAGGCCCTGGTCCTGGAGGCGTTCCACAGTGGCGGTCATCGCGGCGAGGTCGGGCATCGGTTCGGTGCCGGCAACCGCCTCGGGCTGCCCGTCGAGCGCCGCGTTCACCGCCCGGCGCAGCTCCTCGGCCAGATAGTCCGAACCCTCGCGCAACACCCGGGGGTCGATCTCGACCGCGCTGCACCGCCCGTCGGGACCGAGGGTGAGGCGGATCCGCCCATCAGCGGCCTCGGCCACCGACTCGACCCGCTCCGGCGCGGCGACGGCGCGCTGCGTCTCCCGCAGGGCCGCCCGGGCCTGCGCCAGTTGCTGTTCCAGGGCGTCCTCACCCAGCATGCCGCCTCCCCAGAGCTGGCCGCCTCGCACCGTGCCCAGCCTACCGACCCGGTGCGACGCCGCCGGCCGTAGTCCACAGCGGAGCTCAACCTCGCAGGTGACCGTCCCCGGTGACGACGTACTTGGTGCTGGTCAGCTCCGGCAGGCCCATCGGGCCCCGGGCGTGCAGCTTCTGCGTGGAGATGCCGATCTCGGCGCCGAAACCGAACTCACCGCCGTCGGTGAACCGGGTGGATGCGTTCACCATCACCGCCGCCGCGTCCACCCTGGCCACGAACTCGCGGGCCGCCGGCTGGGAGTCGGTGACGATCGCCTCGGTGTGGCCGGTGCCGTACCGCCGGATGTGCGCCACCGCCGCATCCAACGAGTCGACCACGGCGACGGAGATGTCGGCCGAGAGGTACTCGGTGGCGAAGTCCTCCTCGGTGGCCGGGACGACGGCGGCGGAGTACCCGGCCACCCGGTCGTCGCCGTGCACGGTGACCCCGGCCTCGGCGAACGCGGCCAGCACCGGCGGCAAGAAGGCGTCCGCCACGTCGGCGTGCACCAGCAGGGACTCCGCGGTGTTGCAGGTGGACAACCGCTGGGTCTTGGCGTTCAGGGTGACCGCCACCGCCTTGGCCAGGTCGGCGGCGGCGTCCACGTAGACGTGGCAGTTACCGACACCCGTCTCGATCACCGGCACCGTCGACTCCTCGACCACCGTGCGGATCAACGACGCGCCACCGCGCGGAATCACCACGTCAACCAGGCCACGGGCCCGCATCAGCTCCTTGACCGAGTCGCGGCTGGTGGCGTCGAGCAACTGCACCGCGTCCGCCGGCAGGCCGGCCCCGGCGACCGCGTCGCGCAGCACCGCGACCAGCGCGGCGTTCGAGTGCGCCGCCGAGGAGGAGCCGCGCAGCAGCGCGGCGTTGCCGGACTTCAGGCAGATGCCGGCGGCGTCCACGGTGACGTTCGGGCGGGCCTCGTAGATGATGCCGACCACCCCGAACGGCACCCGGATCTGGCGCAGCTCCAGGCCGTTGGGCAGGGTCGAGCCGCGTACCACCTCGCCGACCGGGTCGGGCAGCGCCACCATCTGGCGCAGCGCGTCCGCGATGCCCGCCACCCGGCCCGGGTCGAGGGCGAGCCGGTCCAGCACGGCCGCGCTCAGCCCGGCCTCCCGCCCGGCTGTCAGGTCCGTCGCGTTCGCGGCCAGGATCTGCGGGGTACGCGCCACCAGCGCGTCGGCCATCGCGTGCAGCGCGGCGTCCTTGGTGGTACGCGTGGCGACGGCCAGTTCTCCCGCCGCCTTCCGGGCCCGGTGGGCCTGCTCGCTGACGCTCATGCCTGCACTCCTCACAGCAGCACGAGGTCGTCGCGGTGGACGACCTCCCGTTCGTACGCCGGGCCGAGCGCCGCGGCGAGCTCTCCAGTGGAGCGGCCGAGCAACCCCGGCAGTTCCACCGCGTCGTAGTTGACCAGCCCCCGGGCCACCGGTGCGCCGTCGGCGTCCACCAGGTCCACCGGGTCGCCGGCGGTGAACGCGCCGTCCACGGCGGTGATCCCGGCCGGCAGCAGCGACTTGCGTCGGCCCACCACGGCCTGCACCGCACCGGGGTCGAGGTGCAGCCGGCCCCGGGGGGCGGTGGCGTGGGCCAGCCAGAACAGCCGGGCGGCGGGGCGGCGACTGCTCGGGTGGAAGAACGTGCCGAGCGGTTCGCCGGCGAGCGCCCCGGCGGCCAGCGGCGCGGCGGTCAGCACGACCGGGATGCCGAAGCCGGTGGCGATCCGGGCCGCCTCCACCTTGGTGACCATGCCGCCGGTGCCGACGCCGGCCCGGCCGGCCCCGCCGACGTCGACGCCGGCCAGGTCGCCCTCGCCGTGCACCTCGCTGATCCGGGTACTGCCCGGCTGGGTCGGGTCGCCGGTCCACAGCGCGTCGACGTCCGACAGCAGCACCAGCAGGTCGGCGTCGACCAGGGCGGCGACCAGGGCGGCCAGCCGGTCGTTGTCACCGAAGCGGATCTCCTCGGTGGCGACCGTGTCGTTCTCGTTGACGATCGGCACGGCGCGCAGGTCGAGCAGCTTGCGCAGGGTCCGGTACGCGTTGCGGTAGTGCGCCCGGCGGGTCACGTCGTCGACGGTGAGCAGCACCTGCCCCACGGTGAGCCGGTGCCGGGCGAAGCCGGCCGCGTACCGGCCGATCAGCAGGCCCTGCCCGACGCTGGCGGCGGCCTGCTGGGTGGCCAGGTCACGGGGACGGCGGGCCAGCCGGAGCGGGGCCAGACCGGCGGCGATCGCGCCGGAGGAGACCAGCACCACCTCGCACCCGGCGGCGGCGCGCGCGGCGAGGGTGTCCACCAGGGCCTCGACCCGGGCGTCGTCCAGCCCGCCGACGGCGGTGGTCAGCGAGGACGAACCGATCTTGACGACGATCCGTCGGGCCTGGATGACTGCTGCGCGCACCCGACCATTCTGCGCTGTCGGCTCTCCCGCGCCCCGGTGGGTTCCCATATCGTGGCAGCTCGTGACGGCTGATGAGTATGTCGAGGCGGTGCTCGCGCTGGTCGAGCGGATCCCGCCGGGCCGGGTGATGTCGTACGGGGCGGTCGCCGACGCGCTCGCCGAGCGCTCGGGGCGGGCCTCGGCCCGGCTGGTCGGTGCGATCATGGCCCGGCACGGGGGCGGGGTGCCCTGGCACCGGGTGGTGAACTCCGCCGGCCGGCTGCCGCCGGGGCACGAGGTGCAGGCGCGGGCCCGGCTGCGCGCCGAAGGCTGTCCGCTACGGCCCGCCGGCGTGGACATGGCCGCGGCGAGCTGGTCGCCGGCCGACAGCGGGTGACCGCAGGGGGGCGGGAGCGGCGACCCGACCGACGCGGGGTGCGGGGGCGAACCCCGCACCCCACCGGTCACCGGTAGGCGATCCGGACCGTATTGTCCTCGTGGTTGACGTCGGGCAGGACGTCGAACCGCTCGTCCATGGGTTGTACGTTCACCTCGGCCGTGCCCGTGCCGACACGGGATCCGGGAGCGGCCCGGAAACCCAGGGTGAGCCCCCGCTCCTTGCCCGCCGCCAGGCGGCTCAGGTCACAGGTGATCGGCCGGCCGGTGGTCCCCGGGCCGTTGTTGCAGGCCGCCCAGCTCTCCCCGTCGGGGAGCAGCTCCGGCGGCACGTCCAGCCGCAGCGCCACGTACGGCAACGGCCGGTCGTCGCTGTTGCGGACCCGAACGACGATGCTGCCGGTGCGGGAGCCGTCGGGCTGCTCGGTGAGCACCAGGTCGGTGGCGGTGACCGCGACGTCCGTGAGGTGACGGTTCGGCCCGAAGGCGGTCGGCCCGGACACCTGCCCGAACGAGTCCCCGTCCCAGCGGTAGCCCCGCCACTGCCGCTGCGACCACTCGCCCGGCCAGCCCCCGCCCGGGTGGATGTCGCCGACCTGCACCCGGACCACGCCGTCGTCGCGCACGTCGACCGCGATCAGCCACTGCGGCTTGTCGATGGTGCTGGCCACCACCCGCCCGAGGGTGACCACCCGTCCGGCGGCGTCCCGGTCGAAGACCACCACCTGTTGCGGCCCGCCGGTGCCCAACGCGCACCGCACCAACGCCACCGTCTCCGTGGCCCCGTCGGAGTCGACGTCGCCGTGACCGACCGCCAGCAGGTGATTGGTGCCCTCCCGGCCGTCACCGGTGAGCCGAACCCCGGCCGTCGGGCAACCCGGCCCCGCGCGCCAGGCCGGCAGTGTCACCGGCATGGCGAGCAGTTGCGACCGGTTGATCCGGCCGTCCGGCGGGGTCGGGGTGGAGCTGGTGCCGCTCGCCGACGGTGCCGGCGTGGGGCGGGTCGACCGGCTCGGCGTCGGCGCCGCGGTCAGGCTCGGGGTGGGGTCGACCGGGC
>NZ_SMKF01000117.1 GCF_004348325.1 Micromonospora sp. KC213 | reverse complement strand
GGGTGGGGCGGGTCGGCGGGGTGTTGGTGATGATGACTTCGATGGTGGCGTTGTCGCGCCGGATCCGGATGGTCGCCGTGGCGCCGGGCGCGTGTTTGCGGATGTTGGTCAGTGCTTCCTGCACGGTGCGGTAGATGGCCCGTTGGGTGGCGGCGCTGATGTCGGCCGGCAGGTCACCGTCGACTCGGGTTTCGATGCCGCTGTTTGCGATCATCTGACCGAGCCCGGCGAGGGTCGGCTGGGGGGTGAGTTCGGTGGGCGCGGTGCCGGAGGCGCGCAGGACGGTGACCATGTGCCGGAGTTCGTCGAGGGTGCGGACGGCGAGGTCGCGGATGGTCTGTGCGGTTGTCCTGGTGTCCGGGTCGCTGGTGTTGACTTGGAGGGCTCCGGCCTGGATCGTGATGAGGCTCACCTGGTGGGAGACGACGTCGTGCATCTCGCGGGCGAGTTGGGCGCGTTCCTTGGCGAGCACTCTCTCGGTGAGGAGTTGCTGTTCGTGTTCCCGGGCCTGGTGGATCTCCGTGAGGCGTTGTTGCAGGTCGCGCCGGGTTTGCACGAGTTGGCCGAGGAGGATCGCGGCGGTCGCCGTGGCGATGTTGTAGCCGACGGAGACGAGCAGTTCGACGCGGGTGGAATCCGGGAGTTCATGGTCCCAGATACTGGCGGCGCTACAGATGCTGTAAAGAATGGCGCACACCGCGAGTGTCCGCCGGTTTCGGGTGTTCACCGCGACCGTGTATAGGGCGACCGCGCCGGCAACGACCGCGGACGAGACGACCGTGGCCGGGAGGATGAGCGCGAAGACCGGGTAGGGCCATCGGCGCCGGACGGTGAGCGCGAGCGCGGCGACGACCGCGTAGACGACGGCGTACGGGCGATCAGTGTCGGTCATCACCACGGCATCGAGGACGGCCATCACGACCAGGGCCGCGTCGACGAGCGGTGGGGGCAGCCGGCCGGATCTCACGACGTGCCCTTCCGTTGGGTCAACAACCCGGCACGTTGCGCGATGAGCGCGGCCTGCACCCGGCTGGTCACCTTGAGTTTGGTGAGGATGGCGCTGACGTGGTCCTTGACGGTGCCACCGCTCAGGTACATCCGCGTGCCGATCTCGGCGTTGCTCAAACCGTCGGCGACGTGCACGAGTATGTCGCGCTCGCGGTCGGTCAGCCGGGCGATCGCGCCGGCCGCGTCCTCGCCGTTCTCCACCCGCCAGTCGACGACCGTCCGCGACACCTTGGGCGACAGGACCACGGCGCCGGCGGCGAGTGCGCGTACCAGTTGGGCCAGGTGCTCGGGGTGGGTGTCCTTGAGGATGAATCCGGCGGCCCCGGCGCGCAGCGCGGTGGTGATGTATTCGTCGGCGTCGAAGGTGGTCAGCATCGCGACCGTGGGCGGGTGTGGCATGGCGCGCAGCTGGCGCAGGATGGTGAGGCCGTCGACGTCGGGCATGCGGATGTCGAGCAGAACCACGTCGGGCCGGTGCCGGGTGATCTCCTCGATCGCCTCTCCACCACCGACGGTGGCCACCACCTCGATGTCGGGGGCCACGCGCAGGATGAGCTGCAAGCCGGAGCGGACGAGCGCGTCGTCGTCCACCACCACAACCCGTATCACATTCCACTCCGATCGGTCACCCGGCCGGCCGTCACCGACGCTGGACCATAACCGCTGGTGCGGGGCCGAGTCTCACGGTCCTCGACGGTCGCCGCCACCGGGAGGGCCAGATCCCGCCGGTTGGCGTGCCCGTCCCCGCCGGTAGGGGGGTGATATCCGTTGGTGGGCGGGCCGATGCCGAAGCCTGACGGATGGCCAGCTCGGCACCGCACCGCAAACGTTGTCTGCATGACACCGCTTGAGTCCGCTGCGCACACGTCACCCCCGCAGCCCGCCCCGCCGTCCGGGCCTGCGGCGGCAGGTGGGTCCGGCCCGTCGATGGGCCGGCTGGTCGGCGTGGACCTCGCCCGCGCGTTGGCCGTGTTCGGGATGTTCGCCGTGCATGTCGGCCCGTTCGAGGCGGCGCCGGGTGACGTCGGTGGTTGGGTCAGAACCCTGTCGGAGGGCCGGGCGTCGGCGTTGTTCGCCACGCTCGCCGGATTCTCGCTGATGCTGATCGCCGGTCGTTTCGAGCCGAGGACCGGCCTGGCCGGCCGGCAGGCGAAAGCCCGGATCGTGATCCGCGCGGGGATCCTGCTGGCGGCGGGCACCGCGTTGACGATGACCAACTTCGGCGACGCGGTCATCCTCAACGCCTACGCGGTGTTCTTCCTGCTCGCGTTGCCGCTGACCCGGCTGCGTGCCCGGACCCTCGCGATCACCGCGGCCGTGCTCGCGCTGGTGGGTCCGCAGGTCGCGTTCGGCCTGCGGACGTGGCTGGGCGAGCCGATCCTGAACAGCATCAACGCCTACGACCCGCTTGAGCGGCTCTGCGGCGTCGGCGTACTGGATCTCCTGCTCACCGGCTTCTTCCCGGCGATCACCTGGATGCCGTTCGTGATCGCCGGCATGGCACTGGCCCGCCTCGACCTGGCCGCCGGCGCGGTGCAGCGGCGGCTGGCCGTGCTCGGTCCCGCGCTGATCGTGCTCGGATACGGCACGTCCTGGCTGGCCCTCAAGGTGTTCGGCGGCGCCATCCCCGACCACATGCCGGACGGCATGCCACCGACGGACGCCATGGCCGAGGCGGCCGGCTCCGGGCCGCCACCCGGCACCCGGAGCTTCGAGCCTGATCCCTGGCTGCTGCTGGCGGCCGAGCCGCACAGCGGTTCGACCTTCGACGTGATCGGCTGCCTGGGGGTGGCGATCACGGTGCTGGTGGGTGCGACGGTGGCGATGGCCAGACTGCCGCGGCTCCGCCGGCTCGCCGGTCCGGTCATCGCCGTGGGCACCATGTCCCTGACGGTCTATGTGGGTCACATTCTGGCCATCCTCGCGCTTCCCGGCGAGAACGCCACCCCGCCGGACGCCAACTCGACTGTCCTGCTGGGCGCGTTCGTCCTCGGCGCCGTCGTGTTCGCGGCGCTCTGGTCGCGCGTTTTCCGCCGCGGACCGCTGGAGTACCTGCTCAACGATGCCACCAGGCTGGCGAGGTTCGTTCGCTGAGGGCTGGCCCCTGCCGAGCCGCTCGCGTAGCCCGATCCGGCACGGCCCAGATCCCGGTTCCGGAATCCGTCGACGCCGTGCCCCGCAGCCAACAGGAAGAGGAGTTTCGTGAACACCGCATCCCGACCGTCGACGCCGGATGCCGCACCTCCGTCCGCCCGGGAGACGCTCAAGGCGCTGTACGCGTATGTCCGGCCGCACCGGTGGGTCGTCGCACTGGGCCTGTTGTGTGCGCTGGTCGGCACCGCCGGAGGGCTGTTGCAGCCGCTGGCCACCAAGGCGCTGGTGGACCGGCTCTCGTCCGGCACGACCATCACCGGGATTCTGCTGGCCCTCACCGTGCTGGTGGTGGTGGGCATGCTCGCCGACGCGCTCGGTGCCTACGTGCTCGAACGGACAGCGGAGTCGGTCGTCCTGGCCGCACGGCGCACCCTCGTCGGGCGGCTGTTGCGGCTACGGCTGACCGAGGTGGAGCGTGTTGCACCCGGTGATCTGATGTCCCGGGTCACCTCCGACACGACGCTCCTGCGGGCGGTCAGCACCCAGGCGGTCGTCACCGCGGCCACGGGCGCGGTGACCTTCGTGGCGGCGGTCGTGATGATGGCGGTCCTGGACGTCGTGCTCCTGGGGGTGACCCTCGGGGTTGTGGTGGTGACCGGTGGGCTCGTGGCCCTGGTGATGCCCAGGATCGCGCAGGCCACCGAGCGGTCGCAGGAGGCGGTCGGGGAGATCTCCACCGCGCTGGAGCGGGTCTTCGGCGCGTTCCGTACCGTGAAGGCATCCGGCGCCGAACAGCGCGAGACCGACCGGGTGGAGGCGGCGGCGCGACGAGCCTGGCGACACGGCCTGACCAGCGCGAAATGGGAGGCCCTGGCAGGATCGGCCGACGGCCTCGCCGTCCAGCTGGCATTCCTCGCGGTGCTCGCCGTCGGTGGGGCCCGCGTGTCGTCCGGGGCGATCCCCGTCTCCACGCTCATCGCGTTCCTGCTCTACCTGTTCTACCTCATCGAGCCGGTGTCCGAGCTGATCGACGCCGCGTCGCATTACCAGGAGGGCGCAGCCGCGATCTCCCGGCTCACGCAGGTCCAGCGCCTGTCGACAGAGCCGGCGACCCAGCACCGGTCCACGCCGCCCGGCCAGGCGACGGTGGTGCCGGGCCCGGCGTCGGTCCGCTTCGTCGACGTTTCCTTCCGCCACCGACCCGATCTGCCCTACATCCACGAGCAGGTGGGTTTCGAGATACCAGCCACCGGGATGACAGCCATCGTCGGACCCTCGGGCGCCGGTAAGTCGACCGTCTTCGCGCTCATCGAGCGGTTCTACGACGCGACCAGCGGCCGGGTCCTGGTCGACGGAGTAGACGTACGCCACTGGCCACTGGCCCAGCTGCGATCGCAGATCGGCTACGTGGAACAGGACGCCCCGGTGCTGGCGGGCACCCTGCGAGAGAACCTGACCTTCGCCGCCCCCGACGCGACGGACGACGACATCCGCGACGTCCTGCGCCGGACGAAGCTCACCACCCTCGTCGACCGCCTTCCCGACGGTCTGGACACGCCGGTCGGGCACCGCGGATCCACGCTCTCGGGCGGCGAACGACAACGCATCGCGATCGCCCGCGCACTGCTGCGCAAGCCCCGCCTGCTGCTGCTGGACGAGGCCACCTCACAGCTCGACGCCGGCAACGAACTGGCAGTCCGCGGCGTCATCGCCGAGACCGCCACCGAGACCACCGTGCTGGTAGTGGCCCACCGTCTGTCCACGGTGACCAACGCCGACCGCATCATCGTCATGGACGCCGGACGGATCCAGGCGATAGGCACCCACGCGGAACTGGTGGTCCGGGATCAGTTGTACGCGCAACTGGCGGCGACCCAGCTTCTCACCCCCTGACGCGACAACCATCCGATGCTGCCCGCCTCCCCGCCGAGGCCATGCCCTCTCGATAGGGCATTCACCTGAAGCCTCGGCGAGGGCGGGCACAACTGTCCCCAGCGGCGGGAGCGAAGGCGGCCAGCAGCTCTCATCGGACGAACTTCGCCAGCTTCGTGGCGGCGTGGAGCAGGTATTCCAGCGGTCCGCGGCGGAAGAAGCGAGACCAGATCCCGGCGAACAGGATGGCCCCGCCGATGTACATGAGCAGCGGCACCCAGGAATCCTTGAAGGCGAGCCCGGTGAACGACGATACGACGAAGTGGCCGACGTAGGCCGTCAGGGACATGGTGCCCACGGCGATGACCGGTTTCGCCAGACGGTGCAGCCAGGACAGACGGTCGATCGCCACCAGTGCGCACAGGATCACGGTGATCGCGACGCCGAGGCTGCCGATGATGTCGAACGTCGTACCGCTGTGCGGACCGGCCAGCAACAGCGACGAAGCCGACCCCCGGGGTTGGAACGATCCGCTGTCGAACGACCCGTTTCCGGAGGGCCCCGACCCGTCTTCCGCAGCACTCCGCAGCGCGTCCTCGCCGGCCAGCAGCCTGGACGTGCCGTATCCGAGCACGATGAGGGCGGGGCCGAGCGCGGCCAGCCGCCGCCGTACCGCGCCGGCGGCCAGGTCGAGGCGGGCCAGTGCCATGCCGGCGATCACGAACGGCATCCAGGTGATCGTCGGGTAGAAGCCGGTGAGCAGGAGATCCAGTACGCCGACGCCGCAGAGCCGCTCGAGCGGGTCGTAGGCGTTGATGCTGTTCAGGATCGGCTCGCCCAGCCACGTCCGCAGGCCGAACGCGACCTGCGGACCCACCAGCGCGAGCACGGCCGCGGTGATCGCGAGGGTCCGGGCACGCAGCCGCACCAAGGGCAGCGCCACCAGGAAGTAGACCCCGTAGAAGTTGAGGATGACCACGTCCCCGTAGACCATCGCCATGCCGGTGCCCGCCGCCAGCAGGATCACGGCGCGGATCGCGATCCGGGCCTTGGCCTGCCGCCCCGCCAGGCCGGTCTTCGGCTCCCGGCGGCCGGCGAGCAGCGCCAGCGAGAACCCGGCGAAGGTGGCGAACAGGATCGACGAGCGACCGTCCGCCAGGTACCGGATCCAGCCGGCGACGCCGGACGTGGCCGACAGCGGGGGACCGATGTGCACGACGTACATCCCGAACACGGCCAGCGCGCGGGCCAGGTCCACCCCGACCAGTCTCCCCATCGACGGGCCGGGCTCGACCGGCCCAGCCGGCTCGGGCAGGGAGCCGGGCGGTGCAGGGGACGGCTCTTGGGCGGGCTTGATCTGAGTCATGCCGAGAATCTCGCCGAGCCCAGACCGGCTCACTATCCGGCAGGTCTCGGCATAAGCCCGCCGGTCGGCGGGACATACCTGCCGACCGGCGGGCATACCCGCGTCGTACCTCCAACAGTGCGAGGTCGGGGCGGCGATTCACCTGTCGCCCGATGACGGCAGCCCGCTCGCCCCGCTTCGGTAGGCTGTCGCGGTGACCGAGACCGGGACCGGATACCCCCGATGACCAGCGCGGCCTCGACCGGTTCGCCGGTGGACGGAATCCTCGCGACCACGACGATCGTGCTGTCGCTCGTACTCGCGGTGTGGAGCCTGGTGGCGGCGGTGCGCCACCGGCCGCCGGACCGTCCGCAGTTCGTCGGTCTCGCGGTGCTGGAGTGCGCGCTGCTGGCGCTGGCCGTGGTGGCGCTGGTCGGGCTCGGCGGCGGGGCGCGGCCGGGCGAGCCGGGTGCCTTCTTCGGCTACCTGGTGACGCTGGTCTGTCTGCCGCCGCTGGCCTGGGTGCTGGCCCGGATGGAGCCGACCCGGTGGGGCTCGGCGATCGTCTGCGTGGTCTGCCTGGTCATCCCGGTGGTGGTCGTCCGGCTCCAGCAGACCTGGGCGGTCGCCGGTGGCTGACACCGACGCCCCGACCCGGCGGCCGGCCACCAACTCCGGGCCGGGCCGGCTGCTGATCGCGGTCTACCTCCTGTTCGCCATCGCCGCGACGTCGCGGGCCGGGCTGCAGATCGCCACCCGGTTCGCCGAGGCGCCGGTGGCGTACCTGCTCTCGGCGCTGGCCGCGCTGGTCTACATCGTAGCCGCCGTCGGGCTGGCCCGGGCCGGGCACGCCGGCCGCCGGGTGGCGCTCGCCTGCTGCTCGGTGGAGTTGGCCGGGGTGCTGGGCGTCGGCGTGCTGAGCGAGGTCGACCCGGCCCTCTTCCCGGACGAGACGGTCTGGTCCGGCTTCGGCGTCGGGTACGGCTACGTCCCGCTGGTCCTGCCGGTGCTCGGTCTGCTCTGGCTCTGGCGTACCCGCCACGATCCCCGCTGACCTGCGCGGGCGGCCCGGCCGGTGGCTCAGCCCCGGGGGCCGCCGGCGACGTAGATGACCTGGCCGGAGACGAAGGAGGCGCCCTCGCTGACCAGGAACGAGACGGTGTGCGCGACGTCCTCCGGCCGGCCGGTGCGGCGGACCGCGGTCTCGGCGGCGGCGTGCTGCTGCAGCGCCTCGAAGTCGACCTGCATCCGGGCGGCCGTGGCGGCGGTCATGTCGGTGACAATGAAGCCGGGCGCGACCGCGTTGACCGTCACGCCGAACGGCCCCAACTCGATGGCGAGGGTCTTGGTGAAACCCTGGAGGCCGGCCTTGGCCGCCGAGTAGTTCGCCTGGCCCCGGTTGCCCAGGGCCGAGGTGCTGGAGAGGTTGACGATCCGACCCCACCGTTGCTCGACCATGTGCCTCTGGGCGGCCTGGCTGAACAGGAAGGCACCCCGCAGGTGTACGCCCAGCACCGTGTCCCAGTCGGCGTCGGTCATCTTGAACAGCAGGTTGTCGCGGAGCACGCCGGCGTTGTTGACCAGGACGGTCGGTGCGCCCAGTTCGGCGGCGACCCGCTGCACCGCGGCCTGGACCTGGGCCCGGTCGGAGACGTCGGCGCCGACGCCGAGGGCCCGGCCACCCGTGGCGGTGATCGCGTCGACGGTCTGCGTGGTGGCCGACTCCTCGATGTCGACCACGGCCACGGCCATCCCGTCGGCGGCCAGCCGGCGGGCGGTGGCCGCGCCGATGCCGCGCGCGGCTCCGGTCACGATGGCGACGCGGGGCTCCCCCGACATGATTACCTCCGGGTAACTTGTGGCTCGGTCGACGGAGCTTAACCCAGGTTCACGGCCGCCACATCCACGGTCACGGATCAGAACGCGCCGCGGCAGAGCCGGATCCAACGGTAGCCGTACCCGGCGAGCTTGAGGCTGTCCAGCTTGCCCACCTCGCCGTACCCGCGGTCGGCGAGCACGTCTGTCGGCAGGTCCGCCTCGGGGGCGAGGAGCCCGAGGTCCACCTCCACGTCCTCGGAGCCGAGGTTGTGCAGGAAGACCATGGTGCCGGTGGGTCCGTCCGCCCGGTGGGCCAGCACCCCGCGCGGCATCGGCACGTCGATGTGGGTGGTGGAACCCGAACCGATCTCCGGGGACTCCCGCAGCGTACGGATCATCCGCTCGAACCAGCCCAACAGCGACTTCGGGTCGCGGCGCTGGGCGGTGACGTTGACCTTCTGGTAGCCGAACTCCCCCTTGTCGATCACCGGTCGGACCAGCTTCTCCGGCTCGGCCGTGGAGAAACCGGCGTTCTCCTGGTACGACCACTGCATCGGGGTACGGATCGCCCGCCGGCCCGGCAGCGACAGGTCCTCGCCCATGCCGATCTCCTCGCCGTACCGCAGCACCGGCGTGCCGCGCAGCGAGAACTGGAGCGCGTACGCCAGCTCGATCCGCCGCCGGTCGTTGCCGAGCATCGGGGCGAGCCGGCGCCGGATGCCCCGGTCGTAGATCCGCATGTTCTCGTCCGGACCGAACTGTGCGTACACCTCGTGGCGTTGCTCGGCGGTGAGCCGGGAGAGGTCGATCTCGTCGTGGTTGCGCAGGAAGGTGGCCCACTGCCCACCGGTCGGCAGCTTCGGGGTGTCCCGCAACGCCTCGATCACCGGCTCGGGATCCCGCCGGGCCAGGGCGAGCATGAGCCGCCCGTTGAGCATGAAGTCGAAGAGCATGTGGATGCGGTTGCCCGAACCGGCCTGGTCACCGAAGAAGGCGGGCAGTTGGTCGGGCTCCACGTTGGCCTCGGCGAGCAGGATCGAGTCGCCGCGCCGCCACTGCACGTGCTGGCGCAGCTCGGTGAGGAACTCGAAGTCCTTGGGCGAGTTCGGGTTGCCCGGTTCGGTCAGCTCGATGATGAACGGCACCGCGTCCATCCGGAAGCCGGCGACGCCGAGCTGGAGCCAGAACGAGACGATCTTCTTGACCTCCTCGCGGACCTTCGGGTTCGCCATGTTCAGGTCCGGCTGGTAGCGGTAGAACCGGTGGTAGTACCAGGCCCTGGCGGTCCGGTCGTAGCTCCAGGTCTCGTGCTGCTCGCCCGGGAAGACCATGCCCTGGTGCCGGTCGGCCGGCTCGTGCTCCGACCAGATGTACCAGTCCCGGTACGGCGAGTCGGGCGAGGAGCGGGCGGACAGGAACCACGGGTGTTCGTCCGAGGTGTGGTTGACCACCAGATCGATGATCACCCGGATGCCCCGGTTGCGTGCCTGGTGCAGCAACTCGGCGAAGTCACCGAGGCTGCCGAAGCGCGGGTCGACGTTGTAGAAGTCGGTGACGTCGTAACCGTCGTCCTTGTTCGGTGACGGGTGGATCGGGTGCAGCCACAGGCAGGTCACCCCGAGCCGGGCCAGGTAGTCGAGCCGCCCGATCAGGCCCCGGATGTCGCCGACGCCATCGCCGTCGGAGTCCGCGTACGTGTCGATGTCGAGGCAGTAGACGACGGCCTCGGAATACCACCTGTCACCCATGCCGGCCTAATGTCTCCGATCCGCCCGGCCGGCAAACCCGAGAACGGGTCGCGGTGGAGGTGGCCCGTGCATCGGCGGGTGTGACCGGCCGCCCGGCGGGTACTGCTGTTCGATCCCGGCAGTTCCCTTCGGAAAGGACACGCATGGCTCTCGCCCAGGACGTCGACCCGAACCAGTTCAGCGGGCTGACCGGGTGGGTGGCCGGCGTCATCGACTCGCTCGGTGCGGTCGGGGTGGCCTTCCTGGTGGCCCTGGAGAGCATCATCCCGCCAATCCCCAGCGAGATCGTGTTGGCCATGGCCGGCTACCTGTCCAGCGAGGGCCGGTTCTCCCTGGTGCTGATCGTGCTGGCGGCGACGGTCGGCTCGCTGGGCGGCGCGCTGGCGCTCTACTGGATCGGTGCCGCCCTCGGCGAGGACCGGCTCAAGCGCTGGTTGGACCGGCTGCCCCTGGTCGACCTGGACGACCTGGAGAAAGCCGACCGCTGGTTCGAGCGGTACGGCCGGTGGGCGGTGCTGATCGGCCGGCTGGTGCCGGTGGTACGCAGCCTGGTGTCGGTCCCGGCCGGCGCGAACCGGATGCGGTTGGGCGAGTTCGTGCTGCTCACCACGCTGGGCAGCGGGGTGTGGAACACGTTGATCGTCGGCGCGGGCTACGCGCTCGGCACCCGCTGGTCGGACGTGGACCGGTACAGCAGCTGGTTCAACTACGCCATCTCCGCGGTCTTCGCCTTCATGGTCGCGAGTTGGACGGTCAAGAAGGTGCGCCGACGGCGGGCCAGGCGGGAGCGGGAGTCGGTGGCCCCCGGCCGCTGACCGGGCCGCCTCCCGGAGGCGACGGCCCGGCCCTGTCCGTCACGTCTCGACGGGTACCCGCCGCGGTCGGCGCAGCACCGCCTGCTCGGCCACCGTCCACGCCGTCGTGGTCACCAGGTAGAGCACCGCCGCCAACGGCACCACGAGTGCCACCAACACCGTCCCGTACGGCAACAGCGGGGCCAGCCGGCCGGCCACCGCCGCGCCCGGACCCTCGGTCGGCGTACCGGCCACCGTCGCGGCGGCGGCCAGCGTGCGCCGCGTCCGCCGGGACAACGACCAGGCCAGCCCGGTCAGCGCCACCAGCAGCGCGCCGAAGACCGGCAGCGCCGCGCCGGCGAGCCCGTCGGTCAGGTGCCAACCCAACGGCACACCCGCCAGCCGTTCGTCGAGCAGCCCCGCGTGGCCGTTGCCCCACGCGAAGAGCCGGTACATGACCAGGAGGAACGGTGCCTGCAACAGCGCCGGCAGGCAGCCCGCCACCGGGGAGGCACCCGCCCGCCGGTAGAGCGCGAACAACTCCCGTTGGAGGGTGGCCGGGTCCTCGGCGTACCGCTGTCGGAGCGCCCGGACCTCGGGGGCGAGTGCCGCACGGCGCCGCTCCCCGCGGACCTGGGCCAGGGTGAGCGGCGAGATCAGCAGCCGGACGGCGACGGTGAACAGAACGATGGCGGCGGCCGTGGCCGCCCCACCGGCGAGCGGCGCGAGCAGTTCGGCGAGCCAGGTGACGGCGACGCCGGCGGCGCCCACCGCGTCGTGCACGGGTGAGAAGGCGAGCATGGTTGACCCCTCGGTGGCGATTCCGGGCGTCCCTCGGTGGGGACGGATGACGACGGAATCGGTCGGGCGGGACGCGGGTCAGGCTGCCGCCGGACCCCACCCGACCGCGAGGGCCCACCCCGGTGCCCGGGGACGTGGACGACCCGCCGCGTCCGGGTCGACCTGGCGCGGCACCCGCCGCCGCCGGGCCCGTTCCCGCAGCACCGTCGCACGGCGCACCCCGCGGGCCAGCCCGCCGGGCAGCCGCGGACACGTCGCCAGCCGCGCCGTGAGCAGCAGTGCGGCCACCACCGCCGCGCCGGCCAGCAGCTCGGCCGGCCGGTTGGCGAGCAGCGTCAGTTCGGCGAGCGCGTACGCCCACAGACCTGTCACCGCCACCAGCAGACCCGGCACGACATCAGCCTAGGACCGACCGTCCAGTACCGGCCCCGACGCCCGACACGCGGCCCGACGCGCCGGGGTCGAGTTTCCGGCCCTGACCACCCTGGGTAACCAGAGCCCAACCGGTCCGGACTTCCCGCGGCCGGCTCGGAACGGACGGTGGTGGCGATGACCAGCCAGGTGGCGGAGGCGACGACGAGCCCACAGGGCACCGACCTGCTGACCGTCGGGGTGGAGGAGGAGTTCCTGCTCGTCGACCCGCACACCGGGGCCGCCGTGCCCGCCGTCGACCTGGTCATGGAACAGGTGCCACCGGAACTGCGTGGCCAGGTGGAACGTGAGTTCCAGACCAGCCAGATCGAGATCGGCACCCCGCCCGGACTGGAGCTGCACTCCATCCGGCACTCCCTCGGGATGCTCCGCGCCGAGCTGGCCGCCGCCGCCGAGCGGGCCGGCGTACGGCTGCTCGCCATCGGCACCGGCCCGGTGCCGGGTCCGGTTCCGCCGGTGGTCGACAAGCCCCGCTTCGACCGGATGATCGAACGGTTCCGGCTGCTGGTGCCCGGTCCCGGCAACAACGGTATGCACGTGCACGTCGGGGTGCCCGACCCGGACACCGGGGTGCAGGTGCTCAACCACGTCCGGCCCTGGCTGCCGGTGCTGCACGCGGTCACCACCAACTCGCCGTTCTCCGCCGGGGTGGACACCGGGTACGCGAGCTGGCGCTCGGTGGAGTGGGAGCGCTGGCCGTCGGTGGCGCCGACGCCCTACCTGGCCTCCCACGAGCACTACCGCCGGCTGATCCGGCAGCTCATCGCCAGCGGCGTGATGCTCGACGAGGGGATGCTCTACT
Organism: Micromonospora sp. KC213; assembly: GCF_004348325.1. Lineage (GTDB taxonomy): Bacteria > Actinomycetota > Actinomycetes > Mycobacteriales > Micromonosporaceae > Micromonospora. Next base: position 5,816 of record NZ_SMKF01000117.1, on the reverse strand, counting down.
GGTACGCCCGGCTGTCCGCGAAGTATCCGACGGTGGAGCTGCGCATCGGCGACGTCTGCCCCTCGGTGGACGACGCGGTGCTGGTCGCCGCCCTGGTCCGAGCCCTGGTGGCGACTGTCATGGCCGACATCGCCGAGGGGCGGCCGGCGATCAACACCGAACACCACCTGCTGGTCGCCGCACACTGGCGGGCCGCCCACGACGGGCTGGAGGGTGACGGCGTCGACCTCACCACCGGTGAGCTGCGCCCCGCCTGGGAGTTGCTGGACCGGCTGGTCGACCGGGTCCGTCCGGCGTTGGCCGAGCACGGCGACCTCGCCGAGGTGACCGACCTGCTCGGCGGGCTGCGCCGGCACGGTACCGGCGCCGCCCGGCAGCGGGCCGTGTACGCGCGTACCGGCCGGCTGGAGGACGTGGTGGCCGACGTCGCGCGACAGACCCGGGGCTGACCCTTTCGTGGGAGACTTGGCGCCGTGGCGCAACGGCTGATCGTGATCGGCGGGGACGCCGCCGGGATGGCGGCGGCCTCACAGGCCCGCCGCCGCCGGGGCCGCGACGACCTGGAGATCGTCGCCTTCGAGCGGGGGCATTTCACGTCGTACTCGGCCTGCGGCATCCCGTACTGGATCAGCGGCGTCGTCAAGGACCGTGACCAGCTGATCGCCCGCGACCCGGCGACCTTCCGCGACGACTTCGACATCGACGTGCGGCTGCGGACCGAGGTCACCGGCATCGACCTGAGCCGCCGCGAGGTCCTGGTCCGGGACGTGGACGGCGGGGGGCAGTTCCACGAACGGTTCGACACCCTGGTGTACGCCACCGGCGCGGTTCCGGTACGACCGGACTGGGCCGACGACACGGTCGCCGGGGTGTTCGGCATGCAGACCCTCGACGACGGCGCGGCGCTGCGCGAGTGGCTGGACGCCGAGCCGCGCCCGGAGCGCGCGGTGGTCGTCGGCGGCGGCTACATCGGGGTGGAGTTGGCCGAGGCGCTGATCCAGCGCGGTCTCGCCGTCACGTTGATGGAGCAGGGCGAGCAGCCGATGTCGACGGTGGACCCGGACATGGGCGCCCTGGCCGCCGACGCGATGCGCACGGTCGGCATCGACGTCCGGACCGGCATCGAGGTCACCGGGATCGAGGAACGCGACGGGCGAGTCGCCGCGGTGGTCACCGCCGCGGGGCCGGTGCCGGCCGACGTCGTGGTGCTGGGTCTCGGGGTACGCCCGAACACCGCGCTCGCCGGGGCCGCCGGCCTGCCGCTGGGCCCCTCCGGCGGGATCCGGGTGGACCGGCGGATGCGGGTGCCCGGGGTGCCGGACGTCTGGGCGGCCGGCGACTGCGTGGAGACGCTACACCGGGTCAGCGGAATGCCGGTGCACGTCCCGCTCGGCACGCACGCCAACAAGCAGGGCCGGGTCGTCGGAATCAACATCGGCGGCGGGTACGCCACCTTTCCCGGTGTGGTCGGCACGGCGGTGACGAAAGTCTGTGAGGTGCAGGTGGGGCGGACGGGCCTGCGCGAGCGGGACGCCGCCGCCTCCGGCTTCGAGTTCGTCTCGGTGATCGCCGAGTCCACGAACCGGGCCGGTTACCACCCGGGCGCCGAGCCGATGACGGTCAAGCTGATCGCCGAGCGTCCCACCGGTCGGCTGCTCGGCGCGCAGATCGTCGGCCGCTGTGAGGCGGCCAAACGGATCGATGTGCTGGCTGTGGCGCTCTGGAACGGCATGACGGTGGACGAGATGACCTCGCTCGACCTCGGCTACGCCCCACCGTACGCGCCGGTGTGGGATCCGGTGCTGATCGCCGCCCGCAAGGCCGTGGACGCCCTCGCCGGGTCGGGTCGCTGACCGGCCGCCATCGGGTGGTTCGTCGGACGCCGCCACCACCAACGGCGCCCGCCTGATCCAGTGGACTGCGGCACCGGCAACCACCAGCAGTTGCAGCGGCGCACCCACCAAGGGGACGCGACCGGGCCGTACCGGGGATACCCCTTTCGGTACGGCCCGGTCCTCGTACGGCGGCTCGTTGTCGGTGGTGGCGGTTAGCGTTTGCGCGCTGTCAGCGGTTGCGGACCTTCCCCCTCGGAGGCATCGATGTCGCAGGAGACGACCTACCTCGAACTGTCCGAAGTGGACGGTGGAGCACACAAGTTCTACGAGGTCGTGGTGGAGAACACCGCACTGACCGTGCGCTACGGCCGGATCGGCGACCAGGGCCAGGTGAAGACCACCAGCTACCCGGACAATGCCCGGGCCCGGGCCGCCGCCGCGAAGAAGATCGGCGAGAAGATCCGCAAGGGGTACGCCCCGGCGGTGCGCGGCGCCCGGCAGAAGCGGCCGGTGTCCCGCCGGCAGATCGTCAGCACCCGCTCCACCGCCCGGACGGCCCCGGTGCTCTGGCGGTACGACTCCGGCGCGTCCGCGTTCGGCGTCTTCGTCGACGAGCGCACGTGCATGGTCGGCAACGAGCGCGGCGTCATCACCACCCTCGACCACGACGCGCGGATGCTCAACCAGGTCCGGCTTCCCGACGGGGTGAAGTGCATCGTCGCCGACGACCACTGGATCTACGCGGGCTGCGACGACGGCAACGTCTACGACCTGTCCGGCAAGGTGCCCCGGGTGGCGTACGCGGTCACCCCCGACATCGACATCTACTGGCTGGACATCCACGACGGCGTGCTGGGCGTGTCCGACCGCGAGGGCGGCATCGCCGCGATCGACCACGAGGACGAGTTCCTGTGGCGGCGGCCGGGACGCGGTCGCTCCGCCTGGATGGTCCGCTGCGACCGCGATGCCCTCTACCACGGCCACTCGGCGGGGGTGACCGGTTGGGACTGGCGTACCGGGCGGGAGCTGTGGCACACCCGCACCGGGGCGGTGCTGTTCGGCTGGCAGGAGTCCGATGCCGTCTTCGCCGGCACCGGCACCCGCGAGGTGGTGCGGTTGGGCAAGGACGGGCGGGCCCAGCAGACGTACCGCTGCGACGCCGCCGTCTTCTCCTGCGCCACCGCCGAGGGCGGCCGGTACGTCTTCGCCGGTGACAGCGCCTCCTCGATCTACTGCTTCGACGCGGCCGGCAACCGGCTGTGGAAGCTCGGCACCGGCTGCGGCTCCGCGTACTCCATGCAGTACCACCGGGAACGGCTCTACGTCGTCACCACCAGCGGCCACCTGGCCTGCATCGACGCCAGCGAGCCGGCGATCCGGGCCGCCGAGGCGGGCAGCGTGCCGGAGGTGGTGGACGTCAAGGCGCCCACCCGGCTTCCCGAACCGGCCGCCTGGTCCACCGTGGAGGTGACCAGCGACGACCGGGGCGGGGTGGTGGTGGAATGTGTCGAGGAGCGCGGCCGGCTGCGCATCCACGTCCTCTCCGAGGGCTACCACCGGGACTGGACGGTGCAGTTCCCGAAGGGCATCCGGGAGCCGGGGGTGCGCTACCTGGTCACCGGGGTACGCGAGGCGGGCCGGGGCGGCTTCTACCGGGCGTACGGGGACATCCGCCGGCTGCGTTGAGCCCGTCCGGTTGCGTGCTCCACGATGAACCGGTGGAGATCCCCGAGGGCTTGTCGTGGGTACGCGCCGAGCCGGCCGGGCGGGAGTGGCTGGCGGCGTTGCCCGAGCTGCGCGAGGCGTGCGCCCGGCGCTGGTCGCTGCGGCTCGGGCCGCCCTTCCCGTACGCCTTCGCCTCGTTGGCGATGCCCGCTGAGCTGCCCGACGGCACCCCGGCGGTGCTGAAGCTCCAGTACCCGGACGCGGAGAGCGCCCACGAGGCCGACGCGCTGGTCGCCTGGGACGGCCACGGGGCGGTACACCTGCTGGACCACGACCCGGCGCGCCGGGCGCTGCTGGTGGAACGCTGCCTGCCTGGTACGCCCCTACACGACCTGCCGCCCGACGCGGCGCTGGACGTGGTGGCCGATCTGCTGCCCAGGCTGTGGCGTCCGGCCGGTGCGCCCTTTCCGCTGCTCGCCGAGGAGGCCGCCGGGTGGATCGCCGGGCTGCCGGCGAGGTGGGAGCGGGCCGGCCGCCCGTACGAGCGGCGGCTGCTCGACGAGGCGGTCGGGCGGCTCACCGAACTCGTCGCCGACCCGGGCGAACCGGTGCTTCTCAGCCAGGATCTGCACGCCGGCAACGTGCTCCGGGCCGACCGGGAGCCGTGGCTGGCGATCGACCCGAAGCCGCTGGCCGGCGAGCGGGAGTTCTCGGTCGTGGCGATCGTGCGCGGGGCGGAGCTGGGGCACTCACCCGATGCGGTGTGCCGCCGGCTCGATCGGATCACCGGCGCGCTGGGACTTGACCGCGAGCGGGTGCTCGGCTGGACCCTCGGCCACTCCCTGCTCTGGGCCATCGACGGCACGACGGTGTGGCCGGACCAGATGGAGGTGGCCCGCTGGCTGACCGCCGCCGCCTGACCCGCCCAGCCCTCCTCGCCGATCCCCTCCGCCGTGGGGCAGGGCCGCCGAACAGCGGCGACTGCCCGCCGTCGGCGCCGGTCAGCCGGGTTGGCAGGTGGGGCACCAGTAGAGGTTGCGGCCGGCCAGCGTGTCCCGACTCACCGGCGTGGCGCAGACGTGGCAGGGCGCACCGGAGCGGCGGTAGACGTACACCTCGCCGCCGTGCCGGTCGACGCGGGCCGGCCGCCCCATCGCCTCCGGCAGGTGGGCGTCGCGGACCGTGTCGATCTGCCCGTACCCGACGGCCCGGGTCATCAGTGCGACCAGATCCGCCCAGAGCGCGTCCCAGCCGGCCGGGGTCAGCAGGCGGCCGGGCAGCGTCGGCGGCACGTTGGCCCGGAACAGCGCCTCGGTGACGAAGATCAGTCCGGTGCCGGCCACCACGGACTGGTCCAGCAACAGCGCGGCGAGCGGGGTGCCGCTGCGCCGGATCCGGTGGTACGCCCGGTGCGGGTCGGCGTCGGCGCGCAGCGGATCCGGGCCGAGTCGGGCGCGCAGCGCCGCCACCTCGGGTGGGGTGAGCAGCTCACAGGCGGTGGGCCCGCGTAGGTCGAGCCAGTGCCGGTCACTGGTCAGCCGCAGCCGGACCTGCCCGACCGGCTCGGGCGGCTCACCGTCGCCGTCGGTGAACCGGCCGTACAGACCGAGGTGGATGTGCAGGGTCAACTCGCCGGCGTAGTGGTGCAGCAGGTGCTTGCCGTACGCCTCGGTGCCGTCGAGGACGGTGCCGCAGAGTCGGGCGGCGCCCTCGGCGAAGCGGCCCTGTGGGCTGGCGGCGGTGACCTTGTCACCGGCGAGGAGCGCGGCGTGGCGGGCCGCCAGGCGGTGGATGGTGTGTCCCTCTGGCACGGAGGCCAAGGGTACGCCGGCCGCCGGCCGCTCAATGGCGCGGCCGGACCTGGCCCCGCACACTCACCACTCGCTCCGAGTGCGCCAGGGTGCGCTGGTTCCCGCCGGGGACATCGCGATTGCGGCGAACGGGGTGGATCACGAAAGAGGGGCACGGGAAGCGGTGGCCGGGTGGGGCGGTGACAAGTGTGGTCGATCGACGCACGGGGTACATCCCACCCGTATCCGCGTGGCTGCCGGCGACCCTTCCGAGGCCTCCACGCATCGACAAGGAGGTGTGACATGAACTTTCCCTCACTCACCCGGCGGGGTGACTCGTCCGTGCGGGACACCGACGGCGACGGACGGATCGACGGGCGGGACGACGAGACCACGACGACCGACCGGGACGCCGGACGCGGCACGGGCACCCGTACGGCGGCCGGAAGCGCCACGGCGGTGACCTCCCGGGGGCCGTCCGGCCGGGTCGCTCCGGTCGACGACCTGCCCCGACGCAGCCCCACCC
>NZ_SMKF01000116.1 GCF_004348325.1 Micromonospora sp. KC213 | reverse complement strand
CCGCCCGGTCCCGGTTACCAGAGGCATAACCTCCGCACCCCCAGGTCCATTCCCGCGCTCCGGCCTTCCAGGCTTTCGCCTGTTTCGTCCGTTCCGCGCTGGCAGAGAGAAAGCTACGCCCCCGGCCAGATGATCGTCAAATCCGCCGGCGGCGTCCCGCGTCACACCGTCGCCGCCGCGCCACCACCGTCACTGCGGACGGCAGTCGCTGCCGCAGGCGTACGAAGATTGCCCTCGACAGTGACCGGTCGGGTGCGGAAACGCGCGCAATCCGGACAACGTCCAGCGGAAGCCAACCCATTCCTCCGGTCGTATCCGAAAAGCACCGGAACCGCCGGTGACGTGGGCACCGTGGACGGTGGACGACCGGACGATCCGACGTCCGAAAGTGGTCGGCCGACCCGTCGGTGCTCGACGTCGACAACCGTCACGATCAGCGGGGCAACCCTATGACCGGTGCCGCGGCGGCGGTAGCGTTGCCCACATCACTGGCCCGTGGGCGATTCCGCGTGGCGCTCGGAAGGTACGGAGGGTGCTGCATGTCCAACGGCGGAGAGCCGTTCGCGCTGCGTGACGACGCGGCCGGTCGGCCGCAATTCGAAACTGCCCTGCGCGGCTACGACAAGCGGCAGGTGGACCGGTACGTCGAACAGACCGACGGTCGACTGGCCATGCTGACCGCGGAGCGCGACCAGGCAGCCGGGCAGCTCCACGGGCTCACCGCGCACATCCAGCGGCTTCAGTCCGAGGTGACCGAGCTGCGCCAGCGGCCGGCGCAGGTGGACCGCGCCTCCTTCCGTGACCTCGGGCCCATGGTCGACCAGATTCTGGCGCTGGCCGAGAAGCAGGCCGGAGTCATCACCGAGTCGGCGACGCAGCGGGCGAGCGCCCTGCAGACCGAGGCGGAGAAGATGCTCGCCGAGGCCCGGGAACGGACCACCGAGGCGTTGCGTGAGCTGGAGGACGAGCTGTCGTCGCGCCGGGCCGAGCAGGACAAGGCCTACGAGGAGCGCCGGTCGGTGGCCGAGCAGAAGCTGGCCGAGATCCACGAACGGGCCGAGAAGCTGCGCGCCGAGGGCGAGGCGGCGCACGAGCGCGCCCAGCAGGAGGCGAAGCGGATCAGCGAGCAGACCGCGAAGCAGATCACCCAGACCCGGGCCGCGGCCGAGGCGTTGACGAAGGCGGCGCGGACCCAGATCCAGCAGGAGATGCAGGCGGCCCGGTCGCAGAGCCAGCAGGAGCTGGCCCAGCTTCAGGCGGCCGCCGAGAAGGAGATCGCCGAACGGCGGGCCGCGATCGAGGATGAGTTGGCCGCGCAGCGGGCCGCGGCGGAGCAGGAGTTGACCAGCCAGCACAGCGCCGCCGAGCAGCGGATCCAGACGTTGATCACGGAGGCGCAGCAGTACGCGACGGAGGTCCGCCAGCGTGCCGACGAGCAGGTGGCCGGGCATCAGGAGCAGTTGACGGCGCTGCAGCAGGAGATCACGGAGCGGCAGCAGGCGCTCTTCCAGGTCCGCGAGGAGCTGGACACGGCCCACGCCCAGCTTGCGCAGATCCAACAGGAGGGGGACACCGTGGAGCGGGAGCTCCACCAGTTGCAGCGCCAGCTGGAGGAGGTACGGCGCAGCCTCGCTGCCGAGACCCGGCGGCTGGAGGAGACACGTCAGGCGGCCGACTCGGTGGAGCGGCACGCCAAGGAGGTGCGGGCGCGGGTGCAGCGGGAGGCGAAGCGGGTGGCGGATCTCGCGGCGGCGGCGGTGATGGCGGCGGCGGCCGGCGGGTCGGAGACGGCCGAGTTCCCGGTGGTGGCGGCGCGCCCGCCGGTGGAGCCGAGCCAGGACGCGCCGGAGCAGCGGCCGGTCGGGCAGCCGGCACCGGATCGGCCGGCACCGGAGCCGTACCTGCCGGCGTCGGCGCACCGCTCCGAGGTGGTGTCGAGCGGCTGACCCGACGGTCAGGCGCTCGGCCGGCCCGGGAGACCGTACCCCCGGGCGGCCACACGGTGGAGCACCCACCGCTGGAAGCGGCGTGCCTCGGCGCGGCCCGGTGGCGGGCCGCCGTCCCGGGCTGCCAGGCAGCGTTCGATCAGGTCGACGTGCCGGCCCGACGCGGCCACCCGGCGGCCGGCGGCCGGCTTCGACAGCCAGACCCCGTCCCGCACCCGGACCAGCGAGCGGCAGGCTCCCAGCACCGCGTCCTCGGCCCCGGCCGCCGGTGGGTCCATCGCGGCCCGGTGGTCCGATCTGCCGTCCGTGCCGGCGGCGTCGGCGTCGGGGCGGGCCAGCCACCAGCGCAGCGCCTCGACCAGCAGCCGGTGCAGGTCGTCCGGGTGCAGGTCGGTGAAGGTTTCGGCGGCGGACGGGCCCAGGAGGGCGTACCCGTGCTGGTGCAGGATGCTGCGGTCCAGGCCGTACCAGAACCGGCCGTCGGCGGCCGATCGCCGCGCCGGGTCGTCGGTGACGCGGAACGGCATCCGAGCACCGGTGTTCAGCTCCAGCTCGAACGCGGGCTCCGCGGTGCCCGACCCGGCCGCCGCCCGGGTGTAGGCGACCAGTTCCAGGCCGCGCGCCGGGCAGGGCAGCGCCTCGTGCCGCAGCCGGGCCACCAGCTCCCGTTTGCCGGCGGCGTCCAGCGGGCCGGCGACGACCAGGGCGACATCGATGTCACTGCGGCCCGGCTGGTACGCGTCGAGCGCGACGGAGCCGGCCGCGTACGCGCCGACCAGGGTGTCGCCGAGGACGGTACGGACGGCGTCGGCCAGGTCGTCCAGGTAGCGGCGCAGCGTCGGCTCCACAGCGTCATTCTCGGCCACCAGCGGGGTGACGCCGCCGCCGGGACGCCGCCCGGCGGCGGCGTCACGCGTCCGTCTCGGGGCAGCAGACCGTCAGCGCCCCGGGAACGACCTTGACCTTGAGCCGTCGGGTCCGTCCCCGCGCGCCGCCGTCCAACTCGTACGTCTTGGGTTCGGCGAAGCGGACCTTGACCTTGCGGCCGCGGGTGATCCGCACGAACGGCGAGTCCTCGGAGCGGCCGGTGGCCATCCGGCCCAGGGTGCGCGCCCAGTCGATCGCGCCGCTGGCGGTGGCCACGCCGACCTCCAGAGCTCCGTCGTCGGGGCGGGCGTCGTCGAAGGCCGGCACACCCCCGGTGATGGTGCCGACGTTACCGAAGAGCACACAGCTCGCCTCGGCGTCGAACCAGTCGGCGCCGTCGACGGTGATCCGGGTCCGGGTCAGTTCGCCCCGCACGTGCCGCAGCCCCGTCCAGACGTACGCGGCGCGACCGAGCTTGCCCTTGAGCTTGCGGTCGGCCTCGCGGATCAGGTCCCCGTCGAAGCCGGCGCCGGCCATCACGGCGAAGTGTTCGCCGTTGAGCCGCCCCAGGTCGAGGGTGCGCCGTCGGCCGTGCAGACCGATCCGGACCGCCTGGGCGAGGTCGGTGGGGATGCCGAGGTTGGCGGCGAAGAGGTTGGCGGTGCCGGCGGGCAGGATCGCCATCGCGGTGTCCGTGCCGGCGAGGGCGTCCGCGCAACGCTGCACCATACCGTCGCCGCCCCACACGAAGACCAGGTCGGCGCCCTTCCCCACCGCCTTGCGGGCCTTCTTCGGGGCCTCGCGGCTCTTCGGCACCTCGTACCAGAGCAGGCGCTCGACCCCGGCGGAGACGAGGGTGGCGCGCAGCGCGTCGAGGCCGCCGCCGAGGGTCTTCTTCCGGTGGGCGACGACCGCGATCGTGCCGGTTCCGGACCGGGTGTCGGGTTTCGCCGTGGTGCTGGGGCTCATGTCCGCAACTGATACCCCGCGACGCCGGTTCCCACGCGGCCCGGCGTCGCCCCGGCCCGGGTTGGCGGCCGACGTCCGGACGGGTGATCGGGTGGGCGACAAGTGGTGTTCACATTGTGGTCGTCGGTCGTCCATACCGCCTGCGAACGTTCACGATCATGGCTGGCGCGACGGCAACACCTGGGACACACTTGAGGCCCGAGATCGAGGGACGGGGGCATGGGTAGCTCCACACAGGACGACGCGGCAGCGGCTTTCGTACAGGAGCTCACGCACTGGCGACACCAGCGCCGACTGTCCAAGAAGGAACTGGCCGAGCGGACCGGCTTCGACCCCTCCTACGTCAGCCACATCGAGAACGGGCGGCACCAGCCGACCGAGGAGTTCGCGCGGCGGGCGGAGCTGGCCCTCGACAGCGGCAACCGGATCTGGCAGCGCTACGTCGCGTTCGCCGGCACCCGGCCGGTGGCGGGGCGACCGCCCGTGCTCGGCCCCACCGCCGTACCGCCCCCGACCGGGCCACACCTGGTCATCGACGACGAGCAGGCCGACCTGGCGCTGGTCGACGGGGCGTACGAGTGCCGGTTCCGGCGGGTGCTGCACAGCGTCGGCACCGAGCCGATCACCCGGCACACGGTGCAGATTGACATCGACCGGTTCCCCGACGACCCGGCCCGCTCCACCGCCTTCCACAGCCGCCACCCGCTCACCCTGGACGAGGTCGACTTCCGGGCGTACCTCGGCGTCGATCGCCCCGAGCCGATGCGCTGGCGGGTGACCCGCAGCCGGGACGCCTTCCTGAAGATCACCCTGCCGCTGGAGATCGGCGGGGCACCGGCGCCGCTCTACCCGGGGCAGCGCACGGTCGTGGACTACGCCTACCGGGTGCCGGCGTGGAAGTTCGGCGACTGGTTGCAGCGCGACATCCGGCTGCCCACCCGCCGGCTCACCGTGCGGCTTGCCTTCCCGGCCGCCGCCCGGCCGACGGTCTGGGCCAGCGAGACCTCCTTCACCTCCGAGACGACCGCGGACGTCACCCCGCGCCGGCAGGAACGGGCGGGCGTCGTGGCGTACGAGTGGGAGGTGCCGCGCCCCCGGCTGCGGGCGCAGTACCGGGTGCACTGGCGCTACGGCGACCCGAGCGCCCTGGTCGGGGTGGACGTCCCCGGGCAGTCGCCCGGCGCCGGCCCGGACGACCCGGCGACCGGGTGCTGACCGGGCGTGGAAGTCCCCCGCCCGGGTGTCGTTTCCGACAGATCGGTCCGCATCTCGATGCACTCCGTAGCGGCCCGACCGACCCCGCCCTTAGGCTTGATTGTCGATGGGGAGCCGGAGCGCCGGCACCACCTCGGCACCGGGTTACGGACGTGGGCTGAACGCAGCACCGGAAGGCAGGCTGGAGTGACCCGAGACGGTGAGCCTGGGGCCGGATTCGCCCACCGCGCGGACAACAGGCGCGTGGCGTACGAGGTCACCGGCGCGCCCGACGGGTTCCCCGTCTTCCTCATGCACGGCACCCCGGGCAGCCGACGCGGCCCGAAGCCGCGCAGCATCGTGCTGTACCGGATGGGTGTGCGGCTGATCGCCTACGACCGGCCCGGCTACGGCGACTCGGAACGCCGCGAGGGACGGGACGTGGCCGACGCCGCACGGGACGTCGAAGCGATCGCCGACCAACTCGACCTGGCGCGGTTCGCCATCGCCGGGCGCTCCGGCGGCGGCCCGCACGCGCTGGCCTGCGCCGCCGACGGGGCGCTGCGGGACCGGGTGGCCCGGGTGGCGGTCCTGGTCAGTTTCGCCCCCGCCGACGCCGCCCGGCTGGACTGGTTCGCCGGGATGAACGGCGACAACGTCCGCGGTTTCGGCGGCCGGGACGACCACGACACGGCGACGATGATCGCGCAGATCCGCCGGCGGGCGGCCCGGGTCGTCGAGGACCCGAGGTTCCTGCTGGAGGAGCTGATGGTGCAGATGAGCGCGGCGGACCGGCGGGCGGTCAACGACGCCGCGCTGCGCCGGCTCATCGCCGACACCTACGAGGAGGCGTTGCGCGCCGGCCCGTACGGCTGGATCGACGACGTGCTGGCGTTGCGCCGCAGCTGGAAGTTCGACCTGGCCGCGATCGACACCGCGCGGACCCCGGTGCGGCTGTGGCACGGCGCGGAGGACACCTTCGCCCCGGTCGGGCACGCGCGATGGCTCGCCGGGCAGATCCCGGGCGCCGAAATCGAGGTGCAGCCGGGCGCGGCCCACTTCGACGCCGTGGAGGAGTTGCCCCGGGTGCTGGGCTGGCTGACCGAGGCGGACCAGGCAGCCGGCCGCGACCTGCTGATCGGCACCCGCCCCGCTCAGTAGTGGTGCGGGTCGAGAACGCGGCGTACCAGCCGTCCGTCCCGCAACACCCGCACGCTCGGATGGTGCTGGCCGACCCGGTCGGCGAGCTGGTCGGCGACGCGGGTGCGGCCGATGCTGACCCGGCCGCCCGAGGCCATCTGGTGCACCGTCTCCAGGTTGCCGATGCTGCGCAGGGTGTCCGGATGCTCGGGACCGAGCACGTCGGTCAGCCGGGCCACCACGTCGCGCAGCTGCTCCCGCCCGGCGGCCAGGTCACCGGAGTAGGCGGTGAAGACCGCGACGTTGTTGTCGGCCGCCATCACGAACGGGTGCCGGGGGTGCAGCGCCGCCCGCAGCTCCGCGGCGGCCGATCCGGCCAGCTTCGCCCCGCCCGCGGTGTCGCCGGCGTCCCAGGAGGCGACCGCCAGGTTGTTCCGGCACACCCCCACGTACGGGTGCCCGGGACCGAAGACCTGGGTGAGGACCTGCTCGACCTCGATCAGCTCCGCCCGCGCCCGCTCACCCTCGCCGAGGAGCATCAGGTTGGCCGTCCAGCTCAACCAGGCGAAGAGGGTGTCCGGGTCGGTCACGCCGAAGCTGGACCGCAGCCGCTCGTAGGTCATCTCCAGCAGCTCCCCCGCCGCGGCGATCTCACCGACGCTGCGCAGCGACGCGGCGAGGTTGGCCTGGGTGGCCAGCACGTCACGGGAGTGGTCGCCGAAGATGTTCCGGTAGCCCTCCACCGCGCCGCGCAGCAACGCCACCGAACGCTCGTACTCGCCGAGTTCACGCAGGTCACGGGCGAGGTTGCTGGCCGAGAGCAGGGTCCGGAAGTGGTGCGGGCCGAGGACCAGCCGCAGCCGGCTGTGGGTCTTCTCGTCCAGTTCCCATGACTTGGTGAAGTCGCCCATCATCTGGTACGACGCGGCGAGGTTGTTGGCGGAGATCAGGGTCCGGCGGTGGTCCTCGCCGAACACCTCCACCGACGCCGCGTAGGTTTGCAGGTCCCGTTCCAACGCCTCCTGGTAGCGGCCGAGCGCCCGCAGGTCACCGGCGTAGCCACCGGCGGTCATCAGGGTGTACGGGTGGCTGGCGCCGATCAGCTCCTCCTGCTGGCGCAGGGTGTCCTCGTCCAGATCGCAGGCCTCCTGGAAACGGCTCAGGCCGCGCAGCAGGTTGGCCCGGTTGAACCGCAGGTGCAGCAACTGCACCCGCAACGCACGGTGGGCGGGCGAATCCGGGGACAGCTCCCCGAGCCGGGTCGACCAGATCTTGTCGGCCTGCCGGGCGTACTGCTCGCCCTGGGCGTAGCCGCCGTTGAGGTAGATGTACCGGATCCGGTCGATGACCAGTTGCCGGACGTTGTCGTCGGCGCAGGAGACCGCGTCGGAGCCGTCCAGGTGCGGCCAGAGGATGCGCAGCCGCTCCTGCAACGCCGGGTCCTCGACCTCCCCGGAGGGGCGGGATCCGGCGAGGATGCGGTGCACGTCGTGCTTGACCTCGTCCAGTTCCCGGTCGGACATCCGGGCCCGCAGCGCCGCCTGGAGCAGCCGGTGCACCTGCACCCGCTGCGCGTGCAGATCCACCTTGATCAGTGCCAGCCGGTTGATCCGCTGCACCAGGGCCGCGGCGATGTCCCGCTCGTCGACCCGGTCGGCGACCCGGGCCGCGACGACCGGGTCGTGCGGGGCGATCACCCGCGCCACCTGGTCGCCGTAGAGCAGCTCCAGGGAGATCTCCGGGGCCAGCACCGAGGCGAGCTGCAACAACCGGTACGCCCCAGCCGACTGCTCCTTCAACCGTTGCAGCGAACGGCCCCAGACGTCGGTCTCCGGGCCGGTGCGTTCCAACCCGGCCAGGTACTCCCCCACCGGCGTGCCGGTGTCGGCCAACCAGGCGCCGGCCATCGCCACCAGGATCGGGATGTTCTCCACCGCGTCGGCGACCCGCTCGGCCTCGGCCACGCTCATCGCCCCCTCGCCGAGGCGGGCCCGCAGGTGGGCCACGCTCTCCGCCCGGTGGAACGCCTCGACGTCGACCGCCCGGGCCAGGTCGCCCCAGTCCGGGTTGCGGGTGGTCACCAGCACGTGCCCGTTGCCCTGCGGCAGGAAGTCCCTGACGTGCTCGTACTGGTCGACGTTGTCGAAGACGAGCAGCCAGCGCACCGGGTGGCCGGTGGCGTCCCGGCGCTCCCCCCGGCTGAGCCACTGCCGTACGGCCCGGGTCTTCTCCGGGATGGTGGGCAACTCCGGCAGGCCGAGTTCCCGACCGAGGTCGGCCACCTGGACGTCGACGAACTGCGGCGGGTCCGCCTCCACCCACCAGATCACGTCGTACGCGCCGCGGAAGCGGTGGGCGTACTCGATGGCCAGCTGGGTCTTGCCGATGCCCGCGCCGCCGCGCAGCGCCACCGGGACGGCCGCGCCACCGGCGGTTTTCAGCTCCTCGCGCAGCCGGCGCAGCAGTGGCTCCCGCCCGGTGAACCGGACGTTGCGCCCCGGCGGGTTGAACACCTCCGCCCCGACGGCCGGGTAACGGGCACCGGGAACCGGGTGCCCGGGTTCGCCCGCCGGCCGCCCGACGAGGCGCAGCACCTGCTCGGCGGCGGCGTCCGCGCCCCGGTCGTGCACCGAGGCCCACCCGCCCGCGGCGAGATCCGGGGCGGGTGGGGTGTCGTCCAGGTGCAGCGCCAGGGTGGGCACGCCGGGCGGGACGATCTCCGGCCCGGACCGGTCGCGCGCGGCCCGGTACGCGCGCGACACCAGCCGCAGCTCCCGGTAGGTGACGCCGGCCCGGACCGGGGCGGGTTCGCCCGGCGTGACAGGCAGCACCCGCAAATCCGCGGCGGTGAGCACGGCCTGCGCCCACTCCGCCCAGGCCTGGTCCTCGGCGACGTGCCGCAGCACGATCAGCTCGTCGGCGACGGCCGGCTTGCGCTCGAAGCGCTGCACGGTCCGCAGCCGCAGCGCCTCGTCGATGCGGGGCAGGGCGGTGACCCGGCCGTTGGTGATGTGGCCGGTCAGGGTCTCGTACGCGCTGAGCAGGGTGGTCCGGCCGCCCGGTTCGTCGCCGAAGGTCGCCAGCGTCTCCTCGTAGGCGTAGTACGCCCGGTAGGGCACCTCGACGGTCAGCCAGTACTCCTGCCGCTCGGCGTCGGTCATGCCGCTGGGCAGGCCGGCGAAGCGCTGCATGGCCAGCGCCCGGCCGGCGTCCCGCTTGCTCTTCTCCCCGTCGTCGACCCGCATCGGCACCGGCAGCACGCGCCGGGCGCGGCGGCCCTCGTAGCCACGTACCCGGGCGGCCACCGCGGCGGCGCCGTCGATGCCCTGTCCGCTGAGGGTGAAGCAGTCGACCAGCACGTCGGGCAGGTGGATGGTGCAGATCTCGGCGACGTCGCTGATGCCGGTACGACTGTCGATCAACGTCCAGTCGTAGTGCCGCTTCATGTCCTCGCGCAACGCGTCGAAGAACTGCGCCCCGCCGAGTCGATTGTAGAAGTTGTCCCAGTTCAGGCCGGTGACGCTGGTGGCGTAGTCGGGGTTGTGCCGGCCGGCGAGCAGCAGGTCGAGACTGCCGCCACCGGGAAAGTCCCAGCTCACCGAGAAGGCGTAGTTGTGCACCCGGGCGAAGCGGCGGTGCCAGTCACCGGGCCGGGTGTCGGTGTCGCCGGCCTTGCGCCGCCGGGCGTTCTCCCACTCGTACTCCAGGATCAGGTCCATCACGCCGCCGGTGGAGGCGACCTGTTCCGGGTCGAGGAACGGCGCGAAGAATCGGTGCAACCCGGGGGATTCCAGGTCCCAGTCGGCGACCAGCACCCGCTGCCCGTTGGCGGCCAGGATCCAGGCCGTGTTCGCCAGCGCCATGGTGCGGCCGGTGCCGCCCTTGTAGGAGTAGAAGGTGACGACCTGGCCCTCGCGTGGTGGCGTCATCGGTGGTCCTTCCCTCGCCGTACGTCTGATGGCCCGTCCGGTCGCAGGCTGGGCCGGGGCTCGGCCGGACCGTCGGGCGGAGCCACCGGGCCGTGCCGCAGGAACAGCTTGCGGGCCTCGATGACCAACTGTGGCGCGCAGCGTTCGAACTCCGCGATCTCACGTACCGGCAGCACCTGCGGGAACCGGGCGTCCTGCAAGCTACCGGCGATCGTCTCCGGGATGGCGTCGCCACGCGCGCCGTCCGGGGCGATGACCAGCGGAACGGCCCAGCGGGGCAGGTCGTCGACCGCCGCGCGTACCGCGCCGGGGCCGACGCTGGCGTCGACCAGCACCACGGTGGGGCTCTGCGCCGCCCGGGCCGGGGCCTCGGCCAGATCGACCACCCGGGTGGGCAGCCCCAACCGCTCCGCGGTGGCGGCCACGTAGTCGGCGACGGGAAGCGCGTGCTGGTCGTGGTACGGCCGCCAGCCGGCGCCGTGCGGGGTGACCAGGGTGATCACCAGCGGGGTGTCGCCGCTCTCGACCTCCGGGCTGCGGGTCAGGGGCACCGCCCGGGACGGGGCGAGCGGCTCGGACTCGGCGACCGCGACGATCCGCTCGGCCAGCGCCGCCAGGATCGTCCGGTACGGCCGCCGGTAGGCGCTCAGCTTGCACAGCGCCCGCAGCCCGTTCTCGGCGTAGTCGGCCCGGTCGGCCGGATCCTGGGCCAACCGGAGCGCCTGGTCCGCCTCCGAGCGGTCCTCCCAGGGCGGTAACGGCAGCCAGAGCACCGGCAGCACGTGCCGGGCCGCCCGGCCCGGCGGCAGGGCGACCAGACGGCTGCGGAACGAGTCACGCTCGCCCACCGCCCAGGGGTTGCCGAAGTACTTGGGTGAGTAGAGCGGCACGAAGACGTGGGTCACGCTGAGCGCGTCGGTGAGGGTCCGCCGAAGGTCGGCGCCCGGGTCGACCAGCCCGTCGAAGAAACCGACGTCGAGTTCCGCGGCCCGGCGGGCCCGTTCCCGTACCGCGAACGCGAGGTCCTGGAAGAACCGGTTGACCCAGAAGTCGGTGTCCGGCCGGGCCGACGCCGACAGCGGCACCGAGTGGGCGTAGCTGAGGAAGAAGTACGTCTGCCGGGCCGTCGGTGTCCCCGTGGAGGTGTCCGACCAGGTCATGCCCCGACCTCCTCGAACGTGGTGCGGAGCCGACCCAGGTCGGTGGGGACCTCTGCCCGCACCCAGTGGGTGTGGTACGCCCGGGCGACCCGCTGGGCCAGCCGCCAGACCACCGCGTCGTAGGCGTCGCGGCCGTTCTTGCCCAGGCTCAGCAGGCCGTAGATGCCCTCTTCCTGGTACTGCGGCGCGATGTCCGAGGGTAGCCGGGTCGGGCTGAACATCTGCCGCTGCGACACGGCCGGCGGCATCGACCGGCGCTCCACCACCGACCAGTTGACCGGGATGATCGGGGTCTCCCCCGGGGAGGCGGTCGCCCCGGGACGCAGCGTGAACCGGCGGCGGGCGAAGGCGTCCCACTCCCGGGCGCACCAGGGGCTGTTCAGGTACTGCGGTGAGATCAGCGGGATGAACACCTGGCAGTGCCCGGCGGCGAAGGCCAGGTCGTCGGTCCAGACCTGCCCGCCGTCGAGCATCCGGTCCATGAACCCGGCCTGCCGGCCCGGTGGCAGGCCGAGCAGCTCGACCACATGGTCGGAGAGGTCGACGAAGAGCTGGAAGACCTTCTGGTTGGTGTCGCGCGGGGGTGCGGCGACCCGGTTGCGGGAGCGGGCGTAGCTGAGGAAGAAGACGGGCGCGCCGGGGTCGACCCGGAACTCGTCCTCGATCACCTGCCGCTCCCACCGGTGTGGACATCCTGGGCGCATCACAGTATCGACACCTGCCAACCCCGTGCTGCCCCGCAGCAGCCCGGTGGGTGGGCTCATCGGGGTGGTGCCGGTCGCACGGGCAGGTCGGCGGTCACGACCAGCTGTCCAGGGTGTCGCGCATCCGACCGACGAACCGGTCACCGGCGGTGGTGAGCGCACCGAGACCGAGCAGCGCGTCCAGGGCGGCGCCGGTCCAGTCCCGGTAGCGGCGGTAGGTGGTGGCCGCGGCCGGGCCGGGCCGGGACCGCCACACGTCGGCGACGGCCAGGTGGGCGTACGTGCCGTGCAGGACGCCCTCGACGGGGCGGGAATCGGGGCGCCACGGCACCGTCAGCCGGCGTTCGTCGGTGCGGTCGAACAGGTCGCAGACGTCCAGCACCGCGTCGAGCTTGAGGTGCTGGACCTCGTGCACCAGCAGCACCGCCAGCGCGGCGTCGTCGGGTGCGGGAGCCACCGCCACCGCCCCGAAGGCCGCCCCGGCGGCGGCGCTGCGCTGCCGGCCGTCGGGGTCGGGCCGCACCGGCACGACGGCCCGCAGCAGCGCACCGACGGCCGGGGCGTACCCGCCGTCGGCTTCGGTTCGCAGGCGGCGCAGCGCGGCGTCGAGCTGACCGGTCCACCGGGCGGCGCCGCTGGTGGACAGTCGGGGTGCGACGGGCAGGTGGTAGCAGTCCCGGTACGGGTCGGTGTCCTCCAGCAGCAGCTCGTGCCCGCCGGCCCGGACCCGCCGCGCGGGCTGCCAGGCCGCGGGCGGGTCGGTGAGGCGCACCCGCTCACGCCGCCCGGCCACGGACAGATCGAAGCCGCCCTCGCGGCTGCTCAGCCGCGCCGTCGGCAGGTCGGCGGAAAGGTCGAACGCGCCCAGCGTGGGCAGGGCGAGCAGCCCGCCGCGGGCCGGCACGTCGAGGGTCGCCGGGACGCCGGCGCGGATCGCGGCGGCGGCCGCCACACCCGCCAGGTAAGGCAGCTCACCGGTGGCGCCGTCGCGGCAGCGCTGCGCCCACCGGCGGACGAACGGGTGCTCCAGCACGGCACGCACCGCCTCGGGCGCGGTGACGTCCAGCTCGACCAGCAGCCGCCACCCGGCGGCGGCCACCGGATCGTCGGTGGCCTGCGGGCTGAGGGCGACCAGCAGCGCGCGGACCATCCCGAGGTGGACCGAGGCGAGCTGCCGCGCGCTCTCCGCGGTGCCCCGGCCGCCGGCCAGGTCGTCGAGGACGGCGCGGTCGAGCACGTCGGCGCCCTGCCGGTGGGCCGGCGCGTGCGCGGGGGTACCCGCCATGGCGCGGATCAGCTCCTTCAGGTCGGCGCAGTAGACGGACGGGTTGTCGAAGCCGGCGCCCGCGCGGTACCGGTGGGCGAAGAGACCGCCGCCGCACTGGGCGACCACCGGGCAACGGCGGCAGGTGGCGCAGAGACCGGTCAGACCGGTCTGCCGGATGGCGATCATCGGGTACGCCGCGGCGTCGTCGACGCGGTGCCGGAAGACGTCCAGGCCGGTGGCCGGTGCGCCGTGGTACGCGGACTTCAGGGAGTCGACCTGCTCGAACGTGCCGTCGGTCTCGATGACGACGAGGTCGGCGGGGCCGAGCCCGACCGCCTCCGTCCGGCTGGCGCCGCCGGCGGCGGTGGAGAGCAGGGATTCCAGCAGGCGGATCGGCACCGGGCGGCCGTCGGCCAGCCAGCGCCGGTGCACCGCCAGCAGCCATTCGGCGTACGGGGTGGGGATCCCGGCCGGGCGGGCCGGTGGCCGGTCCCAGTTGGCGTGCGGGAGCAGGAAGTCGATCTGTGGCGGCTCCTCGGCCAGCAGCGCCCGGTAGACCCGGACCGGGTCGTTGGCCAGGTCGACGGTGCAGAGGATGCCGGCGTAGCCGGCCCGATACTCGGGGCGGCGCAGCAGCGCCAGGGCACGGCGTACCGCGGCGTGACTGCTCGCGCCGTTGGCGTGGCGACGGTGCCGGTCGTTGGCGGACACGTCGCCGTCGAGGGAGATGCCCACCTTGACGTCGTGGGCGACGAGCACGTCGCAGACGCGCGGGGTGAGCAGCACACCGTTGGACTGCATGCGTAGGTCGAGCCGGGTCACCGGGTCGATCTGGCGGCGGAGTTCGCCCGCCGCGGCGGCCAGACCGGCGGCACCGGCGAGCAGCGGTTCGCCGCCGTGCAGCACGACCCGTACGGTGTCGAGGCGGTGCGCGGCGGCGTGCTCGGCGATCCGGCCGGCGGCGGCCCGCAGCGTGGCAGCCGCCATGAGGCGCGGCTGCCGACGCCAGGACTGGTCGGGGTGCTGGTAGACGTAACAGTGGTCGCAGGCGAGGTCGCAGCGGCTGGTCAGCTTCAGCACGTACTGACTCAGCGGGCTGACCCGCCCGGTGGCCGGTCCGGGCGGCCCGGCGGGGTCAGAGGGCAGAGCCGAACCCCTGGACATCAACGCCGGACGGGCGGTTGACCCGGTGGTGATGGGCGTCGGCGACGGCCCGCGCCCGAGAGAGCGGGATCTCACCGAGCGCCGTGTGCCGCAGGTCGTCCAGCGGCGGCGGAGTCGGGGTCTGGTCGGGACGGACTGCGTGGCGATCCACGTCGTTCCCCCATGAGGTCGGAGGTCGGCGGGCGGTGGCCCCGGACGACGGTCGGCGACGACCATCGTCGATAATATCTTGCACATTCAGTGATGTCACTGGCGCTCTCCGTACCGGACGATGCGGCACCGTTATCGCAACTGCGGGCGACTACATGCCGCCATCCTCGGGTACGCGAGCCGTAACGGGCCTTCCGCCTCGCAGACGAGGGCGGCTAGGGTGTCCCGGTGACCGTGTTCCGGATCAGCGAGGCCGCCGAACTGTTGGGGGTCAGCACCGACACCGTGCGTCGCTGGGTGGACGCCGGACGGTTGCCCGCCAGCCGTGACGAGCACGGCCACCGGCTGATCGACGGCGCTGACCTGGCGGCATTCGTCCGCGCCCAGGCGGCCGCACCGGACGCCGGCACGGAGACCACCTCGGCCCGCAACCGGCTGCGTGGCATCGTCACCGCCGTCGTCCGGGACACCGTGATGGCCCAGGTCGACATCCAGGCCGGGCCGTTCCGAGTGGTTTCGCTGATGAGCCGGGAAGCCGTCGACGAACTCGGCCTCGAGGTGGGTTCCGTCGCCGTCGCCGTGATCAAGTCGACCACCGTCGTGGTGGAACGCGCCGCACCTGGCGGCGCCCGGGGAAGGACCAGCACATGACGATCCGCCGCGCCCTCGCCGTCCTGACCGGGCTGGCCCTGCTCGTCACCACCGGCTGCACGAGCGACGAGCGACCGGACCGCAGCGACGACAACCGTACGGTGACCGTCTTCGCCGCCGCCTCGCTGACCGAGTCGTTCACCACCATCGGTCGGGAGTTCGAGGCCACCCACCCCGGCGTCCGGGTGGCCTTCACCTTCGGCGGCAGTTCCGCCCTGGCCACACAGATCACCCAGGGGGCGCCGGCCGACGTCTTCGCCGCCGCCGCGCCACGGAACATGGCCACCGTCACCGAGGCCGGGGCCGCCGCCGGCACCCCGGTCGTCTTCGCCCGCAACCAGCTGGTCATCGCCGTGCCCAAGGGCAACCCGGGCCGCGTCCGGCGCCTGGCCGACCTCGGCCGGCGCGGGATGAAGGTGGCCATCTGCGCCGAGCAGGTGCCCTGCGGGGCCGCCGCCCGCGCCGCGCTGGACGCCTCCGGGATCGACCTCGTCCCGGCCACCCTGGAGCAGGACGTCAAGGGCGCGCTGGCCAAGGTGCGTCTCGGCGAGGTCGACGCCGCGCTGGTCTACCGCACCGACGCGCGGGCCACCGCCGAGGTCGACGGGATCGAGTTCCCCGAGTCCGCCCGGGCGATCAACGACTACCCGATCGTGGCGCTGCGGGAGGCGCGCGACCCGGCCACCGCCCGGGCCTTCGTCGATCTGGTCAGCTCCGCCCGCGGCGCGGCCATGCTCACCGCCGCCGGTTTCCAACCGCCGGCAGGCTCGTGACGCCCCAGCGCCAACCGTCCACCGGGCGCGCAGCGGGCCGACGGGTGCCCGCGGCGCTGCTCCTACCGGCCGCGCTGGGCCTGTTCCTGCTGGTGCTGCCGCTGCTGGGACTGCTGCTGCGCACCCCCTGGGCGAGCCTGCCGCAGCGGCTCACCGCGCCAGGGGTGCTCACCGCGCTGCGGCTGTCCGTGCAGTGCGCCACCATGGCCACCCTGCTCTGCCTGGCGCTCGGCGTACCCCTGGCCTGGCTGCTGGCCCGGGTCGAGTTCCCCGGCCGGCGGGTGGTGCGGGCCCTGGTGACCGTGCCGTTGGTGCTGCCGCCGGTGGTCGGCGGGCTGGCGCTGCTGCTGGTCTTCGGCCGCCGGGGCCTGCTCGGCGGCTGGCTGGACGACACCCTCGGCGTGACGCTGCCGTTCACCACCACCGGTGTGGTGCTGGCCGAGGCGTTCGTGGCCATGCCGTTCCTCGTCATCGCCGTCGAGGGAGCGCTCCGCGCCGCCGACATCCGGTACGAGGAGGCCGCGGCCACCCTCGGCGCCAGCCGGTGGACCACCTTCACCCACGTCACCCTGCCGCTGGTCGCCCCGGGCGTAGCCGCCGGCGCGGTGCTCTGCTGGGCGCGCGCGCTCGGCGAGTTCGGCGCCACCATCACCTTCGCCGGCAACTATCCCGGCCGGACCCAGACCATGCCGCTCGCGGTCTACCTGGCGTTGGAGACCGACCTGGACGCCGCGATCGTACTCAGCCTGATCCTGCTCGTCGTCTCGGTGGCGATCCTCGCCGGGCTGCGTGACCGCTGGCTGGGCAGCCCGTGACCGCGCCGCTGCTGGACGCCCGCCTGGTTGTCGACCGGGGTGCCTTCCGCCTCGACCTGCCGCTGCGCGTCGACGCCGGCGAGGTGGTGGCGTTGCTCGGCCCGAACGGCGCCGGCAAGACCACCGCCCTGCGGGCACTGGCCGGGCTGCAATCGCTCAGCGCCGGGCACGTCGTCGTCGACGGCGTCGACCTGGATCGGCCCGGCCACGGCCGGTGGGTGCCACCCGAACGACGGCGTGTCGGCGTGGTGTTCCAGGACTATCTGCTCTTCCCACACCTCAGCGCGCGCGACAACGTCGCGTTCGGCCCCCGCCGGCAGGGCCTGGGCCGCCGGGCCGCCCGAGAACGGGCCGACGGCTGGCTGGAGCGCGTCGGCCTGACCGGGTACGGCGGACGCAAGCCCGGTCAACTCTCCGGCGGGCAGGCCCAGCGGGTGGCCCTGGCCCGCGCGCTCGCCGTACAGCCCCGGGTGCTGCTGCTCGACGAGCCACTCGCGGCGCTCGACGCACGGACCCGGCTGGACACCCGGGCGCAGTTGCACCGACACCTGTCCGCGCACGACGGCGCGGCGCTGCTGGTCACCCACGATCCGCTGGACGCGGTGGCGCTGGCCGACCGGCTCGTCATCGTCGAGGACGGCCGGCTGGTTCAGGAGGGCGACGCGGCGGCGGTCACCGCGCGCCCGAGAACCGACTATGTCGCCCGGCTGGTCGGGCTCAACCTCTGCCGTGGTCACGCCGACGGTCACCGGGTACACCTCGCCGACGGGGTGTCCCTCGCCAGCGTCGACCGGGTCGACGGGGACGCCTTCGTGGTGTTCCCTCCGACTGCCGTCGCGGTGCATCCGCACCCGCCCGAGGGCAGCGCAGGCAACACCTGGCCGGCCACCGTCGTCGGCGTGCAACGGCACGGCGACCACCTGCGCGTGCAGCTCACCGGAGCGCTCGACGTGGCCGCCGACGTGACCGCCGCAACGGTGGCCCGGTGGCGACTGGAGCCGGGGCAGCGGGTGTGGGCGGCGGTCGAGGCCGGCCGGACCCGCGCCTATCCGGCCTGAGCACCCACCGGCAGCCCCCGCTCGCTCCGCACCGCCGGCCAGGTCAGCGACCGGCGGCGCCGTCCGTCTCGGCCTCGAAGACGTCGGGAATCCCGTCCCGGTCCCGGTCGACCGTCTCGAGTTCGTGCACCCGCCGGTAGAAGCGGTTGCGGGCGCGCAGGATCACCGTGGCCAGCAGGGCGGACAGCAGCGAGCCGGTGAGCACGGCCACCTTCACGTGGCCGTCGCGCTCGCTGCCCAGCCCGAAGGCCAACTCGCCGATGAGCAGCGAGACGGTGAAGCCGATCCCGCCGAGCAGCGACAACCCCAGCACGTCGACCCAGTTCAGGCCCTCGTCCAGCTCGGCCCGCCCGAACCGGGACATCAGCCAGGTGGCGGTCATGATGCCGAGAGGTTTGCCGACCACCAGGCCGATGACGATGCCGAGCGCCACCCGGTCGGTGAGCGAGGTGACCAGGCCGGCGAGCCCGCCGACGGTCACCCCGGCGGAGAGGAACGCGAAGATCGGCACCGCGATGCCGGCGGAGATCGGCCGGACCCGGTGCTCGAAGTGCTCGGCCAGCCCCGGCCCGGCATCCGGCCCACCGGCCGCCGCACTGCGGATCACCGGCACCGTGAAGGCCAGCAGGACACCCGCCACGGTGGCGTGCACGCCGGACTCGTGCACCAGCACCCAGGTCACCGCCGCCAGCGGAAGCAGCAGCCACCAGGATCGGACCCGGCGCTGCACCAGCACCCCGAACGCGGCCAGCGGGAGCAAGGCGCCCAGCAGCGGCAGCACCGACAGGTCGGCGGTGTAGAACACCGCGATGATGACGATCGCCATGAGGTCGTCGACCACGGCGAGGGTGAGCAGGAAGGTACGCAGCGCCGACGGCAGGAACGACCCGATCACGGCGAGGACGGCCAGCGCGAACGCGATGTCGGTGGCGGTGGGGATCGCCCACCCCCGCACCGCTCCGG
>NZ_SMKF01000115.1 GCF_004348325.1 Micromonospora sp. KC213 | reverse complement strand
ATCGTCGTCGTAGCCGGGCGCTTCGAAGCCGTACACCGGCTGGTCGTCGCCGAGCAACCCGGCCAGCCCGAGGTAGGAGTACGCCGAGCCGGAAACGGGGTGCACGCAGAACAGCGGCGTGCGCGTACCCGTCTCCCGCATCGCTACGACCGTGTCCGACAGCGAGTCAGGCATCGATCATTTCCTCTATCTTGGCGGCGATCGCGTTCACCGCTGACCTGCCGTAGAGCATCCGAACATTGATCTTGATTCCGAACTTCTTGTTGATCCGGCTGACCGCTCGCATGGCCTGCAGCGAGTTGCCGCCGAGTTCGAAGAAGTTGTCCAGCGAGCCCACTCGCGGCAGCGCCAGCACCTCGGCGAAGATCTCGCAGACGCCGGCCTCGGTCGGGGTCTGCGGCGGTATGAACTCTGCCTCCGCCGGCTCGTTCTGCTCCACCGGTGCCGGTAGTGCCTTGCGGTCGATCTTGCGGGCCGTGGTCAGCGGGAACTCGTCGAGCACCACCCAGGCCGTGGGCACCATGTATTCCGGGACCTGCTCGCCGAGGTGCCGCTTGAGCTCGGCGATGCTCGGCGCCGGCTCGGACTCGGCGGTCACGTAGCCGACCAACTGCTTCTCGCCGCGCGAGTCCGGCCGCAGCAGCACCACGGCCATCCGCACCTGCGGGTGCAGCTGCAGCGCCGACTCGATCTCGCCGAGCTCGATGCGCAGCCCACGCAGCTTCACCTGGTGATCGATGCGACCGAGGAATTCCAGCTCCAGGTCCGGCCGCCAGCGCACCAGGTCGCCGCTGCGGTACACCCGGCCGACCGGCCGGAACGGGTCGGGGATGAACCTCTCCGCGGTCAGCTCAGGCTGGTTGAGGTAGCCGCGGGCCAGCCCGTCGTCGCCGCCGATCAGCAGTTCACCGGCGATGCCCGGCGGGGTGAGGTTGCCGGCCCGGTCCACGACGTACACCAGCCGGTTCACTTCCGGGTGGCCGATCGGCGGCGGGGTACGCCAGTCCACCTGCTCGCAGACGTACTCGGTGCAGGCCACCGTGGCCTCGGTCGGACCGTAGAGGTCCACGAAGATCCGGCCGGGCAGGTTCCACTTGTTGACCATCTCGGCGGGCACCGCGTCGGCACCGCTCATCACCCCGCGCAGGTCGGGGTACGGGTCGGGATCGAGCACCGACAGGATGGCCGGCGACAGGCCGGCGTAGGTCACCCGCTGGTCGCGCATCAGCCGGCTCAGTGCGTCCGGCGACAGCCCTTCCTCCGGCGACACCAGTACCAACGTCGCGCCCACGGTGAGGCCGGTGAAGATTTCGCCGATGGACATGTCGAAGGTCAGCGCGGGCAGCTGCAGCATCCGGGAATCGGCGCCGAAGTCGAACGTCCGCCGGTACGCCTGCAGGAAGCATTGGAGATCGCGGTGATCAACCATGACGCCCTTGGGCTGGCCGGTCGAGCCGGAGGTGTAGAGCACGTAGGCAAGCGACCGGCCCGTGGCCCACTCGGCCAGTGGCCGGCCGGCGGGGATGGCCTCGATAGAGTCCCACTCGGCGTCCAGCGGCACGACGGCCCAGCCGCTGGCCGATGGGAGCTGCGGCAGGTGCCTGGTGCGGGTGAGCAGCAGCCGGGTGGCGGTGTCGTGCAGCATGTAATCCAGCCGCTTGGCCGGGTGGCTCGGGTCGAGCATGGT
This sequence comes from Micromonospora sp. KC213, assembly GCF_004348325.1. Classification (GTDB taxonomy): domain Bacteria; phylum Actinomycetota; class Actinomycetes; order Mycobacteriales; family Micromonosporaceae; genus Micromonospora. The sequence goes on along the minus strand of NZ_SMKF01000115.1, from coordinate 17,199 downwards.
GAACGCCGCACCGGCTTTGAGCACGCCGAGCATGGCGACCAGTGCGTCCAGGTCGCGGTCCATCGCGATGGCCACGATGTCCTCGTGCTCGATGCCGTGCGAGCGCACCAGCCGGGCCACCAGGTCGGCCCGCCGGTCCAACTCGGCATACGTCATCTCGACGTTGCGGCAGACCAGCGCCACCGTGTCCGGTTTGGCCCTAGCCATCTCCGCGACGGTGACGTGCACGGCGTCGTGGGTGTACTCGACGACCTCACCGCGGCCGGCCGCCAGGATCCGGGACCGCTCGGCCTCGGACAGCATCGGCACCTGCCACACCCGCAGGGACGGCTCGGCAGCGACCGCGCTGAGCACGGTCTGGATGTGGTCCGCCAGCCCTTCGATCCGCCAGCGGTCGAACAGGTCGGTGGCGTAGCCGATGTCCAGCCGTAGGCTGTCCGCCGACTCCCAGAAGTTGATCACTAGGTCGAACATGGCCAGCACCGAGCCGAGCTTCACCTGCTCGGACTCGATGCCGGGTAGCTGGAAGCCCGCTCCGGACATGCTGTCGCCGAGAACCTGCACCGACACCTGGAACAGCGGGTTGCGGCTGGGGTCGCGGATCGGCTGCACCCGCTGCACTACCAGCTCCAGCGGGATCTCCTGGTGTTCGTAGAGATCGAGATTGGCATCGGCGACGCGTTCCAGGAGCTCGGCGAAGGTCGGGTCGCCGGCCATGCTGGTGCGCTGAACCACCATGTTGATGAACATGCCGACCACGTCCTCCAGGTCCGGGTCGACCCGGCCCAGCATTGGCACCCCGAGCGGGATGTCCTCCTCGCCGGAGTAGCGCGCCAGCACGATGGTCACCGCGGCGGTGAGCACCATGAACAGCGACACACCGTGCTGCTGGGCGAGCTCGCGCAGGCTGGCCAGCAGCTCCCGGTCGCAGTCCACGCTGAGCATGTCGCCGCGACCGCTGGGCACCGTGGGGCGCAGCCGGTCGGTCGGCAGCTCCAGCACCGGCAGCCCGGCGAGCGACTGCTCCCAGTACCGCAGCTCCTCCTCCAGCGCCTCGCCGGAGAGCCGCTCGCGCTGCTGCGCGATGTGCTCGGCGTAGCTGATCACCGGCTGCGGCAGCGCCGGCTCGGATCCGGCGAGTAGCGCCCGGTACGTGGCCGTCAGCTCCGCGATCACCGAACCCGACGACCAGCCGTCGATCACGATGTGGTGCCAGCCGAACCAGAACACGTGCTCGTCGCCGCCCAGCCGCCAGAGCTTGAAACGGTACAGTGGCTGTGTCAGGTCGAACGGGGTGCGGCTTTCGGCGTCCAGTGCGTCCTGGAGCGCCTGCTCGCGCTCAACGGCCGGCAGGTCGCTCAATTCGGTCACGATCAGCTCGACCTCGCGGCACGGGCCAATCACCTGGTACGGTCTGCCGTCCTCGGTGCCGAACGTGGACCGCAGCATGTCGTGCCGGTTCACCACCCGGCTGAGGCTGGCGTGCAGCACGCCGACGTCCAGCGCCCCGCGCAGCCGGTAGGCGAATCCCAGGTTGTAGACGATCTCATCGGGACTCAGCTGGCGAAGAAACCACAGCTGCTCCTGTCCGAAGGACAGCGGAAGCCGGGTCGGCTCGGCGGCCACAACTCGGTCGAGCGCCTGCGCTCCGTTGGCGGTTCTCATCTGCTCAGGTACTCCATTCGGCCTGGGCCGTGGTTCGGCGACATCGTGGTTGGGGGATCCCGGTCGACCGGAACCGATTGCAGTACGGCGTCGATGCGACGCAGCCCTTCGGCCAGTTCTCGCTGCTCACGGGCGAAGCACAGCCGCACACCGCCCTGGCCGCCGAGCGTCTCGGCCGGCATCAGCAGCACACCGGCGTCGAGCACTCGGCGGCAGAACGACAAGGCAGACTCCCCCGTGGTCAGCTCCAACCATGCGAACGGAGTCCCGTCGGGCGGCAAGAGATGCAGCTTGCCGGGGTGCCGGGCCACCCAGTCGCGCAGCAGCCGTAGGCCGCCGCCGGTCAGCCGGTGGTACTCGGCGGCGTAGAACTGACGATCGGCGAGCACCTCGCACGCCAGCGCTTCGCAAAGCACCGAGTTCGAGATGGACGTCAGGTGCTTGCGGTCGGCGCACGCGGCGACCACGGTAGGCGGCCCGTACAACCAGCCCACCCGCAGCCCGGGCAGGCCGTAGACCTTGGACAGGCTGGAAACCGAGAGCACCCGGTCGTTGCCAACCGCGGCCGAGGAGGCCAAGTCCAGCGAGTACTCCTCGTCCAGCAGCAGGTACCCGCCGGTCCCGCCGACCAGGTCGGCGAGGGCGGCCAGCTCGTGCTGCCCGGCACGCCTCCCGGTCGGGTTACACGGTGTATTCACCACCACCAACCGCAGGTTCGGGCGGGCTACGGCCCGTACCGCGTCCATGTCGATGGTCAAATCGTCGCTCAGGTCGAGCACGTCCACCTGGGCGGACAGCAGGGCGGGCACGGCCCAGGACTGCGGCCAGCCCGGCCGGAAGGTGATCACCTGGTCGCCCGGCCGCAGCAGCACGTTGTACAGGAGGTACAGCGCCTCCTGCGCCCCGTGCGTCACCGTAACCGAGTCGGCCCGGTCGCCGTACTGCTCGGCGATCAGCTCGCGGAGCCGCTGAGTTCCACGGTCCATGCCGTAGTTCAGCTCGATGTCGGCCGGGACGGCGAGCGACGCCAGTTGCCGGCACTGCACGTTGCTGTCGCCGAGGTCGATGTCGTACCGGCCGGCGGCGTCCTCGAACACCCACCGCCGCATCGGGTACTCGGTGCTGATCCCGGTGCTCATGCCTGCACCGCCGCGGGCTCAGAGTGCGGTACCGCGGCGTCTTGATCGGCGTGGTTGCCGAGCCGGGCGACTAGCGCGGCAGCCAGCGTGCCGCTCAGCACGTGCTCGGCGCTGCCGGTCATGGTCACCGTGCCGTCCGGTGCCACGGTCACGCCGATCTCCCCGCCGGCCATCCGCACGGTGATCTCGGCGCCGGTGTCGACCTGGCCGAGTCGGTGCGCCACCGCGGTCGCCGCGCAGCCGCTGCTGCCCGAGGCCAGCGTGTAGCCGGCGCCGCGCTCCCAGACCTCAATCTGGATCGTCCGGCGGTCCAGCACCCGCAGGAACTGGACGTTGGTCCTCGTCGGGAAGCGCTTGTGCTCGGCGATCAAGGGTCCGAGCGCGCAGGCAAGCTCGCGGGTCGGGTGCTCAGTGAGCACCACGGCGTGCGGGTTGCCCAGGTTGAGGGCGGTCACCGTCAGCTGCCGGCCGTCGACGAGCAGCGGTTGCTCGACGGCGAGCCCGGTGATGCCGAGCATCGGCACCGCTGCGGCCTCGAAACACGGCTCGCCCATGCCGACGCTGACGACGCCGGCCGGCTGGTCGACGACGCGCACCGACGAGTCGCCGGACAAGGTGCGCACGGTGAACTCCCGTACTCCGGGCAGGTGCCGCGCGGCCACGTGCAGGGCGAATATCCGGATGCCGTTGCCGCTCTTCTCGCACTCGCTGCCGTCAGAGTTGAAGATCCGCAGCTGCACTGGTCGGCTCGCATGCACCGGGCCGATCGGGCCGAAGAGCACACCGTCAGCGCCAATCCCGAAATTCCGGTCGCACAACAGTAGGGCGTCCTGCCCGGTCGGCTCGAAGGCGGCGTCCCTCGGGTCGATCACCACATAGTCGTTACCAAGGGCCTGGTATTTGGTGAAGTGAGTCATCTCGTCAATCCCCATCACGGGCGGGCCCAACCGGCGGCACCGTGTACTAAGGACGGCGCGCTGGCGGAATCCACGGTGCTCAGCTGCCAGTGACCCCGGACTCGGTCAACGCCGCACGGTCGTGCTCGTCGCCGTACCACCTCTCCCGCCAGCGGGAGAACGCCACGATCACGATGTCGCGGTGCGCCGGGCCGCCATCCGCGGATTCGACGTCGGTCACGTCGTGCGCGATCGCCCGGTCGTCCAGCAGCACCGCCTGCCCGGCCTCGAGGGTGCCGCTCCAGAACGGCGCTTCGGCGCCGTCGTACCACAGCCGGGTCTCGGCGCCGGCGACGTTGTGGCGCCTCAGCACGGCGATCATGACGAACTCGTGGCCGTCGTGGTGCACGCCCTCCGGGGTCAGCGGGCCCACCCGATCAGCCTCGGCCCGCGTCCGGTTCTGGTGCACGTTGATCTGCCAGCTCTCGCTGGTGTCCAGCGGGAAGGCTGCGGCGCCGGCGGCGATCATCTTGGTGAAGTCCGCCTCGATCGGTTGGTAGACCCGACGGATACCGCCGGCCACCGGGTTGAACTTGGTGAACGTGGTGTAGTCCCGGTGCGGCAGCAGCTCGAAGTTCCAACCCTGGTCCTGCTCCCAATGCATCCGGTACTGGGAGAACCGCTTGTAGCGGGTGCCATTACCCATGTAGTCGTCGACCGGGCAGCGGTCGTAGCTGTGCAGGACGTCCACCGGCGGCGCCGGCAGGTCGATCACGGTGAAGTGCTGGTGGTTCAGTGGCATGGAACGTCTTGCCTTCCTGTGTGTTCTTGGCAGGATGTGCGCGGCGGTCAGCGGTAGGTGTTGGGCATTCGCTCGTCGAGATAGCGGCACGAGGAGTTCAGCCGCCACAGGGCGCCGCGCGTTATGCCGCGGCGCATGGCGGGCGAGGACGCGGCGGGGATCACCACGTTGTGGAACCAGCCGGCGGCGTGCTGCGCGTCGATCGTGATGTGCAGCCGGTGGTAGACGATGCCGACATCGGGCAGGCCGAGCCGCTCCCATGCCTTGACCACCTGCACGAATCGGTCGGGCACCAACCACTCGGTCATCCCGAGGAAGCCGACGGCCTCGGCATAGAAGTTGCGGTAGCGGCTCAGTAGAACCGCCAGGTTGCCGTTGAGCAGGGCGTTCGCGCTGAGTCCGGTCTCCAGTTCCGCCGAGGTGATCTCGAATACCTCGAATATCTTGTTGAACAGGTGGGTGTGGACCTCGGCCTGGTTGCCATTGCCCATCTCGTCCCAGAAGTTGGTGGCAATCTCCATCTTGGCGCCGCCGCTGGTGCCCACCTGCATCATCGCCAGCAGGTCGTCGAAGCGGCCGTCGACCACCGACTCCTGCATCACGTAATTGCGCAGGTCGTCGACCGTCGCGTGGTCTTTGATGAAGTCCTGGTAGTACGGGTGCTTGAACACCCGGTGTGCGCGGGCGGCCCTTTTGAGCCAGGACAGGTACGCCTTCGGCTGGGCCGGCGCCTGGTCCAGGATGCCCGGCTCGATCCGGTCGTCCTCGGCGGCCAGCGTCGCGGTCTCGAGCAGCCGCGTCACCTCGTGCACCACCACCGATCCCTCAGCGGTCGGCTGTTGGGGGATCTGCATGGTCAGCTGGTAGATCCTGGCCAGAAGGAGTTGCTGACAGTAGTGGGCGTGCTGGTCGCCGGCAGCGGCGTCGGCATTCATCACCGAAACAGCGAGTCGCAACCGGTCGAGCTCGCCAGCAAGCTCCCGGTCGACCTCCTCAGCGGGTGTGGACAGCCAGGCGGAGATTTCTTCGACAACAGCCATCGGATCAGATCCGATCGCATTGGCGCGGACGAAAACATCGATAGTGGTGGACAAACCAACTACTCCCATCTCGGTTGAAATGATCGAGCCCCCGTGGCAGGAGCCTGGAACGATCACGCTATGCAGGCATGCCGGCACCGATGGGGACCGGCAGCCCGGCGGAAACCAGCAGGACGGCGGCGGCCACGACAACAACGACGGCCGCAGCGGCGGAGATCAGATAGCGCCGGTGGGAGCGGGCCAACCGGTCGAGCCCCTCCGGGGTGAGACGGGCTATGGGACTCCTTCGTTCGCAGGGGTGCCCGCCCGTATCGACGTCGGACGGGCCGGCCGTGCGGAATTGGACACCGTTGGGCACGACACGACAGCCGATCCGGGACGCACTCTTGCCCTCGACAGGTTCTCGGCTATATTCACGCCTGTTCCCGGGGATAGGCGTGCAGAGCTTGGCGACGGAGTGGGACGAGTCGGGCCGGCAGCCGTTGGCTCATGCCGCAACCGTTGCCGACCTGGCCACGCGGTTGCGCTGGGCACGACGGCGTCAGGCGCACCAGCGCGGTGAGGCGCCGCTGTGATCCTCCCCCGGGTGGCGTGGAGGCCAGACCTAAAGGGATAGATGGTTATGGCTGAAACAAGACGTCGGTTCGATCCGGAGTTCCGGGCCGGGGCGGCCCGGATCGTGCAGGAGACGAACAGGCCCGTCGCGCAGGTGGCCCGGGATCTCGGGGCCAACGAGGGCACTCTGGCGAATTGGGTGAACAAGGACATCGAGCGGCGGCTGCCGTCCAACGGCGGGGTGTCGGAGTCCGAACGGGCCGATTTGCTGCGGCTGCGGCGTGAGAACGCCGAGCTGGCGATGGAGCGCGATGTCCTCAAGCGTTCCGTGGTCCTGTGGGTGAAGGAGGCGATGAAGTAGCCGTGGCAGCCTTCATCAGTTCCCAGAGGACCGACCACGGTGTGCCGCACGCGATGACCTGCCGCGCGCTCGGATTGTCCGATTCCTGGTTCTACAAGTGGCGCGGCTGCAAGCCCACCGTTCGTCAGCAGCGCCGGGCCGAGCTCGCCGTGAAGATCCGGGAGATCTTTGACGCCTCGGGTGGCACCTACGGCTCTCCGCGGGTCACCCTCGGTCTGCACGCGGCCGGGTGGCAGGTCGGGGAGAACACCGTCGCGGCTCTGATGGCGCAGCTCGGCCCGGCCGGCCGGAAACCGAAACGCCGGCGGAACCTCACCCGGCAGGGCAAACGCCCAGTAGCGCCGGACCGGGTAGTCGACGAACTCTGGAAAGTAGACCTCCTCGGAGAAAGGGCTGGTGTCCTTGAGCCGGTATCCGTAGCCCGACATCACGTTGACGATACGAGCGGCCGGGAACCACGTGGACAGGTCGAGCATCACCCCGATGGCGCTCTGGCTGGCGCCCACGACCGCCAGCGTGCCGGCCCAGTCCCGGTCCAAGTCGGCGATGCCGGGCAGGAAGCGCGACGTGTGGACGGCCCGAGGGAACGGCACTCCGCCGAAGACCGTCGGCAGGTACGGGCTGCGGCCCGGCGCGACGACGACGGCCCGGCCCAGGTAGGAGCTGCCGTCGGTGGTACGCACCTCCGCCCCGCTCCCGGCGAGCCGGATCGCCGTGACGTTCCGGCCATAGTCGACGTCGGCGGGCACGGTCTCCGCGACCCACTGGATGTAGCGGGCGTACTCCTTGCGCAGCGGACGGTCCACCGGCAGGTTCAGGTGCTTGAAGAGCCGCACCTGCTCGTGCAGGAAGTTGACGAACGTGTAGCGGCTCCGCGGGTTGCGCGGCGTCACGAGGTCGCGGACGGGATGGTTCTGGATGTCGGCGCCGTCGAGCATCATCGCCGCTGCCAGCACGGAGCTGGCTCCCGTTCCACGAACTTGACACGCGCTGCGGGCCAGATCTCGTCGAGCGCTACGGCGAGCGCGATGTTCGCGGGCCCGAACCCGACACAGACGACGTTGAACATGAAACTTCCCCTCTTGCTGAATCTCCACCGATCGCAGTGATGCGTATGCCCCGGGTTCCCATGGTCGGGATGCGGTTGGACAAGTCGCTGGACTTCCGGCTGGACTTCGTTGGAGCCATACCTGGAGGGCTGACCAGTAAAGTCACTTGCCGCCGCACCTCGCACAAGTGCATGCGGACGCCACCGTCATCCTGAAGCTCACTTTTTCGGGGAACCAGGGGCCTCCGACTTCACGATCAACTCAGCTTCAAGGACGTAGGGCCTCAACGAGCCCGGAAGGCCCTACGTCCTTGAAGCTGTGCTGATCTGAGCTGCGGAGACATATTGGCTGTCCTGGCGACGGGACCTCGGCGAGCGGGTCGACGCTGGACGATCGCAGCCGCGCGGCGACCCGCTGGCGTTGGCTCAGCGATCCCACCGACGGCGGGGCCCGCCTGACGGTTACGGTCGACACCCGGCTGGCTGACCCACGGACAGATCGAGCGACAGCTGCTGGGCTTCGACGTGCGCGTGCATGACATCATGGGGTGTGCCAGACGGTTCCGACGACAGGAGCGGTGGATCCGCCGTTGCATGCGGCGGCCCGTGTCGCCGACCTTGACGCGGTGTGTCGGCTGCTCGCTGGCGGCGCTGAGGTCGACGGGCGGGAGCGGCGGCAAGGGGCGTACTGCGTTGTTTACGGCGATCGAGCAGGACGCGGGTGTGGTCCCACGCCTGCCGGCAGCCGGGCCGTAACTGCGAGCCGGGATCGATGCTGGTTGCGGTGGGCTCAGATAAGACGGGATTACTGGTGGCTACGCCTTTTGCCTGCTGCACTTCGGAAACTAGTCAGGACGGACATTGACGAAGCCCACTAGACTCTGAGCACCATAGCAATCTAGCCGATCCGGGTGGCTGCATGCGTTTCGAGGTGCTCGGCCCGTTACGGGTGCGGAGTGGTGACAGCGAGCTGAACCTTGGTCCGATTCAGCAACGGGTGGTCCTCGCCGTGCTGCTGTCGCGAGCCAACCGGCCGGTCAACCGGGATCAGCTCATTGCGGCGGTGTGGGGCGACGCGCCACCGGCATACGCCGTGAACCTGGTGCAAAAGCATGTCGCCCGGATACGCCGGGTGCTGGAGCCGGCCCGGGCCCCTCGCACGCAATCGCACAGGCTCACTTGGACCGACGCCGGCTACCGCCTGGCCGTGCCGGCTGAAGACCTGGACCTCAGCCGATTCGATACCGGGCTCGCCGAGGCGCGCCGCGCTCGGGCCGCCGGTGACCGCACGGGCGCGATCGTGGCCTTGCGGGCGGCCCTGGACCAGTGGAGCGGCCCGTTCTGCACGGGCCTGTCCAGCCCGCTGCTGGACGCCGAGCGTGACCGGCATGAAGAGGGGCGCGTCGAGGCCATCGTGGAACGCATCGAACTCGACCTCGAGTCAGGCGCGCATCGTGACCTCGTCCCGGAGCTGCGCGGCCTGCTCGCCGAACATCCGCTGCGCGAGCGGGTGTGGAGCCTGCTGATGATCGCGCTGTACCGGACGGGCCGTGCTGCGGAGGCGCTGTCGGTGTTCCAGGAGGCGCGGCGCTATCTCATCGACGAACTCGGCCTGGAGCCCACCGAGCAGCTGTGCCGGGTACACGAACAGATCCTCAGCGGCGACCCCGCCATCGACCAGCCGGCCCCGCTGGGCGGAGGCGTCGTCGTCGGTGGTATGAGCACGGTGCCGCGGCAACTGCCCGCGGGCGCCTTCTGGTTCGCCGGACGGGCGGAGGAGCTGGCCCGCCTGGACGACCTGCTGGCCCAACTGCCGGCCGGCGCGCCCAGCGCGGTGGTGATCTCAGCGATGTCAGGCTCCGCCGGCGTGGGCAAAACGGCGTTGGCCGTGCACTGGGCCCACCGGGTCGCCGACCAGTTCCCCGACGGTCAGCTCTACATCAACCTCCGCGGCTTCGACCCGGACCGGCGGGCGATATCGCCGACCGCGGCGGTGCACGCGCTGCTCGTCGCCCTCGGCGTGCCGCCCGAACGGATCCCACCGAGCCTCGACGCGCGGGCCGCCCTGTACCGGAGCATGCTGGCCGACAAGCGGATTCTGGTACTCCTGGACAACGCCCGCGACGCCAACCAGGTCCGTCCGCTGCTCCCCGGCACCCGTTCGGCGCTGGCCATGGTGACCAGCCGCAACCGGCTGACCTCCCTTGTCGCGGCCGATGGTGCGCACCCGCTCAGCCTCGGCGTGCTCTCGCCCGCGGACGCCCATGACCTGCTCTGCAGAAGGCTCGGCCACAGCCGCGTCTCGGCCGAGCCCGAGTCGGCCGACCGGATCGTCGCGGCGTGCGCCCGACTGCCACTCGCGTTGAACATCGTCGCGGCCCGCGCCCAGCAGACCGGCTTTCGCCTGGCCGAGATCGCAGCCGAGCTCCGCCGGGCCGGACAGCGGCTGACAGTACTCGATGCCGGCGACCCGACCGGACGTGTCCGTTCGGTGTTCGCGCTGTCGTACGCCGCGCTCACCGAACCGGCGGCGCGCTTGTTCCGGCTGGTCGGCCTGCACCCGCGGCCAGAGTTCTCGGCGACGGCGGCGGCCAGCCTCATCGGCGAGTCGCCGGCCCAGGTCCGTGCGCTGCTGGTCGAGCTCGACTTGGCCAGCCTGTTGACCGAACACACGCCGGGGCGGTATGCCCTGCACGACCTGCTTCATGCCTATGCGGGGGAACTCGCCGACGATCGGACGGCCGAGCCGGATCGGCGAGCGGCTCTGCACGGGATGTTCGACTACTACCTGCACAGCGCCTACGCGGGCGAGCGGCTGCTGTACCCCAACCGCGATCCGATCACTCTCACCCCACAACTCCGCACGGTCGTCGCTGAGGAATTCTCCGACGAAGCCCAGGCGATGAGCTGGTTCGCGATCGAGTACCCGGTGCTGGTCGCCAGCGCCGACCTCGCCGCCAACGCGGGGTTCGACCAGCACGCCTGGCAGCTGGCCTGGGTCCTGGGGACGTTCCTGCAACGACGCAGGCAATGGTCGGATCTTGCCGCGATCGGACGGGTCGCGCTGCAGGCCGCCGACCGGCTGGCAGACGCCACCGGTCAGTTTCACGCGCTGCGCCTTCTCGCCATCGCGCTGACCCGGTTGGGCTGGTACGACGAGGCCGAGGACTATGCGCGGCGAAGCATCGACGTGTCGGCGAGGTGGAACGATCCGGTCAGCCAGGCCACCGGCCATCGGATCCTGAGTGATCTACTCCTCGCCCAGGAGCGCCACCAGGAGGCGATCACCCACGCTGAGCGGGCGCTCGACCTGTACCTGGCCGTGAACCACCTGGCCGGCCAAGCCCTTGCCCTCAACGCAATCGGCTGGGGCCACGCCCGAGCCGGCGACCATCGTCGCTGCATTACCCGCTGTGAACAAGCGCTGGTGCTACACCAGCAGCTCGGCAACCGCCTGGCGGAGTCGGCCACCTGGCACAGCCTGGGCTACGCACACCACCACCTAGGCCACGACCGTGAGGCCATCGCCTGTTTCGAGCGTGCGTTACGGATAACCCGGCAGATGAGCGACTGGGACGGCGAGGTCACCATACTCAACGACCTCGGCGATGCCCTGCACGCCGCCGGCGACACCGACGCGGCCCGCCACGCCTGGCAGCACGCGGCGGACGTACTCGGCGCGGCAGACCCCTCGGTCGCCGATCAACTCCAGATCAAGATTGCGACGGTGAAGTTTCGGGAAGAGCTGCCTCCACCGGGCAGTGTGCACACCCGTCCGCACTGATCCGCGGGTTCCCCGGCACATCGGCGGTGCCACGGTCTTGGCTGTCGCGCGCGGCCGCACCGCCGGTGCCGGCCACGATGACCGCGGCACAGAAGAGCGCCATTGACAAGCGACGAAGTAGGACATTCATGATTTACTCCACGGATGCTGGCTGGCTTTGGAATGTCGAGAGTAGCAATTCGTGGGCCAGGCGCTGACTTTCATACAGAGATTGAAAGACGGGCGCCTGCTCGATCATGGGGGTTCGGGTTCGAGGGTCATGCCGGTCTGGGCGAGGAAGCGCGCCGGCTGCGCATCGACTTCCCCGATGATGAGGACATGCGCATCTCGCACGAGGCGATATACCAGGCACTGTTCATCCAGAGCCGGGGCGCGTTGAAGCGCGAGCTGGTCGCCTGCCTGCGGACTGGGGGCGCCCTGCGGGTGCCACGTGCCCGGGCCCGGCAGCCTCGCGACGGCATGGTCACTCCCGAGGTGATGATCAGCGAACGGCCCGCCGAGGCAGCGGATCGTGCTGTGCCCGGCCATTGGGAGGGTGACCTCATCATCGGACTGGACCGCTCCGCGATCGGCACCCTTGTGGAACGCCCGACCCGCTACACGATGCTGCTGCACCTGCCTCGCATGGAAGGCTTCGGCGTCGAACCGCGCGTGAAGAACGGCCGGCGCTGGCCGGCCGGGGTGCCACAGCTGTCCGCGACGCGATCACCACAACAATCACGATGCTGCCGGATCAGCTGCGCCAGACGCTGACCTGGGACCGCGGGAAGGAACTCGCGCAACACGCTCAGCTGACCGTCGAAACCGGCATGCCGGTCTACTTCGCGGACCCGTACAGCCCGTGGCAACGCGGCACCAACGAGAACACCAACGGCCTGCTGCGCCAGTGCTTCCGAAGGGCACCGACCTGGCCCGCTGGAGCCGTGATGACCTCGATGCTGTCGCCGCCGCACTCAACAACCGACCACGTAAGACACTCGGCTGGCAAACACCCGCCGAAGCCATGAACGAGCAGCTACTGAGTGCCAAGCAGCTTCTTTGCGACGACCGGTTGAATCCGGGCAATACATGTCATACGAGTATCGTCGAAAGCTGTAGAAACTTGGGCTGCGGTCCTCGGCCGCCCGCACGGGGGTTTGCTGGGATAACGCTCTCGCAGAATCCGGTTCAGTCGCCGACACCGCGCCCGGTCCGGCCCCGCCGTCCGTGCGACCGTGCCGGGTGGCGGAGCGACCGTCGCCGGGACTTTCGCTCCCCGCGGCGGTCGGGCGAATCAACCGGCGGATCGGGCCGGACGCTCGAAAAGGTATTCGGTGTCGTCCTGCTCGTCCCGCTGCTCGCCAACGTGAATGAAACCGAAACCGGCGATGGTGGCCAGTGAGGCTTCGTTGTCCGGGCGGATACTAGCCCGGACCGTAATCGCGGACGGCTCCGCGGCCGCCCACTCCAGCAGCGCGGCCACCATGGCCCGAGCGTAACCACGCCGGCGGAACACCGGGTCCGTGCCGTATCCCAACTCCACCATGCCGGCGGCGTCGGGCGGTCCGTGGAAGCCACCGGCGCCCACCACCACGCCGTCGGGCACCGTTACCGCCGCGCGGACGACCCAGTCTTCGGCGGACGGGTCGGCGGTGATCTGGAGTAGTCGCATCCGCCACAGCCAGTCGACCTCGTCGGAGAGGAACCATTCCGAGAGTGGAACACCGGTCAGCGTCCGGGCGGTGGCCAGGTCACCGGTGAGTAGAGCCTCGAAGACGGCCCGGCCCAGGCGGACGAAACGTACGGACGGGGGTGCAGTGTGGGGCATGCCGGAAATCATCGCATGTCAATCCCCCGGAACCGTGGAGGGTTCCGTTATGCGGCTTCGGTCCTCTTGGCTGACGCACAAGGACGGTGGCTACGAGAGTGTGCCAGCGGAGCGCCCGCTGGGCGATGAGCGGATGGCGGAGCGGCGCGCCTCGGAGCCGGAGCCCTACAACGGCTGGCGTTGCAGCACGATGGCCTTTGCACACGACTATGCCGCACGAGTTGTCCGCCCATCTCGCAGGAGAGGCCGAGCAGAGGAACTTCCATTGGCGCCGGGCTGTGGGAGGCCGCGCTGCACGACGATCAGCCGAGCGTCGAACTGCTGCACCGCCTCGGCGAGAGGGTTGATCGGGAAACCACACGCGCCGTCGTTCTTGGGGAGTTGACGACCGGTCGAGTCCTGCCTGCGTTCGTCGCAGCGATGATCTGGGGGTACGGAACCACCGGCTATGGCTTGGCGCGTGTGCGCTGGGTTCTTACCGGGGTGCGTGGCAAAGCCTCTGCCGCCGCAGCGATCAGGGCAGACGTCCGCGAGAAGCTGGCTACCGGAGCGGCAGTCGCTTGCGAACGGGGCCCTGTCGAGGGGTTCAGGTGGATGAACAACACTGGCAAGGTCGCATACCTGGGGACCGTTCTTCACCAAGTGGCTGTACTTCACCACGGGGGTCGATGGCATCGCTGACCCGAACGCCGCACCAATCTTCGACGCACAGGTCGCCAAGTGGCTCCGCGCCCAGCGGGTGGCGTCGCTACGCGTAGGTAAGACGCCCGACTATGAGCAGTACTTGGAACTGCTGGAAGGCTGGGGCCAGCGGGCAGGGCGCGCGCCGGCACAGGTTGAAGCTGGGCTCTTTTACCTCACTACGGGGCGTTGGGGAACGACGGGCCTTGCAGCACACGCGGGGAGGTCGCCGACTCACCGCCCTGCGGCAGAAGATCATGTGCCGGCCGCGCTGGATGAACGATTGCAACAGGCCACGAGATTTCTGATCAGAGCTGGTCCAGAAGCAAAACGCCGTTCGGCGAGTAGAAGTAGTCGCGTACTTGCCGAGCCCAGTCTTCGATCCTCGGGTCTTCCGCGTACAACAACCACTCGGAAAGATGCGCACACTCGTCGGTGTACCCGTTCTCCGCGAGCCACCGCAGCGTTTCGTGCCGACCGGCACCGAAGATGGCTTGCGCGTCAAAGCCAATGCCCAAGTCCATGTCACTGGTCCGGAATTTCGCGCCATACAGGCGGCACGAGTCTGCCGGATCACCGGTCAGAAACAACAAGAAGGCTGTCACGTAGATCTGCTCGTACTCGTCGCTCTCGCCACTGTCCGGGCCTTCGCGCCAAGTCCTCTCGAGGTCAAAAATCTCCTGCAGCATCGCGTGATGGGGACGAGGGTCACCGACATCCACCATCCGGAGCGCTTCCCGGCGCGTAGCCGGACTCGACAGGTCCACAGGCTTGGGCACGCATACACGGTAGTCCAGCGGGGCTTATCTATTACATGGAAGCCATCGGATGCGGGTTGGACCTTCCGACTGATAATCGATGTCGCCCTCCAGACGCAGGCACTGCTCAACCGGGCGCGGCTGTTCGCCCTCTCCCACGCCGCCCGCAGCCGGCTCAACACCGCGCTGGCCACCGGCAACTTCATCGGCGGCGCGATCGGCTCCGCCGCCGCGACCACGCTCTGGTCCGCGGGCGGCTGGACAGCGGTCACGATCACGGGAACGACGCTCTGCTGCTTCGCGCTCACCGTGTGGACGCTGGGACGTCGGGGCCCACTCGTGATCGCTTCGCCGTGACGGACGGCACTGTGACGGACCGCAGTGAAAGCTCCCTCAACCGCGCGACATTCGCACGTAGTGCTCGTGGTGCCCCGGAGTCCGACCCGCCATGACGCCCTCGTGCACAGTCGACGCGTCCGCTTCTCGGCATGTCCGCGAGCCGAGCCGCCGCGCCAGCCCGTCACGCTCCTCGGCGAGCGGTTCGCGGCTAGAGGAGGATGGTTACTGGCCGACCGGCTGGACCGTTAGTGTCCGCGTGTCGGCGTCCAGTATGGCTGGCACGCCGAGGCCTAATGCGGTTTGCTGTTCGCCGTGGCCGAATGGCAGGCCGCCCAGCACCGGCACGCCGAGCGAACCGAGTTGTTCTGCGAGTACCTGCTGCACCGTCGGAGTTGGGCCGTCGTCCTCGCATCTGGTGAACTGACCGACGGCGACCCCTGCGACGCCATCGAGCCATCCCGCCCGTTTGAGCTGCACGAGCGAACGGTCAACGCGGTAGGGCTCCTCGTCGGTCGCTTCGATCATCAGGATCGCCCCGTTGAGATCCGGCCGATGCCGGGTTCCCGCTGTCGCGGCCAGCATGGTCAGATTCCCGCCGAGCAGGACACCCTCCGCGCGGCCGGCCAGCCGGAGTTGGGCCGTGCCTTCGTTTTCGTCCGGGGTCATGACGATCGGGTCCCGGGTCATCAACGCCTGCCGGGCGTCGAGAGCCCTCGTGCAGTCGGGGCCTGTGGCCAGGCCGTAGGCCGTTGGGCCGTGGATCGTGGCCAGCCGCGTCTCGCACCACAGCGCGACGTGCAACGCCGTGATGTCGGAGAAGCCCATGAACAGTTTCGGATCAGCGCGGACGGCGTCGAAGTCGATACCGTCGACGATCCGTTGCGCGCCGTATCCACCTCGGATGCACAAGACCGCGCGCACGTCCGGGTCGCGGAACGCGCTGTTGAGGTCGGCCAGCCGCTCCTCGTCGGTCCCGGCGAGGTAGAAGTAGCGGCGCAGCGCGTTGCTGCCCAGCCGTACGCGAAGACCCCAGGCGCTCAGCACGTTGGCCGCAGCCTCGGCGCGTTCCGGACGTACCCAGCCGCACGGTGCGATCAGCGCTACCAGGTCACCCGGTCGGAGTGCTGCCGGGCACATCGACGCACCCGTGACCATGAAGATCACTATAGGTCGACGGTCACCCATGGAACAAGCTAGCTGGACGAACAGACCTTGATGCCGAAAGGTGAGTGGCTGAGGGAGACTGCGGGCCCGGCGCGCTTGCGCCAGGCGTTCGCAGCATGACGGCTGGTCAGGTGCCTGCGGCAGGCCCAAGCCCGCTCAGCGGCAGATGTGTGTCATGGGGATACGTGGCTGAGGCTGCTGTGACCGACATTTCCCGCGAGGGCCGTGGGCAGTGGCTAGGTTCCGTGGGGCGATGTGGTCGAGCGAGGGGATGTTCTCGTGTGTGCGCGTCCGGCTTCAGCCATGACGAACGTCGTCCTGTGCGCCGCTACGTCGCCGCCGTTGTGGGGCGGGCTTTGCATGGATCGGTTGCCGGTGAGGAAAGGACGCAACAGTCCGCCGACCTCGTCCGGGCGTTCGAGGTAGAGCATGTGGCCGCAGTCCAACTCGGCAACGGTGAGGTCGGCACCGAGAGCGGCCCGGCAGTCGGCGACGAACTCCGGCCGGACGAACCCGGCGCGTTGGCCGATCAGGAGGAGGGTGGGCACGGTGGGGACCAACGCCGGTCGGGCCATATCGGAGTACGCCGTCACCACCGCCGCCGCTTCGAACCGCCACCGCCAGCGACCGTCGGAACCCTGCGCCAGGTGCTCGGCGACATCATCGTCCAACACCTCCGGCGATGCGTAAGGCCATGCGGCCTCACGTTCCGATCGCGCCTGCACCTGGTCGGCGAACGAGGGCACCACCAGCGACCGGTGAGCATTTTCGCGAACGCCGTGAGGATCGAGGCCGACCGAGGGGTCGAGCAGGGCGAGCCGGGCCACCCGGTGCGGCGCCGTCCGTGTCAGGTACAGGGCGATCAATCCACCGAAGGAATGCCCAATGACGTCGACTCGGTCAAGCCCGAGTTCGTCCAGCACGCCGAGTACGTCATCCACGTGGCGTTCCACGCTCCACGGCGGCGTGCCGTCGGAGCGCCCGTGTCCGCGCAGGTCCGGCGCGACGACGTACGAGTCGCGAAGGTGCCGTTCGGCGAGGTGCCGCCACCGACCACCGTGGCCCCGGATTCCGTGCAGGGCCACCACCGGACGCGCGGCGGGATCACCGTAACGGTGAACATACAAGCCCGCCAAGATCACAAGCAGGCATTTTAGGCC
>NZ_SMKF01000114.1 GCF_004348325.1 Micromonospora sp. KC213 | reverse complement strand
GGTTTCCGGGGGCGGCGGAGATCGCGGGGCTGGCGGATTCGGCGTTCGCGATGCCCACGCGGCGACGGGAGACGGTACGGGCGCTCGCCCGCGCGGTGGCCGCCGGGGAACTGGTGCTCGACCCGGGCGGGAACCGCCCGGAGACGGTACGGCGGCTGCTCGCCATCCCCGGAATCGGCGCCTGGACCGCCGGCTACGTCGCCATGCGCGCCCTCGGCGACCCGGACGTCCTGCTCACCACCGACCTGGCGGCAGGCCGAGGTGCCGCCGCCCTCGGCCTGCCCGACGCCCCCTCGACCCTGGACAGCCACTCGCAGCGCTGGCGCCCCTGGCGCTCGTACGCGACGATCCGACTCTGGAGAGCAGCATGACCATCGACAGCACCGTCATCGACACCCCGATCGGCCCGCTGAGCGTGCTAGCCGGCCCCGACGGGGCGGTACGCGCCGCCGGTTTCACCCCGGACCCGGCGACCCTGCTCCCCCTCGTCCACTCGGGCCTGCGCGGCGACCTCCGCCCGCGCGGCGACCTCGGGCCGGTCAACCGGGCCGTCGTGTCCTACCTGGACGGCGACCTCACCGCCATCGACCCGGTGCCGGTGCAGCAGCACACCGGCGGCGCGTTCATGGCGCACGCCTGGCAGGTGCTTCGGGACGTGCCGGCCGGCGAGCCGGTGACGTACACCGGTTTCGCCGCCCGGGCCGGACGGCCGGCGGCGGTCCGCGCGGCCGCCGCCGCCTGCGCCCGCAACGCCGCCGCCCTCTTCGTCCCCTGTCACCGGGTGTTGCGCACCGACGGCACGCTCGGCGGCTACCGCTGGGGACTGGAGGTCAAGACGTGGCTGCTCGGCCACGAACGGCACTCTGACAGCAAGCCGACACCGGCGATGCTCCCGATTGACGCTACCGTCGGGTAGTGCCTGCGCTGCGCGACGGCGACCCCACCCGACGGGTCGACGCCGGCCTGCGCCCCCTGCGCAACCTCTGGCGGCTGCGCCGCTACCTGCGCCCGTACGCGGGCCAGTTCTGCTGGTTACTGCTCGCCAGCCTGGCCGCCACCGCGGCCAGCCTGGCGGTGCCGCTGCTCACCCAGCGTGTGGTCGACGGGCCGGTCGCGGAACGCGACCCGGCCGGCCTGCTCCGCCTCGGCGGCCTGGCCCTGCTGCTCGGGCTCGCCGAAGCGGTGCTGATCTTCATCCGGCGGTGGACGCAGTCCTCCTCCTCGGTCGGCATGGAGACGGCGATCCGCACCGACGTCTACGCCCACCTGCAACGCCTGCCGGTCGACTTCCACGACCGGTGGCAATCCGGCCAACTGCTCTCGCGGGTCACCAGCGACCTGTCGGTGATCCGCCGGTTTCTCTCCTTCGGGTTGCTCTTCCTGGTGCTCAACGTGGTCACCTACCTGGCCGTGGTGGCGCTGCTGCTGCGCCTGCACACGCCGCTGGGGCTGCTGGTGGCCGCCAGCGCGGCACCGCTGTTCCTGATCAGCCGCCGGTTCGCCCGGCACTACCACGCGGCGTCCCGGCGGATGCAGGATCAGCAGGGCGACGTGGCCACCCTGGTCGAGGAGACCGCGCAGGGGCTGCGCACCGTGAAGGCGTACGGGCGGGGTCCGGAGCTGGCCGACCGGTTCGCCGGCCGGGCGCGGGCGCTGCACGACACCGGCATCGGAAAGGCCCGGCTGCTGGCCCGCACCTCCGCGCTGTTCGACCTGGTGCCCAACCTGACCCTCGGCGTGGTGCTGGTGTACGGGACGGCGCTGGTCGCCCGGGGCACGCTCACCGTCGGTGAACTGGTCGCCTTCGTCAGCCTCCAGCTCATGCTGATCTGGCCGGTGCAGTCACTCGGCTGGATCATCGCCAACGGTCAGGAGGCAGCCACCGCCGCCGACCGGATCCATGAGGTACTGGACACTCCGCCGTCGATCCTGGACGCTCCGCACGCGGTCCCACTGGCCCGGGACGCGGTCCGGGGCCGGCTCCGGTTCGAGGGCGTGTCGTTCCGCTACCCCGGTGCCGCCGCGCCGGTGCTGCGGGAGATCGAGCTGACCGTCGAGCCCGGTGAGACGTTGGCGCTGGTGGGCGTGACCGGTGTGGGCAAGACCACCCTGCTCTCCCTCGTCCCCCGGCTGCACGAGGTGACCGGCGGCCGGATCACCCTGGACGGGCACGACCTACGCGACCTGCGGCTGTCCTCGCTGCGCCGGCTGGTCGGCACAGCGTTCGAGGAACCGACCCTGTTCTCCATGTCGGTGTGGGAGAACCTCACCCTGGGAAGGCCGGACGCCGGCGAGGACGAGGTCCGGGCGGCGCTCGCGCTGGCCCAGGCCGACTTCGCGTACGAGTTGCCGTGGGGGCTGGCCACCCGGGTCGGCGAGCAGGGACTGTCGCTCTCCGGTGGGCAGCGGCAGCGGTTGGCGCTGGCCCGGGCGGTGCTGGGCCGACCGGCGTTGCTCGTCCTGGACGATCCGCTGTCCGCACTGGACGTGCACACCGAGGCGCTGGTCGAGGCGGCCCTGAAACGGGTGCTGCGGGACACCACCGCGTTGCTGGTGGTGCACCGACCGTCCACCGTGGCCCTGGCCGACCGGGTCGCGCTGCTCGACGACGGGCGGATCACCGCCGTCGGCCACCACTCCGAACTGCTGGCCACGGTTCCGGCGTACCGGGCGGTGCTCTGCGCCGAACCGGCGAGCCGGGACGGCCTGGTGCGGTCGTGACCGGTGAGGTGCCGCGCCCCCGCCCGAACGGCGTCGACCCGTCCCACTGGCGGGGCCGGGCCACCGACCCCGACGCCGACCGCAGCCGCGCCGAGGACACCGCACCGGAGGCGGTGGCCCGGCTACGTGCCCGCAGCCGGGCGCTGCTGCGGGACCTGCTGCGCCCGCACCGGGCCCGGCTCGGGTTGGCCGCCGCGCTGCTGCTGGCCCAGAACGCCGCCGCGATGGCCGGGCCGTACCTGGTCATGCTCGGCATCGACCGGGCCGTGCCGCCGCTGCGGGCCGGCGACCCGGGCCCGCTGGCCGCCGTCGCCGGGTCCTTCGCCGTCGCGGCGGGCACCGAGTACGCGGCCCGGCGCGGCTTCCTCACCCTCTCCGCCCGGATCGGCCAGGCCGTCCTGCTCGATCTACGTCAGCGGGTGTACGGCCACTTCCTCCGCCTCTGTGTCGGCTTCCACGAGCGCTACACCTCCGGCCGGGTGGTCTCCCGACTCACCAGCGACCTGGACTCGATCGCCGAGCTGGTCGACGGCGGCATCGACAGCCTGGTGACGGCCAGCTTGACGGTGGTGTCGGTGGCCGCCGTCCTGCTCTGGCTGGATCTGCCGCTGGCGGCGGTGGCCCTGCTGGCGTTCCCGTTCCTGTTCGCCTTGTCCCGCTGGTTCGCCCGGGCCTCGGCCGGCGCGTGGCGGCGCAGCCGGGACGCGGCCGCGTTGATGATCGTCCACTTCGTGGAGTCGCTGCGCGGCGTCCGGGCCGTGCAGGCGTTCCGTCGGGAACAGCGCAACCAGCAGATCTTCGACGGGTTGAACGACGAGTACCGGCGGGCCAACCTGTACGGGTTCCGGCTCATCGCCACGTACTCCCCCGGGATCAAGGTGATCGGGAACGGCACCGTGGCGGTGGTGCTCGGCTACGGCGGGTGGCGGGTGCTCGGCGGCGGCATGGAGGTGGGGGTGCTCGCCGCGTTCCTGCTCTACCTGCGCCGCTTCTTCGAGCCGATGCAGGAACTGAGCCAGTTCTACAACACGCTCCAGTCCGCCACGGCGGCGCTGGAGAAGCTGGCCGGGGTGCTGGACGAGCCGCCCGGCGTGCCGGAGCCGCCCCGACCGACGCCCCTGCCGGCCGGCCCGCAGCGCGGCGCGGTGTCGTTCCGGGCCGTCTCGTTCGGCTACCGCCCGCAGGCTCCCATCCTGACCGGGCTGGAGCTGCGGGTGCCGGCCGGGCAGACGGTCGCGTTGATCGGGCCGACCGGCGCGGGCAAGTCCACGATCGCCAAGCTGCTGGCCCGCTTCCACGACCCGGACACCGGCACGGTGGAGTTGGACGGGGTCGACCTGCGTGACCTGGCCGACGCCGTGCTGCGCCGGGCCGTGGTGCTGGTCACCCAGGAGAACCACCTGTTCAACGGCACGGTGGCGGAGAACATCCGGTTCGGCCGGCCCACCGCCGACGACGCGGCGGTGGAGGCCGCCGCGCGGGCGATCGGCGCGCACGACTTCATCGCCGGCCTTCCCGACGGGTACGCCACCGACGTGCACCGGCGCGGTGGCCGGCTCTCCGCCGGGCAACGGCAGCTCGTCGCGTTCGCCCGGGCGTTCCTGGCCGACCCGCGGGTGCTGATCCTCGACGAGGCGACGTCGTCGCTGGATGTGCCGACCGAACGGCTGGTGCAGCGGGCGCTCGGCACCGTGCTGCGCGACCGTACCGCGCTGATCATCGCGCACCGGCTCTCCACGGTGGAGACCGCCGACCGGGTGCTGGTGCTCGACGGCGGCCGGATCGTGGAGGACGGCCCGCCGGCCCGGCTGGCCGCCGCCGGTGGCCGGTACGCCGCCCTGCACCGGCACTGGCGGGCCTCGCTGATCTGAGCGCCGCCGCCGGCCGCAGGGGCCCCCGTCGGTACATCCGGACGGGCGGCCACCCCACCCCGGTCCACGGCGGAGCGCCGGCCGTGCCGGTACACACGCAGGCCCGCTACGACGCCGGTTCGGTCCCGAAGGCGTGTGAGCTGTTCACCGAGTCCAACGGCAGGGCCCTGGGCATCCTGTCCACCGGCGACCCGGGCGGCGGCCCGTGCACCAACCCCGACGAGAAGAACGTCTACGCGCCGGTCTCGACCATCCTCGACCG
The DNA here is from genome assembly GCF_004348325.1 of Micromonospora sp. KC213. Lineage (GTDB taxonomy): Bacteria > Actinomycetota > Actinomycetes > Mycobacteriales > Micromonosporaceae > Micromonospora. The sequence continues at coordinate 14,190 of NZ_SMKF01000114.1, read as the reverse complement.
GGTGAACGCCCGCACCGGGATGGGCTTCGAGATCGCCACCCAGGGCCCCTACTCACCCCCGTCCGCTCCTCGACCCGGCCGTAACTGCCTCCGCCCCTGCCGGCAGCCGAGCTAGGAACCCGGGCCGGGTCGAATCGCGAAGGCACAAGAGGGCAGCGCTGCCTAGGATCGACGGATGACCGACACGGCGAGAACGGCGCGCGGCGGTGTCCCCGAGCGTCCCACCCTGGACGGGCTCGAGGCGACCTGGGCGCGCCGCTGGCAGGAGGACGGCACCTACGCGTTCGACCGGACGAGGACGCGCGTACCGGCGACGGGCACCTCCGGCCGGGGCGGTCGCCGCGACGACGTGTTCTCCATCGACACCCCACCGCCGACCGTCTCCGGCGAGCTGCACATGGGGCACGTCTTCTCGTACACGCACACCGACACGGTGGCCCGCTTCCAGCGGATGCGCGGCAAGGCGGTCTTCTATCCGATGGGGTGGGACGACAACGGCCTGCCCACCGAGCGGCGGGTGCAGAACGTGTACGCGGTGCGCTGCGACCCGGCCCTGCCGTACGATCCGGCCTGGCAGCCACCGACCACCCCGGTCAGCGAGGCGCAACGCCGGCAGCCGACCTCGATCTCCCGGCGCAACTTCGTCGAGCTGTGCGAACGGCTCACCGCCGAGGACGAGCAGGTCTTCGAGGCGCTGTGGCGGCGGCTGGGGCTGTCGGTGGACTGGTCGCTGACGTACACCACGATCGGGCGGGCCGCGCGGGCGACCAGTCAACGTGCCTTCCTGCGGAACCTGGCCCGGGGCGAGGCGTACCAGGCCGAGGCGCCGACCCTGTGGGACGTCGGCTTCGCCACCGCCGTGGCCCAGGCGGAACTGGAGGACCGGGAACGGCCGGGGGCGTACCACCGGCTCCGGTTCACCGGGCCGGGCGGGCGCGAGGTGCTGATCGACACCACCCGACCCGAGCTGCTGCCGGCCTGCGTCGCACTGGTCTGCCACCCCGACGACGAGCGGTACGCCGACCTGGTGGGCACGGCCGTGCGTACCCCGGTCTTCGGGGTTGAGGTGCCGGTGCGCGCGCACCCGCTGGCGGACCCGGCCAAGGGCACCGGCATCGCGATGGTCTGCACGTTCGGCGACCTGACCGACGTCACCTGGTGGCGGGATCTCGACCTGGCGACCCGGGTGGTGATCGGTCGGGACGGACGGCTGGTGCCGGAGCCGCCGGCCGGCGTGCCGGCCGACCCCTACGCGGCGTTGGCCGGGCAGAGCGTCAGCACCGCCCGGTCGAGAATGGTCGGGATGCTGGCCGACGCCGGTGAGCTGGTCGGTGAGCCCCTTCCGATCACCCACCCGGTCAAGTTCTACGAGCGGGGCGACCGGCCGTTGGAGATCGTCTCCACCCGGCAGTGGTATCTGCGCAACGGCGGCCGGGACGGTCGCCTGCGGGAGGAGCTGCTGGCCCGTGGCGGCGAACTGCGCTGGGTGCCGGAGCACATGAAGCACCGGTACGACCACTGGGTGGGCGGGCTGACCGGGGACTGGCTGGTCAGCCGGCAGCGCTTCTTCGGGGTGCCGGTGCCGGTGTGGTACCGGCTCGACGACGTTGGCGAGCCGGACTACACCCAGCCTCTCACACCCGACGAGTCGACGCTGCCGGTCGACCCGTCCGGCGAGCCGCCGCCCGGGTACGACGAGTCGCAGCGCGGCGTGCCCGGCGGCTTCGTCGGCGACCCGGACGTGCTGGACACCTGGGCCACCTCGTCGCTGACCCCGCAGATCGTCAGCGGCTGGGAAACCGACCCGGACCTGTTCGACCAGGTGTTCCCGATGGATGTGCGCCCCCAGGGCCAGGAAATCATCCGGACCTGGCTGTTCTCCACGGTGGTCCGCTCCCACCTGGAACACGGCGTGCTGCCCTGGCGCACGGCGGTGCTCTCCGGCTGGATCCTCGACCCGGACCGCAAGAAGATGTCGAAGTCCAAGGGGAACGTGGTCACCCCGATGTCCCTACTGGAGCAGCACGGCTCGGACGCGGTCCGCTACTGGGCGGCCAACGGTCGGCCGGGCATGGACCTCGCCTTCGACGCCGCCCAGATCAAGGTGGGCCGGCGGCTCGCCACGAAACTGCTCAACGCCTCGAAGTTCGCCCTCGGACTGGGCGCCGCCGACGCCTTGCGCGCGCCGGCGACCGCCCCGCTGGACACCGCCATGCTGGCCGAACTCTCCACCGTGGTCACGGCGGCCACGGCGGCCTTCGACGGGTACGACCACACGGCGGCGTTGCAGGCCAGCGAGGCGTTCTTCTGGCGATTCTGTGACGACTACATCGAACTGGTGAAGGAACGCGCCTACGGCAGCGGGCCCGCGGCCGACTCGGCCCGGGCGGCGCTGGCGACCGCGCTGTCGGTGCAGTTGCGGCTCTTCGCCCCGGTGTTGCCCTACGTCACCGAGGAGGTGTGGTCCTGGTGGCGGTACGGCTCGGTGCACCGCGCGACCTGGCCGACCACGTACGAGGTGAAGCGGGCGATCGCCGGCGAGGGCGACCCGGAGCTGCTGCGACTCGCCGGGGACGCGCTGAGCCAGGTGCGCCGCGCCAAGTCGGAGCGGAAACTGTCGATGAAGGCGGAGGTGCCGCTGGCCGAGGCGCTCGGCCCGGCAGCCCTGCTCGACCGCCTCACGGTCGTCGCCGACGATCTGAAGGCGGCGGGCCGCGTCGGCAAGCTCGACCTTCTCCCCGACCGCACCCCCGAGCTGGTGATCGCCTGCGCCTTCTGAGGTATGGGGAAGGTCCCCGAGGCGGGGACCTTCCCCATACCAGCGTCTACTGCTCGACCACTCGGAGACCGGCGTTACCGGCAGGGCGGAACGAGGCCCACGCGCCGCCGGCCGGGTGGTGGAGCGTGAGCTTCGACGCGTCCGTGCCGGTGAACGCGGCGGGATCCTGTGCCGGCGGTCGAGCGCCGAGATAGACGGAGCGCAGCGCCGCGTTGTTCGCGAACACGCGTGGTCCAAGCTTGCGCAGGCCGGGCGCGTACACGGTCGACAGCCGCGGATTGTTGGTGATCGAGTCATGCCAGGCGGTGGTGAGTGCGGGTGCCCAGACCTGCCGCAGGTTCGCGAAGCCGGTGATGGCGTTCTTGTCGAGGGTTTGCAGCTTCGGCAGGCGCAGGACCTTCAGTCCGGTCCCTGAGGCCGCGTCACCGTTGAGGTCGAAGCAGTTGATGCCCAGGTAGGTGAGCTTCGGCAGGTGCACGGCCCGCAGCGCGTGGGTGTCGTTGAGGGCGTTACGGCCGAGCGATTCGAGGTTCGCGGCGGCGAGGTACCGCAACCGGGAGGTGTCGTCGAACGCGAATTCGTCCACCGTCACCGCTCGGGGCAGATTGACCTTCACCAGGTACTGATTGCGCCGGAACGCATGCCGGCCGACGGCGGTGGCGCTGGGCAGGTAAACGACGGCGAGCCGCGCGTACGGTGCGTGGCCGAAGGCCATGACGCCGACCGTGCGGGCGGCGCGCAGGCTCACGCTGGCGAAGTTGTGGTTGCTGAACGTGCCGGCTTTGACCTCTTCCAGGTCGTCGAGGACGAGGTGCCGGACCCACGTGTCCCACCAGCCGTTGTGCCACAGGTAGGGCGAGCGCCCGCCGCGTGCGATCTGGCCGGCGCAGGGCAGACCCGAGTCGGGTGTGCACTCCCGACCCCCCTGGAGCGAGCGCAGGTTGTACACGTGCAGCCGAGCCAGATTGGTCAGCCCGAGCCCGCCGCTGCCTGCGGGGCGGTGCAGCGTCTGCAGGGCGGCCAGGTCGGCGTCGTTGAGGGCGGTGCCCCCGGTCAGGTACAGGGCGAGCCCGCTTCCACCCGCCAGCCTGTCCCGGATCTTCGTCAATTCGGCTTTCAGCGGCGAGGTGGCGGCGGTCGACACGTCGTAGCGCAGCGGGACGGTGCCGGCCGGCAGCGCATGGTCGCCGGGCCTGGTCACGCGGTACCGGTACGTCTCCGCGCGCCTCAGGTCCGGGTCGGTGGTGAAGACCGGATCGACGCCGGGGTCGGCGCCCGGATCGGCGGCGGTCGGACCGGTGGCGGTCGGCGAAGGGCTGCTCGAAGACGTAGCTGATGCGGAAGCCGACACTGTGGTGGACGGTGCGGCGGGCGTCGGTGCCGCGCCGGCCGCGACGAAGGTCGTGGGCGTCTCGCGCGGTTCGCGCAGGACGATGCCGGTGACTGCGGCTGCTGCGCCCACCGCGAGGACCACCGCCGCCGCAAGCGCGCGCCGACCAGTCACTCGAACCCACCTGCTCGGCCTTCCACCGCCGGCGCGGTGCGACCGGGCAGCTGTCCCCCGTGGCGGTGTCCGGTCAACATCGGGGTGGTGGGGCATGAGGGTGCACCTTTCGCCGAGCCGGTCGGCGGGCTGCGGAGCGAGCGGCGACAGCGGGCGCACGGTCCGGGACGTGGGGGCGGGAGCGCCGGTCCACGCTACCAATGGAGCGGAACGGCTGCGCTGCGGGGCGGCGCTGGTCACCGCCCCGCAGCGCGTCGTGGACAGGGAACCCTTCGTTACCCCTCAGCTGGTTTCGCCGGCCACCGAGAAGGAGCGGAGGCGGTCGATGGCCAAAGCGGTGAAGCCGACCGCGACCAGGGCGGTCAGCACGGCGGCGACGGGTACGGAGACCGCCCCGGTGAGCAGGTCGGTGGGGGCGAGCCGGTCGGCGAGGGCGATCACCCACTGCTGCACCGACAGCACCTTGGTGCCGCTGACGAACCGGCCCAGCAGCCCTTCCCAGATCAGCACGTAGACCAGGCCGAGCAGCACCGGCCGCCGGGTGACCAGGCTCAACGCCAGGAACAACGCCGAGTACGCCAGCGCGCCCAGCGCCGAGGCGGCGGCGAGCGCCACGCCGAGGCGTACCGAGTCGGCGAGCACACCCGCGACGACGATCGGCACGGCGATGGTGGCCGCGCTCACCCCGGTCGCGACCGCGAGCTTCGGCAGCACGATCTGCCATCGCGGCAGCGGCTTCGTCAACACGTGCACCACCGTGCCGTCGTCGATCTCGGCGCCCAGCACACCGGTGCCGACCACCAGCGACACCACCGGCAGCACCACGGCCAGGCCGAGGCCCACCAGCACCGGCGGCCCCCACTCGGCCGGGTCGACGCCCAACGACCGGCAGAGGACCGCGAGGCCCACCAGCACCGCGGGCAGCGGCAGCAACATCAGGAACCGGCGGCGGCCGAACAGGCCCCGCGCGGTGATCCAGGTAACGGTCGACACCGTTCAGCCTCTCTCGTTCGTGACTGTGGGGCTCACTCGCTGCGCTCGTTCACTCCTCGCACTCACCGGTCAACCTTCCGTTCGTGACTGTGGGGCTCACTCGCTGCGCTCGTTCACTCCTCGCACTCACCGGTCAACCTTCCGTTCGTGACTGTGGGGCTCACTCGCTGCGCTCGTTCACTCCTCGCACTCACCGGTCAACCCTCCAGCAGGTAGGAGAAGACGCTCTCCAGGGACTCGTCCTCCGGCAGCAGCTGCCGGACCCGCACGCCACGGGCCAACGCGACCTTGGGCAGGGCTCGGGTGAACGCACCGTAGTCACCGGCCTTGACGGTCAGCCCCGTCCGGTCCAGCTCGACGCCGGTGACCGAGGGCTCGGCCATCAGCGCGACGGCCAGCGCCCGGTCGTCGGTGGAGCGGACCGCGAACACGTGCGGCCGGTTGGTCATCAGCCGGCGGATGGTGCGGAAGTCACCGGAGGCGGCGAGCCGCCCGGCCACCATCACCTGCACCGTGCCGGAGACCTGCTCGACCTCCTCCAGGATGTGCGAGCTGAACAGGATGGTCCGGCCGGCGTCACCGAGGGAGTGCAGCAACGTCATCATGTGCAGCCGCTGGCGCGGGTCCATGCCGTTGAACGGCTCGTCGAGCAGCAGCACCTGCGGGTCGTGCACCAGCGCGGCGGCGACCCGCGCGCGCTGCCGCATGCCCTTGGAGTACGTGCCGATCCGGCGGTCCTGCGCGCCCTCCAACTCGACTAGGGCGATCGCCCGGCGGGCTGCCGCCGCCGGGTCGGGCAGCCGGTGCAGCTTCGCGCTGGCCAGCACGAACTCGTACGCGGTGAGGAAGGTGTGCACCGCCTCCCGCTCGCTGACCAGCCCGAGCCGCCGGTACACCGGCGGGTTGCGCCAGGTCGGCTCCCCGTCCAGGGTGACCGTCCCCCGCGACGGGGCCAGGAAGCCGGCCATCATGTGCAGCAGCGTGGTCTTCCCCGCCCCGTTCGGGCCGAGCAGGCCGGTCACGCCCGGCCCGAGCCGCATGCTGACGTCGTTGACGGCCACCACGTTGCCGTACCAGCGGGAGACGCCGGCCAGCGCCAGGGTGCTGGTGGTGACCGCCGGGGCGGTGGCCTCGGCACTGAGCGTGGTCATCGGGCGGCCACCTTCCGGTATCGCAGCAGCAGCAGGGCGACGCAGGCGGCGACCAGCAGCACCGCGCCGAGGGCGTACACCGGACCGAAGTCGCCGATCATCTCATCGGCCGCTCCGGCAGGCGCCATCTGGTCGCCGAGGGTGAACAGGCCGACGCCCTGCACGAGGGTGGACGGTGAGGCGAGCAGGGCCAGTTCGTTGACGGTGCGGGAGGGCAGGATGGAGAGCACACCGACGATCGGGGTGGTCATCAGGAAGACCGCCACCACGCCACCGGCGGCGAACGCCCGCTTCCCGGTGAGCGAGGCGACCAGCAGACCGACCGAGGCGAAGACCACCGCCCAGAGGCCGGCGTAGAGCAGCCCCGGCAGCAGGTCGAACAGTTCGTCGCGTACCCCCGTGAGCCCCTCGCCGGTGGCGAAGGCGGCACCGAGGAACATCACCAGCTGCGGCCCGCCGAGCAGCAGCCAGAGCCCGGTGGCCAGCGCCAACAGCTTGGCCAGCGCGTAGTCGCCGCGTGGCAGCGGGCGGGAGAAGTACAGCGGCAGCACCCCGCTGCGCAGATCCCGGGAGACCAGCTCGGGAGCGGCGACCGCGGCGAAGAAGATGACCAGCCAGCTCATCGCGTCGGCGAACTGGGCGTACGTCATCACCACCTGACCGGTCTGGCTGCGTACCGCGGTGAGCCCGGCCGCCACCAGGGTGACGATGCCGATCACCAGCCAGGGAAAGATCTTCGCCTTGGCGCTTCGGCCCAGGCCGAAGATGGTACGCAGACCGTGCAGCCAGAGCGCCCCGAAGACCTGCCGGCGGCCCAGCCGGGGGCCGGTGTAGCGCTGGTAGCCGATGTCGTGGATGACGCCGGTCGGCTCAGACATGGGTGGGCTCCCTCGGGGCGAACAGCTCGGCCACCCGGTGCCGGCGCTGGTCCAGCCGGTGCAGCGGCAGGTCCAGTTCGGCGACCGCACCGAGGATCAGGTCGTAGGTGGCCTCGTCGGCGAGCGGGACGAGCAGCGTCCGGCCGTCGCGGGTCACCGGCAGGTCGAGCGCGGCGAGGCGGTCGGCCAGGCTCTCCGTGCCCTCGCTGACCTCGACGGCCAGCACGTCGGTGGCGGAGGTCATCGCGGCGATCGGGCCGGCCCGCAGCAGCCGGCCGCCGTCGATGGCGACCAGCGTGTCGCAGATCCGCTCCACCTCGCCGAGCAGGTGCGAGCAGACCAGCACCGAGATACCGAACTCGGTGCCGATGCGGTGCACCAGCGCGAGCATGTCGTCGCGACCGGCCGGGTCGAGGCCGTTGGTCGGTTCGTCGAGCAGCAGCAGGTCGGGGTCGTGGACCAGGGCCTGGGCCAGCTTCACCCGCTGCTTCATGCCGGTGGAGTAGCCGCCGACGGCCCGGTGGCGCTCCTCGTGCAGGCCGACGTGCCGTAGCGCCTCGGAGGCCCGCTCGCGGGCCGCCGTGCGGGGCAGCCCGCTCATCCGCCCCAGGTGGGTGACCAGTTCGGCGGCGGAGAGATCGGGCGGGAGCGCGTCGTGTTCGGGCATGTAGCCGACCCGGGCGCGCACCGCGGCCGGGTCGGTGGTCGGATCGAGGCCGAGCACCCGGACCCGCCCGCCGCTCGGGGCGAGCAGGCCCAACAGGATCTTTATCAGGGTGGACTTGCCGGCGCCGTTCGCACCGACCAGTCCGATGATCCCCGGCTCGACCGCGACGGTCAGGTCGGACAGCGCGGTGATCCGGCCTCCGTACGTCTTGGTCAGCGACTGGGTCGCGATCAGTGTCACGACGGTCAGCCTAGGAAGCGAACCCCCCGACGGGTATCCGGAATCGCCCGGGCTCGCCCCTGAGACCCACACCCGGGCGGCGGTAAGGCTCTCGTAAGCCGCCGGTGTGCTGTCTGGCGGGCGGAACTGTCGGAGACTGGACGGCATGCCCCGCCTGCCGCGTACCCCGTTGACCTGGCTCGTCGTCGCCGTCCTCGCCGTCGGAGCGATCTTCGGGCTGTACTGGTTCCAGCCGTGGAAGCTGGTGACCGACACCCGGGTCGACGAACGGCTGGCCGAGGTGGCCGCGCCGGCGCCGACCGAGCCGGTTCCCACCCCGTCCGGCATGGTCACCGCGTCCGGCGCACCGACGGCGTCCGCCCCTCCGGCCACGCCCGACGCGCCGGCCGGGCCGGTGCTGGTCAGCCGCGGCGAGTTCGTCACCCACGAGCACGACACCTCGGGCACCGCCCGGGTGATCCGCACCGCCGACGGCAAGCACCGGCTGGAACTGGTCGGCCTGTCCACCTCCAACGGGCCGGACCTGCGGGTCTGGCTCAGCGACCAACCGGTGCGCACGGGGCGGGCCGGCTGGGGCGTCTTCGACGACGGCCGCTGGGTCGAGCTGGGCCGGCTGAAGGGCAACCGCGGCGATCAGGCGTACGACATTCCCGCTCGTACCGACCTGACCCATTTGACCAGCGTCTCGATCTGGTGCAAGCGGTTCTCGGTCTCCTTCGGCGCCGCCGCGCTGACCCCGGCGGGCTGATCCGCGCCCACGCTCGCGGGCGGGAGTGGAGTGGCGCTCTCGACCGATCGCCGGTCGGCTGCGAAACTGTGTGCCGGCCAGGCCAGCGAGTGAGGGGTACGGATGAGCAACGGGTGGGTGCTGCCCGACGAGGTGCTTCGGGACGCGCCGGCGTACACGCCGCGCCCGGCTGAACTGGCCGACCTGGAGTTGCTGCTGACCGGGGCGTACGCCCCCCTGGCCGGTTTCATGACCCGGGCCGACCTGGCCTCCCTGCACCGGCGCGGCCGGCTCGCCGACGGCACGCCCTGGCCGGTGCCGGTGACCCTCCAGGTGCCGGCGGCACTCGCCGCCGGGCTCGACCCGCGTCACCCCGACCGCCGTACGCTGGTGCTCAGTGACGGCGAGGGCGCGCCGGTGGCGGCGCTGGAGGTCCTCGACGTGTGGACCGCCCGCGAGGGCGTGGCCGGTGTGGGCGGCCCGGTCCGCCGGCTCGGCGACGGCGGGCACGGCCCGTTCCAGCGGCTGCGCCGCACCCCGGAGGAGGTCCGTGCCCTGCTGCCTCCGGGCCGGGTGCTCGGGGTGATCGCCGACCGGCCGCTGCACCGGCCCCAGTTGGCGCAGATCGCGCATGCCGCGCGCACGCTGGGCGCGCACCTGCTGGTGATGATCCCGGTGGGTGACGACGGCCATGGCGGCCTGCCCTCGGAGGCGCTGGTCCGCGCGGTCTTCGCCGCCCGCGACCGGATGCCCCCGGCCACCCTGGTCGCGGTGCCGCTGCCGCGCCGCCGCGACGAGATCAGTGACGCGCTGCTGCGGGCCCGGATCTCCGCCGCGTACGGGGTGACCCACCTGCTCTCCACCGGCGAGTCGTTCTCCGGGCCGGGGCTGCGGGTGCTGGTCCCCCGCGAGCTGGCCTACGACAACCGGGACGGGCAGTGGCGCTGGCGGGACGACATCCCGCCCCGTAACCGCCGGCTGGCGCTCAGTCAGGCGGAGATCGACGATCTGCTGGACCGGGGCTTCCCGCTGCCCGAGTGGCACACTCCGCCGGCGGTGGCCAAGGAGCTGAGCCGGGCCCGTCCGCCGCGCCGGCACCGGGGCCTGGTGGTCTTCCTGACCGGCCTGTCCGGCTCCGGGAAGTCGACCATCGCGCGCGGCCTGGCGGACCTGCTGCGGGAGCAGGGTGAGCGGACGGTGACCCTGCTGGACGGGGACGTGGTGCGCCGAGAGTTGTCGGCCGGGCTGGGTTTCAGCAAGGCCGACCGGGACGCCAACGTGCGCCGGATCGGCTGGGTGGCCGCCGAGATCGCCCGGCATCGGGGGGTGGGTGTCTGCTGCCCCATCGCCCCGTACGCCCAGGCGCGGGCGACCGCCCGGGAGATGGCGCTCGCGGCCGGGGCGGGTTTCGTGCTGGTCCACGTGGCCACCCCGCTGGAGGTCTGCGAGCAGCGGGACCGCAAGGGCCTGTATGCGCGCGCCCGCGCGGGTCTGCTCACCGGCATGACCGGCATCGACGACCCGTACGAGGAGCCGACCGACGCCGATCTGGTGGTTGACACCACCCACCTCAGCGTGGAGGAGGCGGTGCAGGCGGTGATGCATCTGCTCACCGAGACCGGTTGGGTGGAGCCCCGGCTTCAGTCGACCTGATTACCAGGGGGGCCGCCTTCCGCCGCTGCTGACTGCGCGCTAGTGTTCGTTCTTGTTGGAACGCGTTCGAGCACGTGAGGTGCGCGGGAGCTGGGAGGTGCGGCGGATGCTGGCGCGGCAACGACAGGCGGCCATCCTCGACCGGGTCCACGCCACCGGCGGGGTACGGGTCAGCGAACTGGCCGCCGAGTTCGGCGTCTCCGACATGACCATCCGACGCGACCTGGACACCCTGCACGAGCAGGGCCTGCTCGCCAAGGTGCACGGCGGCGCCACCGTCGCCGGCCCCGGCTCCACCGACGAACCCGGCTTCCACGCCAAGTCCGTGCGGCAGCTCGCCGAGAAGGCCGCCATCGCCGCCCGGGCCGCGGAGCTGGTCGGCCCCGGCGCCGCCGTCGCCCTCTCCGCCGGCACCACCACCGCCGAACTGGCCCGACGTATCGTCGACGTGCCCGGCCTGACCGTGGTGACCAACTCGCTGCCGGTGGCCGAGATCCTGCACACCGGGGGGCGACCCGACCAGACCGTGGTGCTCACCGGAGGGGTGCGTACCCCCTCGGACGCGCTCGTCGGACCGCTGGCCGTGGACGCGATCCGCTCGCTGCACCTGGACGTGCTCTTCCTCGGCGTGCACGGGATCAGCGAACGGGCCGGCTTCACCACTCCGAACCTGATGGAGGCGGAGACCGACCGGGCCCTGGTCGCCGCCGCCGACCGGCTGGTCGTACTGGCCGACCACACCAAGTGGGAGACCGTGGGCATTTCTTCGATCGTCGGCCTGGCCGCCGCCGACGTGCTGGTCACCGACGACCAGTTGACAGCCGAGGCGCGCCGGATTCTCGACGAGAAGGTGGGTGAGCTGGTGGTCGTGACGAGCACGGGCCGGGCAGTGGCGGAGGAGTCGCGGTGAAGCGTACGGCGATCGAGCTGGCGGACGGCCGCGAGCTGATCTACTTCGACGAGCGGGACGACGCGGTCCGCGACCAGCCCGACCGGCGGGAGCTGCCGCCGCCGCCGTCGGCCTCCCAACTGCGGTACGACCCGCTGACCGACGAGTGGGTGGCGGTGGCGGTGCACCGGCAGACCCGGATCTTCCTCCCGCCGGCCGACCAGTGCCCGCTCTGCCCCTCCCGGGACGACCGGCTCAGCGAGATCCCCGCTCCCGACTACGACGTGGCGGTCTTCGAGAACCGCTTTCCGTCGCTGAGCCAGCGGATCGCCGAGGAGCCCGCGGAGATCACCCCCTTCACTCCGGTACGACCGGGTCAGGGGCGCTGCGAGGTGGTCTGTTTCACCGACGACCACAACGCCTCCTTCGCCAGCCTGACGCCGAGCCGGGTCCGCACCGTGCTGGACGCCCTCGCCGACCGGACGGTGGCGCTGAGCGAGCTGCCCGGAGTGGAGCAGGTGTTCTGCTTCGAGAACCGGGGCGTGGAGATCGGTGTGACCCTGCACCACCCGCACGGGCAGATCTACGCGTACCCGTTCGTCACCCCGCGCACCCGGTCGATGCTGACGGCCGCCCGCCGGCACGCCGAGCGCACCGGCGGCGGCAACCTGTACGCCGACGTGCTCGCCGCGGAGCGTGCCGCCGGGGACCGTATCGTCGTCGCCAACGAGCACTGGACGGCGTACGTCCCGGCGGCCGCCCGCTGGCCGTTCGAGGTGCACGTGGCACCGCACCGGCCGGTGCCGGACATCCCGGCGCTCGACGACGCCGAGCGGGACAGTTTCGGCCCGCTCTACCTGGATCTGCTGCGCCGCTTCGACACGCTGTTCGACGTGCCCATGCCGTACATCGCGGCCTGGCACCAGGCGCCGGTACGCGTCGACCGGGAACTGGGGCACCTGCACCTGCAGCTGTTCAGCATCCGGCGGGCCAAGGACAAGTTGAAGTACCTGGCCGGCTCGGAGTCTGGAATGGGCGTCTTCATCAATGACATCGCGCCCGAGCGGGCCGCCGAACTGCTCCGCGCCGCCTGACCGGACGCCCGATCCGGGGATGGTCCGCGCCCGGCCCGGGACAGGGCGCGGGGGGCCCGGGACAGGGCCCCCCGCAGGGAAGGGACGGCTGGCTGTCTGTGACAGCCGGGATGGTTGGCTGGTCGGCACTCGTGCCGCGAGGCGACCGCGTCAACCCTCCGTGGACGCGACTGGCACCACGTCCGCCTCGTACAACGATCCGTCGGTGCGCCGGTGACGCACGACGCGACCGGCCGGGCACGACGCGGCCGGTGACGCACCGCCCCGGGTACGACGAAGCCCGCCGGCCACGAAGGCCGGCGGGCGCGATCGGTACGGCGGGAATCAGGCGGCGAGCCTGCGCGCCAGGTTCTCGTCGAGCGCGTTCATGAACTCGTCGGTGGTCAGCCACGGGGCGTCGCGCGAGATGAGCAGCGCGAGGTCCTTGGTCATCTGGCCGCCCTCGACGGTGTCGATGATGACCCGCTCCAGGGTGTTGGCGAACTCGGTGACCGCCGGGGTGCCGTCCAGCTTGCCCCGGTGGGCCAGGCCCCGGGTCCAGGCGTAGATCGAGGCGATCGGGTTGGTCGACGTCTTCTCACCCTTCTGGTACTGCCGGTAGTGCCGGGTGACGGTGCCGTGGGCGGCCTCGGCCTCGACGGTACGGCCGTCCGGGGTCATCAGCACCGAGGTCATCAGGCCGAGCGAGCCGAAGCCCTGCGCGACGGTGTCGGACTGCACGTCACCGTCGTAGTTCTTGCAGGCCCAGACGAAGCCACCCTCCCACTTGAGCGCGGCGGCGACCATGTCGTCGATGAGCCGGTGCTCGTAGGTGATGCCGGCGGCGGCGAACTCGCTGGCGAACTCGTTCTCGAACACCTCGGCGAAGATGTCCTTGAAGCGCCCGTCGTACGCCTTGAGGATCGTGTTCTTGGTCGACAGGTAGACCGGGTAGCCGCGGTCCAGGCCGTAGCGCATGGAGGCGCGGGCGAAGTCGCGGATCGACTCGTCGAAGTTGTACATGCCCATGGCGACACCGCCGCTGGGGAAGTTGGCGACCTCCATCTCCATCGGGGCGCCGCCGTCGGCCGGCTGGTAGGTGATGGTCACCGTGCCGGGGCCGGGGACGACGAAGTCGGTGGCCTTGTACTGGTCGCCGTGCGCGTGCCGGCCGATGATGATCGGCTTGGTCCAGCCGGGGACCAGGCGCGGCACGTTCGACATGATGATCGGCTCACGGAAGACGACGCCGCCGAGGATGTTGCGGATGGTGCCGTTCGGCGACCGCCACATCTTCTTCAGGCCGAACTCCTCGACCCGGGCCTCGTCCGGGGTGATGGTGGCGCACTTGACGCCGACGCCGTGCTCCTTGATGGCGTTGGCGGCGTCGATGGTGACCTGGTCGTCGGTCTCGTCGCGGTACTGGATCGACAGGTCGTAGTAGTGCAGGTCGACGTCGAGGTACGGCAGGATCAGCTGCTCACGAATCTGCTTCCAGATGATCCGGGTCATCTCGTCGCCGTCGAGCTCGACGACCGGGTTGTTTACCTTGATCTTCGCCATCGGCCGGCGCTCCTCTCAGGGGACACGTGCAAGCAGTACGAGCGTACTGGAAACCTCCCGACTCCCCACCCCC
>NZ_SMKF01000113.1 GCF_004348325.1 Micromonospora sp. KC213 | reverse complement strand
GGTGCCGGGACAGGCGCAGCGGACCGGTTGGCGATGGTGTTGGCGGCGGCGAGGAGTGCGGCGGCTTCGGCTTCGATGGCGGAGAAGTCGGGTCGGATGCGTCCGGCGACGAGTTCGACGCCGATGACAAGGACGACGACGAGCGCGAAGACCAGGCGAAGTCCGAGGCTGCCGGGAGAGGCGAAGTTGATCGTTGCCGACAGCATTGCGGCGGCGGCGAACACGACCAGGGCTCCACGTTTGGCATCGCGGGCGATACCGGAGGTACGGACCACGGTGAGCATGGAGACCATGGCGGCGTCGAAAATCAGCGGAACCAGGTAGGCGAAGTAGCCGGCGTTCTGGGTCCACAGGTAGTGCGCCTGATGCAGGTAGCTGGTCAGCAGAGCGCCGAGCAGGACGAAGCGGTTGTACCGCTTGATCGAGTTGATCGCCTTGAGCATGTTCGGCACAGCGTTGCGTGCGTACTCGGTGGCGAACTGCTCCGTGAACGTGCTGGCGTTGGGATTGGGCGTCTTGGTGGTCATGAGCGCCGCCCGCGAGGGTTGGGGCGGGGCGAGGTGTGGGGAGCGCGACGCGTGTCGCGGTTCGGGTTCGGGTTGCGGTGGGTGTCGTTGTCGCGGGTGGGGTTGGCGTAGAGGGAGAACGCCAGGATCGTGACGTTGCGGTAGCCCCGGCCGGTGAGGTCGGCGGTAACGGGGGCAAGGTCGTTGACGGTGGCGAAGCGCTGGCGAGCGGTGACGTCGACGGAAGCGACGGCGAAGCCGCTCGGGGCCTGGTAGCTGAACGAGACGTAGTAGCGGTGCATGGTGGTGTCCTTTCGGGTCAGTGGCAGTCGAGGCAGGTGCCGGTACGGCGGGGGATGTAGTAGGGCTTGACCTGCTGGCAGTCGGGGCAGGTGCGCCGCGCGATGAGCGCTTTGTCGATGGCCGCCTTCTGGGCGGGGGTGGCGGTGCGCTTGGGTAGCGCGAGGTCGAGTCGGTAGAGGTAGGCGACGCGCTTGCCGCGCCGCCAGAGGATCTGCGCGGCGGGTTCCTGGCCGCCGGGGCGCAGGTCGCGGGCGCGTAGTTGCCGGCGGGTCAGTAGGTCGCCGGGGGCGAACTTGTAGGGGTAGGTCGGCAGGCCGTAGCGCTCGCCGGTCGGGTCGTAGAACACCATCGGGTCCTCCGAGTCGTCGTCGGCCTGGTCCTGGTCGTCACCGCCGTTTCCGGCCGTGGTAAAGGTGGGGTGTTCGTAGGTGTCGCGGTCGATGTCCTCGGGCAGGAACGCCGCCGAGCAGACCGCGCAGACGATCGGGCCTTCCTCGAAGGCAGTCGTGGAGATGCGCAGCTTGCGGGGGCACTCGCATTCGCAGGTGACGCCGTTGTTGTTGTTCGTGCGCTGCTTGCCTTCCCCGGTGGGTTCGGGGTGGCGGTAGAAGCGCAGCGCGTCTGCGAGGCCGGTGATGGTGGCCCGGTAGCGGGCGCGGGTGAGGTCGGTCAGGGTGCAGGGCGAGTAGCCGAGCTTGTCGTCCTTGGTGGTGGACAGGCCGAGTTCGGCGGCGAGGGTGGCGAACTTCTTGTTGTGCCAGCGGCCCTGCCGGGAGGTGTCCTGGATGCCTCGCGCGTCGGCGAGGGCGTGGGTGGCTTCGTGCAGGAGGGTGGTGAAGACGGCTTCCGGTTCGCGGGACAGTCCCTCACCGGAGATGAGGATTTCGGGGAGCTGCTTGTCGCCGGCCTGCCAGCGCAGGGCGGCGAAGTGGCCCCACTTCATGCCCTGGTTGGGCTTGGTGGGAGAGCCGGAGCCGACGACGATGACGGCGGCGGGGATCTCGGGGTGCCGGTCGCGGATGGCGGCCCAGGCGGATTCAAGGGCGGCGACGAGGCCGGCGGTGGAGATGTCGTCTTGACGTGTCACGTCGGTGATCTGGAGGGCAGAAGTCATCGGGTCACCTCGGCGGGGAGCGCGGTGGACAGCCGGTTGCCGGTCAGGTCCAGGAGCTGGTTCGGGGTCAGTGGGGCGAGTACGTCCGGGTGGGTTTCGTGGCGGCGGCGGCGTAGCAGGGGCCGCACGACGGCGGCGGTCGGGCACAGCGGTGCCTTCTCGCTGTAGGGGTGGCCGCAGCCGGGGCAGGTCAGCGGAACGGGCAGGCGGGCCGGGGTGTGATCGGCCCAGAGGGTGACGAGCTGGGCGACGGTCACGCCCAGGCCGGCGGTTACCAGCCGGCGGTCGAGTCGGGCGTTCATTGGGCGGCCCGCCAGGCGAGGAAGCCGTCACGGGTGGGGTGCTTCTCGGCCCAGACGCAGGCGTCGGCGTAGGTTTCGAGGTCGTCCTCGGTGGCGTGGGTCCAGTCGTGGTCATCGGCGCAGGTGCGCAGGATGTCGAGGACATCGGGCAGGGTTTGGGTGGCGTCGTCGTTCCAGTCAGCGACGATTTCCGTCGTGGCACACCAGGAGCCGCTGGTGGAGTCGAAGTCAGGAACGCGGCCGTCGTGCCAGAGGAAGTCGGCCAGGCAGCGGACCGTCTTGTCCCAGAGGTCGGCGGCGGCACCGTCGCCGCAGTACCGGTCCTCGATGTTGACGGGGTGGCCGTAGACGGCCGTGGCGATGGCACCGAGGGTGCAGGCCGGCGGGAACGAGTCGTGCTCGCCGAACTCGTAGGGGTTGCCCTGGGTCCAGCCTCGAAGTTCGAGGTAGCGGGCGGCGCAGCGGAGGATGTCGGCCGGGGTCAGGTCGGCCAGCGCGCCGGGGGTGTGGATCGGTTTTTGGGTAGGGTTCATGGCGGCCACGTCCTTTCGTGGGCGGTGGTTGGGCCGGCAGGTCGGGGAGCTTTCTCAGGGCAGATCCCGGTCTGTCGGCCGTCTTCTATCGGTGGTGCAGGTGGAGCCGGAGGAACACCCGCTGCCGGTCGTCGTTCGGGCCGGCGGCGGTGGGTGCGGAGCGGTAGACCAACGCCCCCGCGTTGCGGGCGATGGCGGTAAGTGCGGCGATGTCCTCGCCGTCACCGATGAGCACGAGGTCCAGGACGCGAGTCGGGACAGCGGTCGTGGTTTTCATGCCGCGACCTTGGCGGCGGGCCGCTCCGTGGAGGTGCCGAGGCCGGCGGTGCGGCGGCGGGTCCAGGCGGCGTAGTCCGCGACGCGGATGATGTCGTCGTCGGTCATGTAGGCGGCCTTGACCAGGGCGGGGATGCCGCCTTCGGCGATAAGGAGTCCGGCGCCCTGGTTGTTGGGGTCGATGGTGTTGGAAGAGAAGCCGCGGGCGGCCCAGCCGTGCCCGAGGACGATGTCCGAGGACACGTCGGTGGTGCAGCGGCCGGCGAAGCGCCAGGCGAAGATGTCGCGCAGCGAGGTCGGGATGATGTCCGACGACGGTCGCTGGGTCGCGGCGGCCACGATGATGCCGACCGCGCGGCCACGGGCGACGATGTCGCGTAGCAGCGCGGCGAACAGCTTTTGTGTCTTCTCGTCTCCGGCGGTGGCCGAGAAGTAGGCGATCTCGTCGCAGGCGACGAGGATCTGACCGAACAGGTCGTTCGGACCGATCTTGCGGCGGCGGCGGGCCTTGAGGAACGAGTACCGGTTGTCCATCACAATCTGCACCCGGCGCAGCGTGCGGATCGCGTGGTCAATGTCGGGGCCAACGAACACGTCGCAGGCGTCCTCCCACAGCCCGAGTTCGACCTGCTTGCCGTCGAGCAGGCACAGCCGCACGTCCGGGCACAGGGCCGCGTGCCCGACGATGGTGTTCAGCAGACTGGACTTGCCCGCGCCGGGCTCACCGCCGATGAGGATGTTCCGGTAGATCATCGGCAGGTAGACCGCCTGGCCGAACTCATCGATGCCGAGGAAGACAGGGTCGAAGATGGACAGGACCGACGCGACCGGCACCGACTCCGCCGGGTTGCTGGTCTGGATTCCCAGAGGGCTCGTGGCGTCCATGAGGGCTCCCGAGAGTCAGTTGACACGTACGTGTCAAAGGCGGATGGGGGTTGGGAGATGGCGCGGACACCCGGCCCCGTCAGGGGGGTGCTTGGTCCGCGCCGTCCCGGTGGTTAGGCGTAGTCGGAGGGGTCGAACCCGTTCGGGCTCTCGGTGGTGGTGTGGGTGTTGCGCGGCTTGCGCGGGCGAGGGGTGTCGGCGGTCGTGGTGACCGACTCGTCCGGCACGTCGGGCAGGTCCAGGCCGACAGACGGCATGCCCGGTGAGGTGGGAGCGTTGGCCGGAATGTCCGTGGGGACGTAGTCCGGCAGCGGCGACACGACCTTGTGTGCCAGCGGTTCGCGGCGGGTGATGTCGATGCGGATCAGCGCCGCGTACTTGCGGGAAGCGCGCATGACACGGACCTCGTTGGCCCAGCACGCCACGGCCAGCTTCTGTACCTGGCCGTCCTGCTCCAAATCGCGCAGGGACAGACCGGGACGCAGCCACACCCAGACCCGTTCACCGGCCGGGGTCGGCTTCGCGGGCAGGATCAGCGGCAGTGAACCGTGCCGGTTGGTGGCGATGAACGCCGCGAAGCACAGCCGCAGCCGGTGCCGGACGACCAGGCACCAGGCCCAGGCCATGACCCGACGGCGGACCGGGCCGATCGCGGCCGGCAGGCCGACGACCAGGGCGACGACGAGCAGCGAGCCCCACAGCGGGGTCGACTGCATCACCATGTTCCAGCCGTAGACGGCGACAAGGCCGAGCACGATTTCCGGCAGCCAGTGCCAGAACACGCGCAGGACCGGCCACGCCACGATCAGCGCGAACACCACCGCGCCAAGCAGGGCACCGAGGACGACGCCGAGCAGGGCACCCACGATCGGGTGCAGGTAGTGCGACGCCACCGTGCCGGCCAGCAGGCCGACCACGCCGAGGGTGACCCAGAACGCGATGGTGGCCCGACGACGGTACGAGCGGGCGATCGGAGCTTCGATGACAGTGACGGTGTTGCCCCCACGGTTCGACCAGCCGAACGGGGACCTCTGGCTAGACTTGGACACGACGAGTCCTCCCTAGGTAGGGACCTTGTTGGACAGGACGCGGGGTCGCAGACGACGCCAATCAACGGCGACCCCGTGTCCACCTCTTCGCTTCTGTGGAGCCGATCGAGAACGCCCGCCGCTAGGCGGCGACGGTGTCCATCGCGGTCAGGGCCGACGCCCGGAACGCGACACCCGAGCGGACCTTGCCGTCCCGGTCGTTGACCCAGGGCAGCGCCTCCAGGTCCACCGGAACGACCGGCTGACGAACGGCCACCGCCGGCATAACCGGGCTGACCACCGTCACGTTGATGACCTCGGCGCTTCCCTCCGACAGGGCGTAGAGCTGCACCGCCCACATCGGCTGCTTCGTCTCCCGGTCGAACTTCTGCTGACCCGTCTGGTCCAGCTTCGGAACCGGGTTCACCGCGACCTCGTACGACACCCGCGAGGTGTCCAGCAGCAGACGTCCCATGACTGACTCCTTCTCAACAGGGGCGCACCCACCTTGGGCGACCGCCCATCTGGCCAGTCCTCATGTCTTCATGAGGACATGTTGACAGTATGTCGCTGGGACGGCAGCGTCAAGAGTTCATGAGGACCTAAACTGAGGAAGTTGAGAGGAGCGAGATGGCAGCCAAGTACGAGCGCATAGCCAACGAGCTACGCGCAAAGATTCGATCTAGGGAGCTTGGGCCGGGAGACCAGCTACCGAACGAGCAGCAGCTCGTCGCTGACTATCGAGTGAGCTTGCCGGTCGTGCGGCAAGCCCTGGACGTCCTAGAGTCCGAGGGCCTAGTTGATCGGCTACACGGGCGCGGCACCTACGTGCGCGCCCCACGGCAGCGCGTGCGGCGAACCCCTGAGCGGTATCAGTGGGAGAAAGATCGCGTACTGCTTTCGGGCGCTCAGCGTGGCCGTACCGGTGCTACCGAGAAGGACACCGGGCTCACCATGAGCGACTTGGAGTTCAGTGCGCGGTACGACACCGTGTACGCGGACGAGGATCTAGCCGCCGTCTTCAAGCTTCCGGTTGGTGCCAAGCTTCTCCGTCGCCGCTACAGCACGCGATCGCGGCAGGAGCGGGCACCCATCAGTGCAGTAGTGAGCTACCTCCCCTATGACCAAGCCGCCGAGAACCCTGCGTTGCTAGAGGAAAGCAACGAGCCGTGGCCGGGCGGAACACAACACCAGCTCTACACGGTGGGGATTGAGCTGGACTGCATCATCGACCACATCACCACTCGGCCGCCGGGGCCAGAAGAGGTAGAAGAACTGGACCTGCGCCCAGGAGTATCCGTCTTTTGCTTACGGAAAGTCTCCATTTCGACAACCGGAGCGGTGGTAGAGGTGTCCGACGTGGTTCTGCCAGGTGACCGAACGGAGTTTGTTTACACAACCACCCTCGCGCGCTGGGAGAAGGGCGGCCAGCGATGAGTGTTATCAGCATTATCACGCCTGTCTACAAGCCTGTTCCGGAACAGCTTATGGCTGCATATCGCTCACTTAAAGAGCAGCAAATGCCAGAAGGCTGGTCATGGGAATGGGTCGTGCAGGAGGACGGCGAGATGGGCGACGTCCGCTCGATCCTCCCTCAAGACGAGCGCGTATCAATCAGCCGCAACCGTCATGGCGGCGTCGCCATCACGCGAAATCTGGGCCTCGCCCGTGCACGTGGAAGCTTGATTAAGAACCTTGACCAGGACGACATCCTCACTCCCGGAGTGCTCGCACGTGACATCCGTGCGATGGCGGACAATCCCGACGTGCAGTGGGTCACGTCACGGGTGCTCGACCTACTGCCTGACGGCTCCACCGTAGGGTTTGAAAACGACCCTCCGGAGGGGCCGCTAGCGCCTGGGTTCGTTTTCAACCACTGGCGCGAACACAACTATCGACTTCCAGTGCATCCTACGACGATATGTATACGCCGAGACCTTCTAGTCGCGCTCGGCGGCTGGATGTCCGTTCCCGGATCGGATGATACCGGAATGCTAATCGCGGCTAGCGTCGTAAGTACCGGCTACTTCGTTGGCGAAGTCGGGTTGCTATATCGCAAGTGGCCCGGACAGGTGACTGCAAGCGCCGCTCACACGGAGCCTGTGGAGTGGAAACTCCGCATGAGCCTGATCGAGGAACGAGGTCTTGCTCTAGGGGCGGTACAACGGCAGCGCTGAACCCTTCAGGTTGGCGACACTGGTCATACTCGCGTCTATGGTGAGCGATCGGTTGCAGGCGTGGGTCCGGGCACGCTTCGGACCGTCTGAGGCCGAAGCCGTCCTGGACCTCTTGGCGGATCTCGTGCCTTTGGCGCCAGGCAGCAGCGCCGAGGGCATCGAGCGTATCCAAGCTGCCGTGGTCCTCCTGTCGGGTGGAGATAGCCGACGCTTCCTTGATGCCGTGGCCTTAGCCCAGGAGGACTGGCGCGACGTGTTGGTTGAGGCGGGGCTTGCCGATGGTGACTGGGTTGACGAGCTGAACGCCACGCTCGGCGACAGCAGCAAGTCCGAGCGCGCCGGCCGCCAGTCGACGTCACGCAGATCCTGATACCGGACAGCATCGGTGCTGAGCTGTCGGGTCTCAGGACCTTCGTGACAGAACAGTCTCGGGACACGGGTTGACACGTCCGGCTAGAGGATCTAGAGATCCTGCGTCCAGACGCCTACTGGATGGTCCTCTGGCCGCTTCCAGAGCTGAGGCTGACGGTGGTGGAACTGCTCGTCGCACTCGTCGTCCCAGTGCAACCGGCCCTGACGATCCGGCCAGACGACTTGCAGGAAGGGAAGCGGTGGCTTGCGGTAGAAGGCGATGGCCCGGCCGAAGAACGCCTTGTACCAGCGGTAGTCGATGGACTTGAGATGGACTTTGTACGACTCGATCACATCGTCGCGTACCTGCTCCGCCTCCAGGCCCACGCCGTTGGCGGCCTTGGTGCCCAGGTCGTTGAGGCACGCCTTCGACACCTCAACGTCCAGGCCAAACATGGCGAGTTCCGGCAAGCGGAAGGTGTGCCACAGACCGACCGTGTAAGCCCAACCGGGTCCCTTGTCATCCTCGGGGATCATCTTGACGCTCCAGCCGTCCTGCTGGATGTGCCTGATCGTGGCCAACTCCATCGGGTGCCGCTCGGCTGAGTCACCGTAGTCGTGGCAGAGGATGCAGCAGCAAGGCGACTCGGCTTGATTCACGCCGCGATCGTAGAGGGCCACCTGTCTGCCGTCACCGCTCCGGGCGTCACGCAGGTCCTGATACCGATCTGTCGCGCAGGTCTCGAGACCGGCAGGCAGCATTGGTGCTGGGCTGCATTGGTGCTGAGCACGTGTGAGAACTTTCTGTACGAGATCAAGGCGGCCCGCTTCGCAGGCCGCTCGCGCCGCCGAACCTGGGCCGGGCCGATGGCCCGCCGCCGCGCCTCTGGCCTTCGGCCGCCAGCGCGACGGTGATAGCCCGCCGGCGGCGCGACATACGAAGAAGCCCCGGGCCGCCATGAGCGATGGCAGTTCCGGGGCTTCAAGTTGGTCGAGACACAGGCAGTGCCTCCGGCGGGGCGCTCGGGCGCTCTGGGATGGTGGCGCCATCCCATCAACCTCCGTCCGGGCAGAGCCGAGTGGGTGGGGCCTGCCCGGTCAAGGTCGTTCAGACAGTGGTGTGCTCCACCTTGACCGGGCAGGCCCCACCCACTCCACGAAGTGCGGACGAAGGCCGACGGGATGGCTAGGTGACCGAGCAGCACACGTCACGAACGGTCTGATGGAACACGCGTCGGTTCGAGGCGCGTACGGAGTTCATTCACTCGTTCATCTGGGGCTAGTGCCCACGTCACTCCGACTGCCAGTTGAAGGAACCCTTCCACCGCATTGAGATGCCTAGCGACCTCGACGGCCTCTTCCTCGGTGCCCAGATCGGCGTGCTTTAGCTTCTGTAGCTGGGCTCGAACGGTCACAATTGCGGTAGCTGCCATCTCATGTAGGGGTGACGGCTCGGCAACCGGCAGGCCGGCATGCACGAAGCAAAGTACCTGAGCCTTCTTGGTTGGGCGAATCTTGGGACTGTGGCCCTTCTGATCGATGTACGTTAGGCCCTTTGCGCTCGGATAATTTGCCTGCAACCACTCCATCACTTCGTCATCAGTGAAAGCAGCCCGAAGCAGTCTGTCAATCAATTCAATGAGCGAGTTGGCGGCCTGCGCAACGGGGTCGGCAGAGTGTTCGAGCGCGTCTCTAGCTCCCTGAATCTTGCGTCCGAGCGCCGCGCTTAGCTCCTTAACAGCAGCTCGGCTCCGCCCGGAGACCACCTCCCGGAACTTGTCTGCCAACATTGCCAGGTCCGCCAGTTCAAGCGGCGTAGATTCCGATTCGCGGCTGTTCAGCAGAACTGCACCAGAGCTGAACTCAACAAGCTTCTCTAGCGCTTGGTCCAGGTGGATGGCGAGTGTAAGTAGTGCGTTCGGCGCTCCGGTCAACGCAGGAAGGCTCCTAGCTTGCACTGCTGGAAGTGCGGAGAATAGATCGTCCATAGCCACGGCGTATGGCATTAGGTTCCTTGCGGCCCGGCGAAGAGCTACGACCAGGATTGCGCAGTCCTGCCGCAACGCCACCTTTAGACGGTTGTAGGCAGCCGCGCCAAGTAGTCTTTCCAGGTAAAGTCGAGCACCGTCTCGCTTTGCGGCCTTGGTCCACTCAGGCACTTGATCCTTCGTGAAGGTCTCAAAGTGCTTGGCTGCTGCTTCGATTTGTTCTTCACCGATCTCGCCGGCAAAGAAGCGAGAAAGAATCTCGTCTAGCCGGTCTCCCCAGGGGCGTGGATCCGTGTCGTCGGTAAGGGCTGCGCTGCACGAAACGATCAGGTCCCAAATGAGAACTGCTTCATCGCTGGCCTTAAGAATCTGCCGCTGCTGGATGGGTAGGCGGCTGACCTCACGCGCGACCGCAGAAACGCCTACGAGAGCGATGGCCTGTTCGCCGTAGCTGGGCTTGGGGATGGTCACAAGGTTCTCCCGGGGAGCCAGGGGTGCGTCCTGCACGCTAGTCCCCGCCTCCGACAGAAACGAGCAGGTTTCAGGAGTATGTGTTGCCTGTCCAGAGGCGGTGCCGACTCGACGTACGGGCCGTGGCCGCCAGCAAAGGTGATCCACGGCGGGGGTCTAGCGTTGCTTGCATGAGGCGGGAGATCGAGCCGGAAGTGCAGCGGCTGCGGGACCAGGCGCTGACGGGCATCGGTCGCTCGTCCGGTCGGACGCCGATCCGAACCGCGCTGTACCACCCTGACGCGAGGCCGGGTCGACCGACGCCCGCGGTATTCGGTCGGCCAGCTTCCGACCCTCGGAACACCTTGGCAGGACACCGTCTGCCACCGAGATCAATACCGCTGGAAGTGGTGAGCGGCGAAGTCGACGGGGCAAGGGATCTTCACGTCTCGCGTTCGGGTCGGTACTCTTCGCATCCATGGCGTCTCGGGACAAGTCCAAGCTGTGGCGGTTCTGGGGCTACGGCGTGCTTGCTGTGCTCCTCCTGTCTCTCGGCAGCAACGCGTTCGGTCCAGGCATCTACGCGGCTCTCGTTGGCCTGTTGCTCTTCTTCGTCCTCTTCCAAGCCCCGGTCTACTGTGGGGCGATCAACCGGAGGCGCGGCGGCCTCGTTGAGTTCTGCCGCAACAACTCGGCTGGGCTGATCCTGGGCTGCCACCTCCGACAGCACAAGTGGCAGAAGTTCGGGCGCGACTGGTGGTCCCTCGGATGGCGAGAGAAGAGCAAGGGCATCTGGACGGGGGCCCAAGCGAAGCTGGCGACTCTCAGTTTCGTCATCGGCACGGTGACTGGCGTCATCGGCGTCTTCAAGTAGGCCACCCTCGGTGGGGCGGCAGTACAGCAACGCAGTACAGCAACCGACGACACCAAACGGAGCTACGACGACCACTATCGGGCCGTCGATCAGCGGTGCGAGCCGCACGGAACCGCGTTGCCGATCTCTGGGGGTCAAGGGGTCGTCGGTTCGAATCCGGCCGTCCCGACGCAGCTCAGAGGGCTGATCCAGCACTTGGGTCGGCCCTCGTCTGCGTTCCGGGGACCAAGATCAGTCAAGTTGGCGGTGGCTGGCGCTCCTTGACCGTTGGTCAAGTTCCAACGACCATCTCCGAGTTGTTCTCTTGAGGCATCGAAGCGGCCCGCTTCGCGGGCCGGCCGGCCACACTGGGCGGATGACAAGACCTAGAAATTTCGGGCTCTGCCCCGAACCCCGGCCTGCCTCAGGTACTGACGCCGGTGAGGTTGTCGTCTCGTGTCCGGTCCTGGTCTCCGCCGTCGTCGGCTTCCGGTTCCCGCCCGAGGTGATCGTCCTGGCGGTCCGCTGGTACCTGCGGTTCAACCTCTCCTACCGGAATGTGGAGCTGCTGGTCAAGCGGGGTGTCGAGGCCGATCATGTCACCGTCTGCCGGTGGGGTGCAGCAATTCACTCCGCTACTGGCCAACGCCGCCCGGGCCGCTCGTCACTCACCTGGTGACCGCTGGTTCGTGGACGAGACCTACGTCAAGTCAACGGTGTCTGGCGGTACGTGTACCGGGCCGTGGACCAGCATGGTCAGGTCAGTCTCAACGCGTCGGGACGCCGCCGCGGCCCGGCGGTTCTTCCACCGGGCGCTGACCACGCTGAAGGTCACGCCCGGCGAGATCGTGACCGACGCCCCACCCGCGACCCGGGTGGTCGCCGTCGCGCGGGTCCGGCGGCAGTTTGGATCGCCGCAGCCGGGGGACCACAGGCGGCATGACGTCGACAATCACCCCGTACGAGGACGGACCGCTGATCGTCCGCGGAGACTTCGAGTTACGCACACCGGACGGCACGCCCATCGCACCGGGCCGGGCGACGATCGCCCTGTGCCGGTGCGGGAGGTCAGCCATCAAGCCCTTCTGCGACGGCACCCACAAGGTGATCAACTTCCGTGCCGGCGCCGATCGTGACACACCGAAGCCGCGATGAACCCACCGAGACGACCGGGGCGCGCCCGCGCCGATCGACGCCGGACACCGGGTTTGTGGCAGTCGGGAGCGGGGACAGGCAGCGGGACGACTGTGCAGGGAGGCCAGGGTGGTTGAGTCTGGTGACCGTCGCTATGGTCCGGCGCCGCTGCCGCAGCCACGCGGGCCGGTCTCCGCGGCGCTGCACGACGCGCTCACGTCCGCCCCGCACGACCTACCCGCAGACCTGGCCTCCGAGTTCGACGGGGTGGACCCGATCGACAACGAGGACCTTCAGCTCACCCTGTTCCTCTGCTACGAGCTGCACTACCGCGGTTGGCGCGGCGTGGACGACCGGTGGGAGTGGCAGCCGTCGCTGATCGCGCTGCGCAGCCGCGCCGAGGCGGTCTTCGAGGTGGCCGTGCGCGCGCTCGCCGGTCCGCAGCCCCCGCTCCTCGACGGGCGAATGGCCTCCGCTCTCGCCGCCGCGGTGGCGGCCGACGACGGCCCGGCGCTCTCCGCGTACCTGCAGCAGCGGGCGACCCACGAGCAGTTCCGTGAGTTCGTCATGCACCGCTCGATCTACCACCTTCGAGAGGCGGACCCGCACAGCTGGGCCCTGCCGCGGCTGGGTGGCCCGGCGAAGGCCGCCCTGGTCGAAATCCAGGTCGACGAGTACGGCGGCGGCCGGCTCGACCGCATGCACGCCGAACTGTTCCGCGTCACCCTGGAGCGGCTCGGTCTGGACAACGGATACGGGGCCTATCTGGACGCGGTGCCCGCGGTGACCCTGGCGGGCAACAACCTGATGTCGCTGTTCGGGCTGCACCGCCGGTTGCGCGGGGCGCTGCTCGGGCACCTCGCCGCCTATGAGATGACCTCGTCGCTGCCGAACCGTCGCTATGGGCGGGGCCTGCGGCGCCTCGGTCTCGACAAGGCGGCCACCCGCTTCTACGACGAGCACGTCGAGGCGGACGCGGTGCACGAGCAGATCGCCGCGCACGACATGTGCGGCGGGCTGGTCCGGGTCGAGCCGCACCTCGCCGCCGACGTGCTCTTCGGGGCTTCCGCCGCCCTGGCGCTGGACCGTCTCTTCGCCGCCTGGACTCTGGACAGCTGGCAGGCCGGCCGCAGCTCCCTGCGTCCCCGCGGTCCCGGCGCGCCGATCACCCTGCACGTCGACGAGCCGCATCGCGCCACCGGCTCGGAGACGGCGAGCCTGATGACCGGCCTGGCCTGCTGAGCCGCGAGCGGCGCCAACCCGTTTGAGGCGCGACGGAACGGGCACAGGCAGGACCATCGTCGTGCGGGAGGCAGAGTTGTCGTTTGATGCGAGCGCCTACGGGCGGTACGTGGCTGACGTGTATGACGAGACCTACGCGTATCTGACTCCGGACAGCGCCGTGGAGGTCCTGGCCGAGCTGGCCGACGGCGGGCCGGTCTGCGAGTTCGGCATCGGCACCGGTCGCCTGGCGCTTCCGCTGGTCGAACGCGGCCTGACGGTCGCCGGCATCGAGGGTTCTCCCGACATGGTGGCGGGCCTGCGGAGCAAGGCGGGTGGTGACCGGATCGACGTGGCGGTGGGGGACTTCACCCACACCCGCGTACCCGGCGACTTCGCGTTGGTCCTCCTCGCCTTCAACACCGTCTTCGCGCTGCCCGACCAGGCCGCGCAGGTGGCCTGCTTCCGCAACGCGGCCGCCCACCTGCGTCCCGGCGGTCGGTTCGTGGTCGAGGCCTGGGTGCCGGACCCGGCGGCGTTCCGCAACGGCTCGGCGCTGCGCCTGGTACGGGTCGCGGAGGACGAGGTCCTGCTGGAGACGGCGCTCCTGCACTCCGCCGAGCAGAGGATGACCACCACCAAGGTTCGGCTGACCGCGGGCGGGGTCCACCTGTTGCCGGCGAACCACCGGTACGCCTGGCCGGCGGAGCTGGACCTGATGGCCGAGCTGGCCGGGCTGCGCCGCGAGCACCGGTGGGCCGGTTGGACGCGCCTGCCGTTCGGCGACGACAGCCGGGAACACGTGAGCGTCTACCGCCGGGCGGATTCGGCATGACCGGCGCAGCCGCCCGGCCGCGACGGATGCCGATGTCGTACGTGCTGCCGATCCGGCGGGTGGACGACAGCGACCCGGAGCAGTTGACCGACTACCTGCGCTGGCTCGCCGCCCGGGTGGAGGTGATCGTGGTGGACGGGTCGCCGCCCGAGGTCTTCGCCCGCCACCACCGGCGGTGGCATCCGCTGGTCCGGCACCTGCCGCCCGACCCGAGCCTGTCCGGCCGGAACGGCAAGGTGCTCGGCGTGCTGACCGGTGTGCCGGCGGCCACACACGAGGACGTGGTGATCGCCGACGACGACATCCGCTACGACGAGGACGGACTACGCGAAGTCCGGCGTCTCCTGCGACGGGCGGACCTGGTGCAACCCCAGAACCACTTCGATCCGCTTCCCTGGCACGCCTACTGGGACACCGGGCGGATCCTGCTCAACCGGGCGATCGGCGCGGACTTTCCCGGAACCCTCGCGGTGCGGCGCAGCGTCTTCCTCGCCGCCGGTGGCTACGACCCCGACGTCCTCTTCGAGAATCTTGAGCTGATCCGGACCGTACGAGCCTTCGGCGGCAGCGTGGCGGCCCCCGCCGGGCTGTACGTCCGGCGTCTGCCTCCCACCACGAGACATTTCGCCTCCCAGCGCGTTCGCCAGGCGTACGACGAACTCGCCCAGCCGGCGCGGCTGGTAGCCGCGCTGCTCGTGCTGCCCGGGGTGGCGGCGGCGGTCGCCGCCCGGCGTCCGGGGCTGCTGGCCGCGGCTGCGGCGGCGGTCATCGGAGTGGCCGAGACCGGCCGGCGCAAGGCCGGCGGTCCGGCGGTCTTCCCGCCGGCCACCGCGGTGCTGGCGCCCCTGTGGTTGATCGAGCGCGGCGTGTGCAGCTGGCTCGCGGTCGCCCAGGGCGTGTTCTGCGGTGGCGTGCGCTACGCCGGCGGGCGGCTCGGTCGCGCCGCCCACTCCACGCGGACCCTGCGGCGGCGGCTCGCCGCATCGGTTGCTGGATCGCCTGAGAACGGAGAGGGGGGAGCAGTCAGCGCCTGGGGACCAGGTGGGGACCACACGTCGTGCTCGATGGTGGCCCGGTATGCCGTCGATTGCACGGCTTGATCTTGGGGAATTGCGTGCGTGACGTGCGTGGGCGTCAAGGCCCGCTTTGGCGACGACCGGGCGGAAGGCCCGAAGCACGTTGTGCCGGTCGAGGGCCGTGCCGGCGACGGTGGTGAAGACCAGGCGGGCGGCTCGCCCTGGCGCTGATGGTGGGTGGTGAGCGCGGTGACGCACCGGGCAGGCAGGGCCAGGGTGCGGCGCGACTTCTTGGTCGTGGTGTCACCGTCGGCGCGGACTGAGCGCCACACCTGGGTGGACGGCGGCACGGGCGGGTCGTCGTGGGGCTTGCCGGTGAGGTCGACGCGTGCACAGGTGAGGGCGCGAAGTTTCTCGGTACGAGCGCCGGTCAACAGCAAAACCACGATGTAGGCGTGCAACGAGTTGCCCTCAGCAGCGGCCAGAAGTGCCTTGGCTTGCTGCGGTCTGCTCTGCCCCCTACGTTGGCCAACCCGCGTTCCAGTCAGGACCGAGAGACGGTCAGCATGCCGCACATTGCCCCCGCGCGGTCGAGTTGCTCCTGAAGGTCGCCGACCACAGAAAGCACGACGCTGTCCGCGCCGGCAGCGTGCAGTTCGCGGATCCGGCGGACACAATCGGCCGGAGTACCAACTAGGACGAGTTCGTCGACCCACAGGTCGGGTACGGCGGCGGCGCGTTCGGCCTCGGGCAGCGCGGCAATCTGAGCGAGCTGCCCGGCCAGGTCCAACGGGTCGAGATGGGCCGACCAGGCCGGTTCGGTGATCGCGGCGGCCAGCACCGGGCGCACGGCGTCGCGGGCCGTCGCCTCGTCCTCGTCGAGATGGCAAAGCGCGTAGGCGGTGATTGGGTGCGAGCGCCGGTCGCCGCCCTGTCCGCGTTCGATCGAGGCGCGAGCCGCCGCGAGGTAGGCCGGCGTGACAGGCTCGGCCAGCAGCGTCCCGTCGGCGTAGCGGCCCGCCACCTCAAGTGACTTGGGACCGCGCACCCCGGCAATTACAGGCGGCGGCTGGCGGGGCGGGAACTCCAGGGACACCTGGTCCAGCCGCACGTAGCGGCCCTGCACTGTGACCTCCTCGCCAGCGAGGAGTCGGCGGACCGCATCCAGGTGCTCGCCAAGCGCGGTCAGCGGCGAGGCCGGTGCCGCGCCGATCTGGCGCATCCAATCCCGCATCCCGTGCCCCAGTCCACAGGTGAGCCGGCCTGGGTACATCTCGGCCAGCGCGGCAACCTCCATCGCAGTGAACGCCGCGTTACGCGCCACCGCCGGCAGAATCCCGATGCCGACCGTGATGTGTTCGGTCGCAGCTAACGCCGTCGCCGAGGCGGCGATCCCACCAGCGAAGAAGCAGTCCTCGACCACCCACACCTCATCGAACCCGGCGCGCTCAACCGACCGCGCAAACGCGGCGATCTCCGGTGCGGGCAGCCGGCACGGGATCTGAAAACCGATCTTGGGACGAGTCATTGGCGCCGCTCCTGATGATCACTCGACTCGGGCCCGGCCAGTATCACTGGTGCAGTGGGATTCGACTAGACACGCGAGCAGCCAAGGCGACAGACACCGACGGACGTCTCACCCACGTTCGGGACAAAGAGATCGGTGTGCCCGATGCGTGCCCGATGCAGCGGGCACACCGGCCAGCGGCGGCTCGTCGCGCAACTTGCCCGCGTCGTCCTTTGCCCTTGGTGCCAGCCACCACCCACCCGCAGGATTGCCAATCCACCTGATTCCCAAGCTGACGATGCGCGTCACGCGGGACCAGACCTACCTACCACCACTTTGGACACCATCCGAAGACCTTCTCTGCCGGCCCTGGTGCCTTTTGCCCTAGGGATGGCTCGCGCCGACCAAGCCCGACGCGATTATGGGTCGTAACGATGCTCTTTCACATCAGGTCCCGCCTGTCGGAGCGGTGAACGACACGGGAGTGGAGGGGGCGGAATAGACGCCCGCATGGTCAACCGCGCGGACGTACACCTCGTAGATGCCGCCGGGGACAGCGTCAAGGTGGCTGTCCGCTGGTCCGGGTTCGGCCCCCCGACGCCCAGTGCGCCGCCATTGACGTAGACGTGGTAGCGGGCGATAGGGAGGTCGCCGGGTGTCGACGCCGACCACGACACTGTCGCCGAGGTAGGGGTGAGTTCGGTCAGGGCGAGGTCGGACGGCGCAGACGGCGGCACAGACAAAGCGGTGGTGATGGTGCCCCGCGACGAAGGGGCCGACTGCGGGGTGCCGTCGGTGTAGCGGACGATCACCTGAAATGTGTACGTCGTCCCGGGTCGGAGCCCGGCAATCTCGACGGCGGTCGTCGATGGCCCGGTGCTCGCCCGGATCTGCACTGGTTGGGTGGGAGTCGCCGCCGGCACGAGCAGGTCGTAGCCGGCGATGGAATTGCGGCTCGCGGGACAGCTCAAGCATCTTCGGCCGGTACGCTCACGCCGGCCTCGCGGTCGATCCGCCGGGCCGGCGGCCGGGTCCGGGCGGAGCCGTCGCCGACGTCAACGGCGAGCACGATCCGCCCGCGCTGCGAGGCGGCGCCAACCCTGCGAGGGCCACCCACAGCCAGGCGACGTCGATCCCGCCGGCGCCCAGAGCGTCACCACCACGGCGGCGCCCGGCGGTCAGAGTGCCGCGACCACGGCGGTGCCCGGCGACCACCGACAGGTCGACCAGGCTGGTCGCGGGCCCGCCCGAGCAGGCAGCGCGTTGCCCGATCACCTGACCTGGAAGATCGCGCTTGGTTGACATCGTCATCGTTATCTATAAAATCGAGCAAAGTCGATATTCGAATCGGTTCGAACGCGGATCCTTGGCAGCGTCTCGGGGCGTTGAGGAGGTCACGACGCGTGCGGGTGAGTGGTCCCGGCGACCCGCTCTTGGTTAGTCCGGCCGTCGCGGCATCACCGGATCGGGACCGCGCTACTCGGTGTGGTCGCGGTCGCGGTGACCGGGCTGGTCGCCACGCCACGCCACACCACCCGACCGCGCGGGAGCCGTGGACCTGCGACGCGGCAGCAACCAGTGGTGGATGCGGTCGTGATCGGCCAAGAGAGGGAGTGACGTGATGTCCAGACAGAGATCGCTGCTCGGACTGGTCGCGATTTCGGCGGCTGTCGTCGCCGGGATGGGGATTGTGGCGTCCGACGGCGGCGCGAACGCGTCGACGAGCGTCCGTCCGCTCGCGGCATCCGCCGGATGCGGCAAGGCTCCGACGCTCACCAGTGGTACACGCACAATCCAGAGCGGTGGTCAGAACCGCAGCTACATCCTCCGGGTTCCAACCAACTACGACAACAACCGCCCCTACCGGTTGATATTTGGGTTCCACTGGTACGGCGGAACAGCCAACGACGTCGACTCGGGCGGAAGCGACGGGTACAACTGGTCCTATTACGGGCTCCGCCGCCTGGCCGACAGTGCGAACAACGGCACCATTTTCGTCGCGCCTCAGGGGAACAACAACGGCTGGGCCAATCCCGGTGGTCAGGACGTCACCTTCGTCGACGACATGATCAGGCAGCTCGAGGCGGGGCTCTGCGTCGACACGACGCAGCTCTTCGCGGCCGGTTTCAGCTACGGCGGGGCCATGTCGTACGCACTGGCCTGTGCCCGGGCGACCGTCTTCCGGGCGGTGGCCGTCTACTCCGGGGCGAGTATCAGCGGATGTGGCGGCGGCACCCAACCCATCGGATACATCGGAGTGCACGGTACCCGGGACTCGATCCAGAACGGGCGAGCGCTGCGCGACACCTTCGTGAGAAACAACGGCTGCACTCCGCAGAACCCACCCGAGCCGGCGCAGGGCAGCCTTACGCACATCGTGACCACCTACTCCGGATGCCGAGCCGGCTACCCGGTGGTGTGGGCTCCGTTCGACGGCGGCCACGACCCGGGTCCGATAGACGGATGCGCCTGTGGCGGCTGGCGAAGCTGGACCCCCGGCGTGGTCTGGAACTTCTTCTCACAGTTCGACAGCACCGCACCCCCGACCACCGCGCCCCCGACCACGGC
>NZ_SMKF01000112.1 GCF_004348325.1 Micromonospora sp. KC213 | reverse complement strand
ACTAACCACCCCACCCCCGCCCGAGTTGATCATGAAGTTGGCGGCCGGCATGAAGATCAGCGTCGTCGCCAACTTCATGATCATCGCAAGGCGGAGGGCGGGGCGCGGCGGGCGGTGGGTCAGAAGCCGAGAGCCTGGGCGCGGCGTTTGATCTCGCGGGCCTGGTCGCCGGCGAGGGCTGCGGCGGCATTGCCACCGGGCAGGGTCGGATCCGGGGCGTAGAGCCAGCCAATCGCCTCCTCATCGTCGTAGCCGGCGTCAACCAGCAGGTTCAGCACGCCCGGCAGGTGCTTGAGCACGGTCTGGTTCGCGATCAGGTCGGCCGGGACCCGGCGGACACCGTCGCGGCGGACGGAAATCAGCTCCCGGTCGCGGATCATCTGATGGACCTTGCTGATCGGCAGGTCCAGCCGCTCGGCCACATCGGGCAGGGTCAACCAGGCAGCCGGGTCGGCCGGGCCCGGCAGGGCGGCGCCGGCCGGGTCGGCCCCGGCCCGGTCGGCGGGTACGGAATCGGTCACCCGCCCACCCTGCCACGTCGCCACCGTCGAGACGTACCGGCACCCCCGGGCCCGCCCGATCAGGCGGCGCGCGGCAGCCCCGGACGACGCCGCGACGCGCGGCAACTCCCGGGGCAGGGACACCTCCGAGCGTCTCCGGGCGTTCACGCCGAGCACGGCGACTCTCGGCCTGCGCCATGTTGCGGTATCTGGCGTTCCGGATGCCCCGGGATGCCGCATTCCGTGGTCAAACCCCGCCGGGCAGTCCGGGCGAGAGGGCCGGCGACGGCGGGCGGCAGCGCCCCGCGGGGCGCGGGTCGGAGGGCGCTCAGCGGTCCGGCTGTCGCATCCTGTTCAACCTCCGGCCTCCGGACGCATAGACTGCCTGCCGATGGACACACAGGTCGCCGACACGTTGCTGGGCTCGCTGCTCGACGGGCGCTACCGCATCCGCGGGCGCGTCGCGCGCGGCGGCATGGCGACCGTGTACACCGCCACCGACGAGCGCCTGGAGCGCACCGTGGCGGTCAAGATCATTCATCCGTCCCAGGCCCCGGAGACGCGCGCCCGCGCGGCCGGGTTCATGGCCCGGTTCACCGACGAGGCGAAGACGATCGCCCGACTGACCCACCCGAACGTGGTGGCGGTCTACGACCAGGGCACCTACCGCGGGCTTCCCTACCTGGTGATGGAGTACGTCCGGGGCCGCACCCTGCGCGAGGTGCTGGCCGAACGGCGCCGGCTGCACCCCGACGAGGCTCTGGCGATCATGGAACAGATGCTCGCCGCGATCGCCGCCGCGCATCGGGCCGGGCTGGTCCACCGGGACGTCAAGCCCGAGAACGTGCTGGTCGCCGAGGCGCCCACGGGCGGCGTGGCGAACCTGGTGGACAGCGTGGTGAAGGTCGCCGACTTCGGGCTGGCCCGGGCGGTCGAGGCCAGCGCCGACGACGCCGACGGCAACCAGCTGATGGCCACGGTGGCCTACGTGGCGCCGGAGCTGGTCACCGACGGGTACGCCGACGCCCGCACCGACGTCTACTCGGCCGGCATCGTGCTGTTCGAGATGCTCACCGGGCGGGTGCCGTACGACGGTGACCGCCCGGTGGAGGTGGCCTGGCAGCACGTCGACCGGGACGTGCCGGCCCCGTCGACCCTGGTGCCCGCACTGCCCCGGGTGCTCGACGACCTGGTCGCCCGGGCCACCCGACGCGATGCGGGAGCCCGACCGACCGACGCGGGCGCCCTGCTGGCCGAGGTGCAGGTGGCCCGGGAGGACCTGGGCAACCCGAACACCCGTACCGCGGTGTTGCACCGGTTCGCCGACGACGCCCCGGCGGTGGCCCAGCCGACCATGGTGGTCGCGGCGGTCCGGCCGGCCGAACGACCGGCCTGGGCCCGGCTGCCGGATGACGACGGCCCGCGCCGACCGTCGCGGCGTCGGGCCCAGCCGGCACCCGGTGGGCCGGCGGCGTGGTGGGCGCGGCTGACCGGCACCCCCCGAGGGCGGCTCTCGGTGGCCGCCGCGGTGGTGGCCCTCGGGCTGCTCGCCGCCGTCGGCGGCTGGTGGATCGGCGTGGGCCGGTACACGGTCGCCCCGCAACTGGTGAGCATGACCAAGGCCGAGGCGCAGGCCCAGGCCAACCGGGCCGGCTTCACCATCGTCTACGCCCCACCCAGGTACGACGACACGGTTCCCCGGGACAGCGTCGTCGCGCAGGACCCGACCTCGGCCGCCAAGATCCTCAAGGGCGGCACGATCACCCTCACCCTGTCGCTGGGGCCGGAACGCTTCCCCGTGCCGGACGTCGTCGGCAAGGAGTTCGAGCTGGCCGAGGCGGAGCTGAACGGCGCGAACCTGGTGGCGGTCAAGGGCTCCGCCCGCTACGACGACAACCTGCCCGCCGGGGTCGTGGTGGACAGCAACCCGAAGGTCGGCGCCGAGGTGAAGCCCGGCACCAAGGTGACCCTGGTGCTGAGCAAGGGCCGGGCGCCGATCACTGTACCCAACCTGGTGGGCAAGAACCTCAACGAGGCGCGCGCGACACTGGACCGGCTCGGGCTGACGCTCGTCGAGGTGTACAAGGACTCGGACAAGCCGAAGGACGAGGTCCTCGGGCAGAGCCCGACCGGCGGGGTCGGCGTCGAGCGGAACACCAAGGTCCGCCTCGAGCTGAGCAAGGGCCCGCCGCAGATCAACCTGCCGAGAGTGGTCGACCTGCCCTGCCAGCAGGCCAAGCAGCAGCTGGAGGCCCTGGGCTTCCCGGTGAACGTGCAGTTCAACCCGAACGGGATCGTCCGCTTCCAGAACCCGGGCGAGAACTCCCCGCTGCCGCCGAACACCCCGGTCACGATCGGATGCCTGTGACGGCCGCGACCCGCCGCCCGGTCGGCTCGCACACCCCGACCTCAGGTGGGCTGGCGAAGGCGGCCCTGCCGTACGTCGACGCCTGCGGCTCCGAGGTGGTGCAGGTCTACGTCTCCAACTCCCGGGGCTGGGCGCTGCCCGCCGGCGACCCGGCCCAGGACAGCCTGTTCCGGGACGGCTGCGGCGAGCGGGGCGTGCCGGTCTTCATCCACGCGTCCCTCCTGGTGAACCTGGGCTCGCCCACCCCGGCGACGGTGCAGCGCTCGGCGCAGACCCTGGCGCACGCGCTGCGCCGGGGCCGGGCCATCGGCGCTGCCGGCGTGGTGTTCCACGCCGGCAGCGCGGTCGACGCCGGGTACGCCGAGACCGCCCTGCGGCAGGTACGCGAGGCCCTGCTGCCGCTGCTGGACGAGACCGCGACGGCCGGCGGGCCGATGCTGCTGGTCGAGCCGAGCGCGGGCGGCGGGCGCTCGCTCGCCTCCCGGGTGGAGCAGCTCGGCCCGTACCTGGACGCGGTGGACCGCCACCCGGGGCTGGGCGTCTGCTTCGACACCTGCCACGCCTGGGCGGCCGGGCACGACCTGGCGGCCGAGGGCGGCATGACCGCGACGTTGGACGCGCTGGTGGCCACGGTCGGGGCGGGCCGGCTACGGCTGATCCACGCCAACGACTCCAAGGACCTGTGCGGCTCCACCCGGGACCGGCACGAGAACATCGGCAAGGGCAGCATCGGCGAACCGGCGTTCGCCGAGCTGATGGCCCACCCGGCCACCGCCGGCGTACCGGTGGTGGTGGAGACCCCGACGGAGAAGCACGAGGGGCACGCCGCGGACATCGCCACCCTCAAGCGCCTGCACCCCTGAGACAGAGCCGCAGACGCCGGACCGGTCGCCCGTGCCCCGGGAGGCGGCAGGCCCGATCAGCAACGCAGGACGCGGGTGAGCACCGCCGCGGCGCGGTCGACGGCGGCGTCGTCGACGTCCAGGTGGGTGACCAGTCGGGCGGTACGCGGACCGAGTACCGAGATCAGCACGCCCTCGGCCCGGGCGGCGACGGCGAGCCCCGCCGCGTCCAACGGGTGTTTGCCGAGGTCGAGTAGGACGATATTGGTCCGTACCGGGCCGGCGAGCACCCCGAACGGGGCGACCGCCTCGGCCAGCCGGGCCGCCTTGGCGTGGTCGGCGGCGAGCAGCTGCACGTGGTGCGCCAGGGCGTACCGGCCGGCGGCGGCGAGGACACCGACCTGGCGCATCCCACCCCCCAGCCGCTTGCGCAGGAACCGGGCTCGGGCGATCTTCTCCGCGCTGCCCACCACCAACGAGCCCACCGGAGCACCGAGCCCCTTGGAGAGACAGACCGACAGGGTGTCGAACAGCACGCCGTACTCGGCCAGTGGCACCCGGTCGGCGACGTGCGCGTGCCAGATCCGGGCTCCGTCGCAGTGCAGGGCCAGCCCGTGCTCGTCGGCGATTGCGCGCAACGCCCGCAGCGTGTCCAGCGGGATCACCCCGCCGCCCCGGCTGTACGTCTGCTCGACGGCGATCGCCCGGGTCGGCACGGCGAAGTAGCCGTCCGGCCGGACCATGGCGGCGACCACGCCGGGGTCCAGCTCCGCGCCGGCCGGCGACCAGGTCCGCGAGGAGATCCCCCCGTACGCCGCCGCCGCGCCGATCTCGTACGTGACGACGTGCGCGTCGGCGTCGCAGAGCAGTTCGTCGCCGCGGGGGACCACGAGCTGGAGGGCGATCTGGTTGGCCATCGAGCCGGTCGGGGCGAACAGCGCCGCCTCGTGCCCGAAGATCGCGGCGACCTCGGCCTCCAGCGCGGCGACCGTCGGATCCTCGCCGTAGACATCGTCGCCGACCTCGGCGGCGGCCATCGCCGCACGCATCCCGGCGCCGGGTCGGGTCACGGTGTCCGACCGCAGGTCGACGAGGACGTCAGCCACGGTCATGCCTTCGGCCGCCGACTGGTGTCAGCCACAATCGTGCCTTCGGCGTCAGCCACGGAGCATCTCCGCCACCAGGAACGCCAGCTCCAGCGACTGCTGGGTGTTCAGTCGGGGGTCGCAGGCGGTCTCGTACCGGTCGGGCAGGTCGAGGTCGGCGATGTTCTGCGCGCCGCCGAGGCACTCGGTGACATCCTCGCCGGTCAGCTCGACGTGCAGCCCGCCGGGGTGGGTCTCCAGGCTCCGGTGCACCTCGAAGTAGCCGAGCACCTCGTCGACGATTCGGTCGAAGTGCCGGGTCTTGTAGCCGTTGGAGGACTCGTGGGTGTTGCCGTGCATCGGGTCGCACTGCCAGACCACCTTGGCGCCGGCCGCCGTCACCTTGGACACGATCGGCGGCAGGGCGTCGCGGACCTTGTGGTTGCCCATCCGGCTGATCAGGGTGAGCCGGCCGGGGATGTTGTCGGGGTTGAGCTTCTCGCACAGCTCGATCGCCTCGTCCGGGCTGGTGGTGGGCCCGAGCTTGACCCCGATCGGGTTGGCGATGCGGGAGATGAAGTCGATGTGCGCGCCGTCGATCTGCCGGGTGCGCTCCCCGATCCACAGAAAGTGCCCGGACAGGCCGTAGGCCCGGCGGTCGGAGACCCGGGTGAGCGCGCGGTCGTACTCCAGGGCGAGCGCCTCGTGGGAGCAGTAGAGGGTGACCGTCCGCAGCGCCTCCTCGTCGGTCATCCCGCAGGCCCGGATGAAGGCCAGCGCCCGGTCGATCTCCCGGGCGATGGCCTCGTAGCGCTCGCCGGCCGGGGAGCTGCGCACGAAGCCCTTGTTCCAGTCGTGAACGGCGTGCAGGTCGGCCAGGCCACCGCCGAGGTACGCGCGGAGCATGTTCATCGCGGCGGCGGAGTTCGCGTACGCCCGGATCATGCGCTGCGGGTCGGCGACCCGCGCCTCCGGCGTGGCCTCCAGGCCGTTGATCATGTCACCGCGGTACGCCGGCAACCCCCGGGCGTCGGTCGGCAGCGATCGCGGCTTGGTGTACTGCCCGGCGACGCGGGCGACCTTGACCACCGGCAACGAGGCGCCGTAGGTGAGCACGATCGCCATCTGGAGCAGGGTGCGGGCGTTGGCCAGCAGATGGCTCTCGGTGTTGTCGGCGAAGGTCTCCGCGCAGTCGCCGCCCTGGAGCAGGAACGCCTTGCCCTCGCAGACCAGCGCGAGGCGCTGGCGGAGCTGGTCGACCTCGTACGGCGCGACGACCGACGGGACGGTGTCGAGCACCTTGCAGACCTCGGCGACCTCCGCCGGGTTCGACCACGGCGGGGTCTGCGCACGGGGCAGTTCCCGCCAGCGGTCCAGGCCGAGGGCGGCATCCTCGGCGGAGTCGACCGTGGGGCGGCTGGTCTGCAGCGCGGGGCTGCTCACGGCAGGGTAGCTCAGCTGGTGCCACTCATGGCGCATGACAGAAAGCGTACGGCGACGGTACCCCCGGCCGACCGTCGAGGGGGACGGTTCCGGCAGGTGGGAGGGTCAGGGTGTGACCGGTGTCTCAGTGGCGGCCCCGCCGGCCGTCTCCCCGGAGATGCACCAGTCGGCGCCGCTGCGGGTGACGGTGAACAGCAGCCGCCGGTCCGCCTCCTTCGCGCCGACCGCCACGGTCACCACCGCGCTGACCTCCTGCCCGGCGGGGCCGGTGCGAATGTCGGTGATGGCGGCCTTCGGCACCTCGAAGTGGTCGGCGAAGTCGCCGTTGGGGCCGGTCGCCGCCGCGTCGAAGGCGGCGTGCATCGGGGCGCAGAGCTGGCTGCGACCGGCGTCGACGTCCTTGGCGGACATCGCGTCGAGGTAGGCCTGCACCCGCTCGCGGGACTTCGTGGCGGCCTCCTCGGCGGGAGCGCGTCCGAGGGGGGCGTCCTCCTTGTCGGCGCCGGCCCCGCAGCCGAACAGGGACAGCGGCAGGAGCACGAGCGCGGCGACGGCGGTCGCCCGGTGCCTCGGACCCATGGGCCCTC
Source organism: Micromonospora sp. KC213 (assembly GCF_004348325.1). Lineage (GTDB taxonomy): Bacteria > Actinomycetota > Actinomycetes > Mycobacteriales > Micromonosporaceae > Micromonospora. Next base: position 12,253 of record NZ_SMKF01000112.1, on the reverse strand, counting down.
CCTCGCTGAGAACGTCGAGATACCGAGCGGCGAGTCTGTCACATCCGCCGACCTCAATGTGACCGCCATCATGCCCGCCCCTTGAGGAACCCGCCCGACGGGTGGAACGCCACGGCGGCGGTGAGCGGCGCCACGCACGCGTACCCTCGCGGCATGACCGTCTTCGACATCGAGATCGACGCCCTGGCCGGTGGTTCCGCCCGATTGGACGCGTACCGGGGCCGGGCGCTGCTGGTCGTGAACGTGGCCTCCCGCTGCGGCCTGACCCCGCAGTACGCCGGCCTGCAACGGCTTTACCGCGAGTACGCCGACCGGGGGCTGGTGGTGCTCGGCGTGCCGTGCAACCAGTTCGCCGGCCAGGAGCCCGGCACCGCCGAGGAGATCAGCGACTTCTGCCAGGTGAACTACGGCGTGACCTTCCCGCTCACCGAGAAGGTGGACGTCAACGGCCCGCACCGGCACCCGCTCTACGCCGAACTGGTCGAGACCCCGGACGCCGACGGCCACACCGGCGACGTGCGGTGGAACTTCGAGAAGTTTTTGGTGGCCCCGGACGGCACGGTCGCCGCCCGGTTCGCCCCGACGGTCACCCCGGACTCCCCGCAGCTGCGCGAGGCGATCGAGAAGACGCTGCCGGCCTGATGCCGGCACCCACCTCGGCCGTGAGCACCACGTGGTGGTCACGCCGGGGCGTGCCACTCCGGGGCGAGCACCGACCAGATCTCCACGTCAACCCGACCGGACGGGCCCGGGTAGCGCTGCCGCAGGGTGCCGTCGAGGCTCATGCCGAGCCGCCGGGCCACCGCGATGCTGCGGACGTTGCGGGGGTTGGTGTGCCACTCCACCCGGTGGATGCCCCGCTCCCGGATCGCCCAGTCGATGATCCGGCCAGCCGCCCGGGTCACCAGCCCTCGGCCCTCGGCGGCCGGCTCCAGCCAGCAGCCGGCCTCGCAGACACCCTCGGCCACGCTCAACGACACGAACATCACGCCGCCGACCAGCAGGCCGGCGTCCCAGATCCCCCAGATGCCGCCGTCGTCGCGTGCCCACCGGTCCGCGTACCGCTGCAGCACGTGCCGGGCGGAGTCGAGGTCGGTGGCCACGAAGGACGCGCCCACCCAGGGGGAGATGTGGTCCCGGCACCGGTCCAGGTTGGCCAGGAACTCCTGCGCATGCCACGGCGACAGTGGACGCAGCTCGGCGGTGTCGGTCAGCGGCAGGGCGAACACGATACTCCTCAGGGCGCCGGCAGGCGCAGTCGTAGGGTCGGGCCGGACACGTCGGCGAAGCCGAGCGAGCGGTAGAGCGGCTCGCCCTCCGCCGACGCCCGCAGGTCGACCCGGCCCACGCCGTGCTCCCGGTACCAGTCGAGCAGCGCTGTCAGGCAGGCCCGCGAGTAGCCGCGCCGCCGGTAGCCGGGCTCGGTGACCACGTTGAAGACGTACCCGGTCTGGCCGGTGGGATGGCCGGGGCTACCGAGCCGCAGGTCGATCGTGCCGCTCGCGCACGCCGCCAGGTTGTCCGGCCGGTCCGGCGCGTCCACCACGAAGACCGCCATCGTCGCCCCCGGCCCGTCGAGCCGGTCCCGTAGCACCTGGCGGGCCGACTCCTGCCACGGCCCGGGCGGCGGCTGCCCGCCGTCCATCGACGCCAGCATCACCCCGCGCAGCCGGACGATCTCCGCCGCGTCCCGGGAATCGGCCCGCCGTGCCGTGATCATGAGCGGACCGTACCCGATGGGCAGGCGTGTGGTCAGACCGGGCGACGGCCGGCGAAGCCGCACTCGACGCGGTGGTACCAGCGCACGTCGGGATCCCCCTCCAGCCAGCACCACAGCACCGGACGGCCCGCCCGCTCGCCGGGGAAGTCCAGCAGCACCGGGGCGATGCCCTTGACCTGGATGTCGTGGGAGTTCAACTCCTCCAGCACGGCGTGCAGCCGGGCCTCCAACGCCTTCACCTCGGCCACCCCGCCGAGCACCGAGACGCCGTGTGCGGCCAGGTCGGCGCGGAGTTCGGCCAGGTCGGCGCGGATCCGGATCAGCTCGTCGACGCGCGGACGCAGGGTGGCCACCAGATGCCGTGCCTGGGCGAGAGTGAACACGCGGTCAGTATGAGCCACCGCCGATGGTCGGTGTCGCCCTCGCCCGGCCGGCGGGCCAGCGCGCGCTTGATCAACTCCGTTTGGCGCGAATCGCGGTGTCCGAGCGCCGGGAAACCGCCACTTGCCGCAAACGGAGAGGCGCGGGGCGGCCGGCGGGACCGCTCCCCCGAGGGTCAGTCCGCGTGGGCGGCCAGTTCCCGGGCCCGGTCGCGGGCTGCCTCCAGCGCCGCCAACAGAGCCGCCCGTACGCCGTGCTTCTCCAGCTCGCGTACGGCCGAGATGGTGGTGCCGGCCGGTGAGGTGACCGCCTCGCGGAGCTTGACCGGGTGCTCGCCGGAGTCCCGGAGCATCACCGCCGAGCCGATCGCGGTCTGCACGATCAGCTCGTGCGCGACCTGCCGGGGCAGGCCGAGCAGGATCCCCGCGTCGATCATGGCCTCGACCAGCAGGTAGAAGTACGCCGGGCCGGAACCGGAGAGCGCGGTCACCGCGTCCTGCTGGGACTCGGGCACCCGGATCGTGACACCGAGCGGGCTGAACATCTCCTCGGCCAGGGCGAGGTGCTCGCCGGTGGCGTGCGCTCCGGCGGAGATGGCGCTCATCGCCTGGTCGACCAGGGCCGGGGTGTTGGTCATCACCCGCACGACCGGGGTGCCCTCGGGCAGCCGCCGGGCGAAGAAGGTGGTGGGCAGACCGGCGCAGAGCGAGATCACCAGCTTGTCGGCCGGCACCTTGGGACCGATCTCGTCGAGCAGCACGCCGGCGTCCTGGGGCTTCACCGAGATCGCCAGCACCGCCGCCTCCTCGACCGCGGTGAGGTTGTCCACCACCCGGACGCCGTACCGGGCGGTCAGCTCCTCGGCGCGGGCCGGCCGCCGGGCGGTGGCCAGCAGTCGGTCGACGGGCCAGCCGGAGCGCAGCAGACCGGAGAGCATCAGTTCGCCGATCTTGCCGGCGCCGATCACCGCGACCGTGTGCCGGGCGGGTGCCATCGGTCGTACCCCTTCCGTCGCGGGAGCCGGCGGCGCGGCGGGTGACACCCCCCGCGCCGCCGGCCCACGGGCGATCAGCTGCCGAAGAAGACCTCGGCCTCGACGTACCGCTCCAGCGGCACGGTCTTCAGCTCGCGGGTGGCGTCGGCCAGCGGAACCCGGACGATGTCCGTGCTCTGCATCGCGACCATCTTGCCCCAGTCGCCCTCGTGCGCCGCGTCGATGGCCTGCAGGCCGAGGCGGGTGGCGAGGACCCGGTCGAAGGCGGTCGGGGTGCCGCCGCGCTGGATGTGGCCGAGCACGACGGTGCGGGCCTCCTTGCCGGTCTTGGCCTCCAGCTGCTCGGCGAGCCACTGGCCGATGCCGCCGAGGCGGACGTGACCGAACGCGTCCAGCTCCTGGTTGTGCAGCACCATCTGGCCGTCCAGCGGCTGGGCGCCCTCGGCGACCACGACGATCGGGGCGTACTGGTGCTGGAAGCGCTTCTCGACGTACCCGGCGACCTGGTCGACGTCGAACTGCCGCTCGGGCAGCAGGATCACGTTGGCGCCGCCGGCGAGGCCGGCGTGCAGGGCGATCCAGCCGGCGTGCCGGCCCATCACCTCGACCACCAGGGTGCGGTGGTGGCTCTCGGCGGTGGTGTGCAGCCGGTCGATCGCCTCCATGGCGATGTTGACGGCGGTGTCGAAGCCGAAGGTGTAGTCGGTGGCGCCGAGGTCGTTGTCGATGGTCTTCGGCACGCCGATGACGTTGACGCCGAGCTCGTGCAGCTTGGTGGCGACACCGAGGGTGTCCTCGCCGCCGATCGCGATGAGCGCGTCCACGCCCTGCGCGGCGAGGTTCTCCTTGATCCGCTCCACCCCGTTCTCGATCTTGAACGGGTTGGTCCGGGACGAACCGAGGATGGTGCCGCCGCGCGGCAGGATGCCGCGGACCTCCGCGATGCCCAGCGGCTTGGACAGCCCCTCCAGCGGGCCCTTCCAGCCGTCCTGGAAGCCCACGAACTCGTGACCGTAGCTGGCGACGCCCTTGCGGACCACCGCCCGAATGACCGCGTTGAGACCTGGGCAGTCGCCGCCGCCGGTGAGCACGCCGATACGCATGATCTGCACATCCTCCTGGAGCATCAGGTGAAGCCCGGTTAAGCCCCAGGATATGTGTCAGCTCAGACCATCGGCGCCGTTGCCGGCCCGGGGCGGGCCGTCAGTGCCGACTGTAGTAGGCGCCGGTGTACGGCGACACAACGGCCCGGGTCCGTTTGTAATTACCAATCAGTAGCCGGCCTCGCGGTCCTGCTCCGCACACGGTTGTCGACCGGTCACCGCCGCCCGCGCGGCATCGAGCAGGTCGAGCACCGTGCCGCCCGCCGGCTCCCAGTACCGGACCGCCCCGGCGTGCACCTTGATCAGGGTCAGGCCAGGAGTGTCCAGGCCGTCCGGAAACCAGGAGGTGAGGCCCGGTTGCCACAACCGCTCGGCCCGGGCCCGGTCGTAGCCCTCCCGCGCGCTGCCCGACACCGAGACCCAGCCGTGCCGCCGCTGGTCCGGAAAGGAGATGTTGACCTCGGGATTCACCCGGATCTGGCGCACCTTGGCCGACCGGGCGGAGGTGAAGAACCACAGCTCGCCGTCGAACTCGACCTCGGGCAGGGTCATCGGACGGCTGACCAGTCGGCCATCCACCCCGGTCGTGGTCAGCATGCCGACCCGGGCGTGCCGGACCAGCTCGGTCACCCGGCGGCGGGCGTCCGCATGGTCGGTCGGCTGCCTGCTCATCACGTACCCCCTTCACCGTCCCTCGGGCCGAACCGTGCCCGGGACGGAGGGGGTCAAACCTGCCCCGTCGCGCCCGTCATGGTCCGCCACCGGGCCAGGTTGTGCCGGGCGTCGACCAGCGCGTCGTGCCGGTCGGCATCGGCCTCGGGCAGCCGCGGCCGACCCCGGTCGTCCCAGAGCTGACGCAACTCCTTGGTGAACCGGGGGATCTCCCGGGGCAGCGCCGGCATGGCACCCCAGAGCTGGGCCAGCACCACGTGGTCGTACGCGGCGTACCAGGCCCACAGCTCCAGCTGCTCGCCCGGCCGGTCGCGGACCGGCGCCATCAGGAAGTCGTACAGCTCGTCGCGGATCCGCTGGCGGGAGCGCCAGGCCCGGTCGGCCGGCGAGGGGAGCTTGTCGAGCACGTTGCGACGCACCCAGGGCACCGCCCGGGAGTCGTCGAACTCGGTGGAGACCGCGTAGAACTCACGGCCGTACTCGTCGACGACGCCGATCGAGACGAGGTCGACGATCCGGCCGTCCTCGATGAACTCGCAGTCGTAGAAGTAGCGGTAGACCATCGTCCCCATCCTCGCCCATCCGCCGGCGGCGTCGCCGCTGGGGGCAGGTGGACCGGCCGGCGCGGACGGCTCGACCGGATCACCGTGAGCGCGCGGCCGGTCCGGCGCAGCTCGGGCCGGTAACGGAGACGGTTTGAGGGGTGTACAGCACGCAACTGGGCCGTCATGATCTGATGTGTACCGCTACCGGACGCCGACCGGGGTCAGCCACCCCGGCAAGGGCCGTCAGGGTCACCCGGTGAGCGAGTCGTAGGTCCGTGACCGGGGGAGGGGTTCGGCCGTGGAGATGCGCCTGCCGGAGCCGGGTGACGCCCTCACGGGCGTGGAGATGTTCGCCGGCCTGGAGCCGGAGGCACGCCAGCGGGTCATCGCCGCTGCGGTGCCCCGCACATACCGCAAGGGCCAGTTGCTCTTCGTCGAGAACGATCCCGGCGAGTCGCTGATCGTGCTCCGTCGGGGGGCGGTGGCGGTGTTCCGCACCGCGCCGACCGGCGAGCGGGCCGTGCTGTCGGTGATCCGACCACCGGACGTGCTCGGCGAGGTGTCGCTGCTGGATGCCTCCACCCGCTCGGCGTCGGCCGAGGCGATCGAGGACTGCGCCGCCCTGGCCCTGTCCCGGCCCGCCTTCATGGAGCTGGTGCACTCAAACCCGCGGATCCTGGACGCGGTGATGCGCTCGCTGGGCGGGCTGATCCGCCGGCTGACCGAGCAGAACGCCGACCACGTCTTCCTGGACCTGCCGGGCCGGGTCGCCAAGACCCTGGTGCGGCTCGCCGGCGAGAGCCAGGCGCCGATGATCACGATCGAGCTCAACCAGAGCCAGCTGGCCGAGATGGCCGGCGGTTCCCGGCAGAGCGTCAACCAGGCGATCGGCTCGTTCGCCAGCCGGGGCTGGCTGCGTACCGAGGGCCGGCGGATCGTGGTCACCGACGTCGCGGCGCTGCGCCGCCGGGCGGGGATGAACGAACGCTGACAGCGCGACGCGGCCGGGCGCGGGGCGCGCCGGCCGCGTCGTCGGGCTCACCCCTCAGGCGTCACGGGTTGGTGCCGGTCGGGCCCGCCCAGTCGGTTCCGGTCGGCCCCGCCCAGTCGGTGCCGTCCTTACCCCCACCGGAGCCCTCGCTGACGACCCCCTGGGCCTGGAGCATGGCCAGCGTGGCGGCGTCCACGTCCACCGAGTCCCCGGCCGGGTGCGTCACACCGTCGCCGTCGGTCCAGTCGCTCTCGAGCTTGACGTACACCATGACCTGTCCCCCTTTGTCGATCATCAAATGCCGTGGCCGCCTGACTGTAGCGCCGCTGGCCGGGCGGAGGAGTGTCCACAAACCAACAGCCCGGTTCCTGACAGTGCTCGGTGGCGGTGATACTCGCGGTGGACGCAGGACGGCGCCCGCCCGCCGGGCGGCCCGGCAGACCCAGTGGAGGGTGTCATCTCCGCGCAGTGTGACCGATGTGGACGCCCGGCCGCCGAGCGCGACCGCTTCTGCGGCGGGTGCGGGGCGGAGCTGGCTGACACCTGCCCGCGCTGCCGGCATCCGCTCGCCGTCGACGTCGCGTTCTGCACCTCGTGCGGAACGCCCCGGCCCCGGTCGGACCGACCGGCCGTCTCACCGCAGGAGGACCGGCGGCGGGTCAGCGTGCTCTTCGTCGACCTGATCGACTTCACCCCGTACGTCGAGCGGACCGACCCGGAGCAGGTCCGCGGCATGCAGACCGGCTTCTTCGCCGCGGCGCGGCGGGTGGTCGGCCAGTACGGCGGGGTGGTGGAGAAGTACATCGGAGACGCCGTGATGGCGTTGTTCGGCGCGCCGGTGGCCACCGAGACCGATGCGTTGCGCTGCGTCCGGGCCGGCCTGGAGTTGCAGCGGGTGCTGACCCGGTTCGCCCCCACCGGTGCCGACGAACTGCGCTTCCGGGTGGGCGTGGCGACCGGTGAGGCGCTGGTCGACGTGGCCGCCGCCCGCGACGGCGGGCAGGCGATCGTGGCCGGCGACGTGGTCAACACCGCGTCCCGGATGCAGTCGGTGGCACCGCCGGGCGGGGTGCTGGTCTGCCGGGTCACCCACGCGCTGACCAGGGAGGCGATCCGCTACGCCGCACAGTCGCCGGTCACCCTGCGCGGGCGGTCGTCGCCCACCGAGGTCTGGTTGGCCCTGTCCCCGGTACGCCGGCAGCCCACCGACCAGGAGCCGGACACCACGCCGCTGATCGACCGCGAACACGAGTTGGGTCTGCTGGTCAACGCGCTGCACCGGTCGGTGCGGGACCGGATGCCGCAGGTGGTGACGCTGTTCGGGCGGGCCGGCATCGGCAAGAGCCGGCTGGTGCGGGAGTTGCACCGACACGTCGGGCGGCTGGTCGACCAGCCACTGACGTGGCGGACCGGGCGCTGCCCCCCGTTCGGGGAGAACGTCACCTTCGCGGCGCTGGCCGACATCGTCAAGGCCGAGGCCGGCATCCTGGACACCGATCCGGCCCTCACCGCCCAGCGGCGGCTGGCCGCGGCGGTGGCCGAGCTGGTGGGCCCGGGCGAACGGGACCGCGTCACCGACGCGCTGCACCCGCTCGTCGGGCTGGCCGGCACCGGGCTGCCTTTCGAGGAGGCCGAGTCGGCGTGGCGCCGTTTCCTGCTGGCGCTGGCCGCCCGCCGCCCCACCGTGCTGGTCTTCGAGGACCTGCACTGGGCCGACACCGCCATGCTGCGCTTCGTCGAGTTGCTCGGTGCCGCCGCCCGTGACGTGCCGCTGCTGCTGCTCTGCACGGCCCGCCCCGAGCTGGTGGACCGCCACCCGGGTTGGGCGGGCACCATCACCGGCTCGGTGACGGTCACCCTGCCTCCGCTGCGCGACGCCGGCATCGCCTCGCTCTACCAGCACATGTTCGGCCAGGCGGCGTTTCCCGCCGAGCTGCTCACCCCGCTGGTCGAGGTGGCTGGCGGCAACCCGCTCTACGCGCACGAGTACGTGCGGATGCTGATCGAGCAGGGTGCGCTGCGCCGCGGCGGGCGCGGTTGGTCGCTGAAGGAATGCCCGGACCTGCCGATGCCGGAGAGCGTGCACGCGGTCATCGCCAACCGGGTGGACCTGCTCGACGGCAAGGACCGCGCCGTGCTGCTGGCCGCCTCGGTGGTGGGCGTGCAGTTCTGGCCCGGCGCGGTCGCCGCCGCCCTGGGCCAGCCGGTCGAGACGGTGGAACGCGCGCTGCGCCGGTTGGAGCAGCGGGACTTCGTGCACGAACAGGCGACGTCCAGCATGGCCGGCCAGCCCGAGTTCCGGTTCCGGCACGTGCTGGTCCGCGACGTCTGCTACCAGCGACTGCCCCGCACCGAACGGGTGGCCCGGCACGAACGCACGGCGGACTGGATCGACGCGCTCTCGAACAGCCGCGACACCGACCTGGCGGAGGTGCTGGCGCACCACCGCTGGGCGGCGCACGAGATCGCCCGGACGCTGGGCACACCCATCCGGCGGTACGCCGGCCCGGCGCGCGCCGCCCTGCACCGGGCGGCTCGCCGCGCGTACGCCCTGCACGGGTTGGCGGCGGCGGCCGGCCATGTGGCCCGCGCCCTGGGCCTGGCCGACGACGGCGACCCGGTCGACCGGCTGCGGCTGGAGCTGCTGAGCACCGAGATCTCCTTCTACCGGGACGGCAACGCCTTCCTGTCCGGGGGCGGCCCGGAGCAGTTGCAGGCGCTGGCCGATCGGCTGCTCGCCCACGGCGACGAGGCGTGCGCCGCACGGGCGTGGACCCTGCTCGGTCAGGCGGCCTGGCTACGCGCCGACCGCAGCGCCGCGGTGGCCTGCCTGGATAGGGCGGTCACCCTGTTCGCCCCGCTGCCGGACAGCACGCAGAAGGCCGACGCGCACGCCGAGCTGGGACGGCTGCACATGCTCAACTACGAACGGGACGCGGCGGTCGCCGCCGCCGAGACGGCCGCCGCGATCGGTGAGCGGCTGGGGCTGGCGGAGATCCGCACCAACGCGCGGATCACCGCGGCAACGGCCCGTTACCAGGCCGGCGACCGGGCCGGTCTGGACGAGCTGCACGCGCTGGTCGAGATCAGCCGCACCCAGCAGCTGCTCGCCCTGCCCCGGGCGGTGCAGAACCTGGCGTACGCGCTGCGGGAGGAGGGCGACTGGCTGCGTTCCGACGCGCTGCTGTCGAGCGCGCCGGCGGCCAGGGGCAGCGGGCAGACCCTGGCCACCAGCTACTCGGGCGAGGCGATGCGGGCGTACTTCGACGGGGACTTCTCCCGCCTGCTGGCCGCCGCGGACGCCTTCGTCGACACGCCGACCGGCGGCTGGGACATGCAGGTGCGGGGCCTGCGCTCCTGTCTGCTGGTGCTGCGCGGCCAGCCGGTTCCGCCGGCACCCGCCCCGAGCGGGACCGCCTCCGCACCCGCCCCGACCGGGACCGTGCGCGAGCCCTTCGCGGACGAGCCCGGCCTGAGCGAGGTTCTGCGCGATCCCGGTGCCAGCGGAACCGTGCGTGAGCTCGACCTGAGCGGCGCACTGCGGGAACCGGGCGCGAGCGGGGCCGTGCGGGAACCGGGCCTGAACGGGGCCGCGCGGGAGCGGCGCGCGGGCGGGGAGCTTCCGCCGGTGGGCCGGCAGGACCGGCCCCATGACGACCTGGCGGCGGCGTTGGAGACGGCGCGGTGCGGCGGCTTCCGCCGCCCGTACTGGACGATGCTCGCAATGGCGGCGCTCTGCCGCGCCCTGCAGGGTCGGCTCGACGAGGCCACGGCGCTGGTGGACGAGCTGGCCGACGCGTGGACGGCGGTTCCGGCGCTGGCCAGCGGCGAGTGGATCGCGGCGGCGGCGTACGCGGCCACGCTCGCCGGGCGAAACGCCGCGCTGCGGGTACGCACGATGCTGGACCGGCCCGGACACCGTACGCCCTGGTCGCAGGCGGCGCACCACACGGTGACCGGCGCCCTCGCGGCGGCCGACGGCGACCACCGGCGTGCCGGCCAGCTGCACCTCGCCGGGGCGGAGATCTACGGACGGATCCCGGACGTCACCGACCGGATCCTGGCCCTGGCGCTGGCGGCAGCCGAGCTGACCCGGGCCCAGGACCCGGCGGCCCAGGCGCCGCTGGCCGAGGTTCACGCGTTCGCGCTGCGCAACGAGGCGCCCGGCCTGCTCGACCTGGCCGGATGCCGGATTCCCGAGGTCGGCCCCGCTCTGGCCTCCTGAGCCTGCCCGCCCGCGAGCGGCGGACGGTCACCACGACGCGCCGCACACCGGGCTCGATCGTGACGGCCCGGAGGAAGTGGCGGGTGGGGGGTTGTCAGGCGGCGACCGGTGCGCGGTCGGCTGGTGGCTGGTTCTTCAGCTTGGCGGCGTACATGTCGACGTACTCGCGGCCGGAGAGCTCCATCAGCTCATACATAATCTCGTCGGTGACGGCACGCTCGACGAACCGGTCGCCGGCCATCCCGGCGTACCGGGAGAAGTCCAGTGGCGCACCGAACCGGATGCGGACCCGGCCCAGGTTGGGCACGATCTGGCCGGTGGGTTGGATCTCGTCGGAGTTGAGCATCGCCATCGGTACCACCGGGGCGCCGCTGACCAGGGCCAGCCGGGCGACTCCGGTCTTGCCGCGGAAGAGGCGGCCGTCCGGGGAGCGGGTCCCCTCCGGGTAGATGCCGGCGACCCCACCGGCACGCAGCACCGCGAGCTGGGTGTCCAGCGCCGCCTGGGCGGCCTGGCCGCCGCTGCGGTCGACGGGGATGCAGCCGGTGCCGGCGAAGAACGCCTTCGTCAGCCAACCCTTGATCCCCTTACCGGTGAAGTACTCCGCTTTGGCGATGAATGTGACTTTTCGCGGGACGACCAGCGGAGTGAAGATCGAGTCCGAGAAGGAGAGGTGGTTGCTGGCCAGGATCACCGGACCGGTGGCGGGCAGGTGGTGCAGCCCCTCGACCTGCGGGCGGAAGATCAGCCTGAGCAGTGGGCCGAGGACGACGTACTTCATCAGCCAGTACAGCAAGGGTGTCCTTCCGGCGGTGAGCGGGCCGACGACGTCGGAGCCGGCGGCCGGCCGGGCCGTCGGCGATGGGTTCGTCGGCCCTGAGCCTACGAACCGGGAGCGGCGCGCCACAACGCACTCCCGGAACCCACCCCCGACGTGTCACGATTCAAGGCACGGCGTACGGGGCGCCGACACGACCGCCGAGGAGGATGTCCGGTGTCAGCGGGTGGTGCCCGCCGGGGACGGCGGGACAACGGGCTCGACGCGAACGAGTACGCCGTCGCGGGCGACGTCGATCCCCGGGTCGGTGAGCACCTGCTTGACGTCCTCGCCGCCGGGGGCATCGCCGCCTACCTGCAGCCCTCCGCCGACCTGAACCCGGTCACCCGTACCACCACGGTTCCGGCCCGCCCGGTCGACCGGCTCTACGTCGACCGCTCGCACCTGACCACCGCCCGCGACTACCTCACCCAACTCAGCGACGAGACGACCCCGGAGCCGCCGCGCGTCGAGCCGGACGTCGACGCCGAGTGGGACCGGATCGTCGCCTCGTTCCACACCACGCCCGCCGCCGGCAGCCACCCCTGGCCGGACGTCGAGGACATCGACGACGAGCCCGCGGATCGGGCCGGTGGCGCGTCGACCGCCGGTCCTCTCCGGTCCGAGGAGACCACCGGCCCGACCGCCACGGACGTACGACGGCTGCCATACGCGGCGGACATCTCCGGAATCTCGGTGGGCCGGGGCCGGCCCGAGGAGCCCTCGCTGCTGGACGGGCTGGACACCTTCGGCGCGGACCTGCCCGACGACCCGGACGAGGGCTACACCCCGCCCCCACCGCCCC
>NZ_SMKF01000111.1 GCF_004348325.1 Micromonospora sp. KC213 | reverse complement strand
GCACCGGGGCGGTGGGGCGGCGGCGCTGCTTGCCGAAGACCAGCTCCCAGAGCAGGTTGCGGCCCGGCTCGCCGGTGATCATCGACTGGATCTGAGCCCGGTTGTGGAAGTGGCCGTCGCGGAACTGCGGGGAGCGGGCCGCCCGTTCCGCCCGGGCTCCGGTGAGTCGCCCGCCGAGCTGCGCCGGCACGTCCCGCGCCGCGTACGCGAGACCGGCCACCGCGGCCAGCCCCGCCAACCGCCACAGCCGCCCGCTGATGGCCGAACCCGGTTGCCCGTCCGCTGGTGCCCGCATCGTCTCGTCCCCTCCGCCGTCTCCCGTCGTACACGGTAGTCACCGTGTCGACGCCCGAGCGCCACTACCGGGAGTGGCCGGGCGGGAGGCGAGCCGGCGGCGTAGCCGGCGTCCCGCCGCCGCGCCGGCGGACGCGGCCGTGTCGCCGACCGACCGGAGCAGGCCCGGCAGGTCGGGCAGCCAGCCGCCGCGCACCGCCTCGCCGGCCGGGTGGGGCCGGAACACCACGCCCTCGGTCGGCGGCACCGGCCGGTCGGTCAGGCCACCGAGGCGCATCAGCGGCCCGACCAGCACGTCGTAGAGGCCCGGCAGTGCGGTGAAAGCCACTCGCATGATCAGGTTGAGCCGGCCCACCGAGATCTCCCGGCGCGGCCGGTCGGCGCAGTCGACGACGGCCCGGGCCACCCGCTCCGGGGTGGTGATCGGCAGCGGAGGCCGCCCGATCCGGCCGGCGTAGTTGGCCGCCTGCCGGTAGACCGGGGTGTCGACACTGCCGGGGGTGATGAGGCAGACCTGCACCCCGGGCAGGTCGCGGGACTCCTGCCGCAGCACCCGGGACAGGCCGTGCAGGCCCCACTTGCTGGTCACGTACGCGCCGAGGTAGGGCGCGGTGACGTGGCCGAGCACCGAGCCGGTGAGGATCAACGTGCCGCGCCGCGCCGACCGGAAGTGCCGCAGCGCGGCCCGCGCGGCCGCGGCGGCGGCCAGCAGGTCGGTCCGGACCACCTGTTCGAACACCGCCGCCGGGGTCTGGTCGAACCGCCCGTACGCCATCACCACGGCGGTGTGCACCCACACGTCGATCCGGCCGAACTCGGCGACCGCGGTGGCGGCCAGGGCGTCGAGCGCGCCGGTTTCGGTGACGTCGGTGGGCACGTCGCGCACCTCCGCGCCGACCTGCCGGCACTCGTCGCGGACCTGGGCGAGGGTCTCGGGGGAACGGGCCGCGAGGACCAGGCGGTCACCGCGACCGGCGAACTCCCGGGCGGTGGCGCGGCCGATGCCGCTGCTCGCCCCGGTGATCACCACCACCCGGCTCACGGCGCGAGCACGACCTTCACGCAGCCGTCCCGCTTCTTCTGGAACATCTCGTACGCCCGCGGCGCCTCGGCCAGCGGCATCCGGTGGGTGCGCAGGTCCGCCACGCCCAGCGGGTCGTCGTCGGCGGTGAGCAGCGGCATGATCTCGTCGGTCCAGCGGCGTACGTGGCACTGGCCCATCCGTAGCTGGACGCCCCGGTCGAACATCTCCATCAGCGGCAGCGCGTCCACCTCGCCGCCGTAGACGCCGGTGACGGAGACGGTGCCGCCGCGGCGGACCGCCTTGAGCGCGGCCGTGAGGACCACCAGCCGGTCGACGCCGACCCGGTCGGTCATCGCCCGGGCCAGCGGGTCCGGTAGCAGCCCGGCGGCGGTCTGGGCGATCCTGCCCAGCGGAGCGCCGTGCGCCTCCATGCCGACGGCGTCGATGACCGCGTCCGGCCCGCGCCCGTCGACCAGGTCGACCAGGGTGCCCGGCAGGTCGTCGAGATGGTTGACGTCGAGCGTCTCGACACCGTGCCGGCGGGCCATCTCCAGCCGCTCCGGGACCAGGTCCAGCCCGATCACCCGGTCCGCACCGAGGTGGCGGCCGATCCGGGCGCAGAGCTGGCCCACCGGGCCGAGACCGAAGACCGCCAGGGTGCCGCCGGGCGGGGTGTCGGCGTACCGCACCGCCTGCCAGGCGGTGGGCAGGATGTCGCTGAGGTAGAGGTAGCGCTCGTCCGGGCCGTCCTCCGGGATCCTGATCGGGCCGAACTGCGCCTGTGGGACCCGCAGGTACTCGGCCTGCCCGCCCGGGACCGAGCCGTAGAGCGAGGTGTAGCCGAACAGGGCGGCGCCCTTGCCCGTCGAGGTCACCTGTGTGGTCTCGCACTGCGCGTAGAGCTGCCGGTCGCACATCCAGCAGTGTCCGCAGGCGATGTTGAACGGCACGACCACCCGGTCGCCGGGCTTGAGTCCGGTCACCTCGGGACCGACCTCCTCGACGACGCCCATCGGCTCGTGCCCGAGGATGTCGCCCGGCCTCAGGTACGGCCCGAGCACCTCGTACAGGTGCAGGTCGGAGCCGCAGATCGCGGTGGAGGTGATCCGGACGATCGCGTCGGTCGGCTCCTCGATCGTCGGGTCCGGCACGTTCTCCACCCGGACGTCCCGTTTGCCGTGCCAGGTCACTGCCCTCATCGGCGGTCCCCTCTCCCTGCGTCCCGGGTATGTGCTACCCGGGCGGGCGGGGTTGAACCGGTGGTGCCGGTCCTGTCGCCGAGGGTGGTGCGCGTCGCACCGCGCCCGATAACCCTCAGATGCGCCACGTGGGGGCATTCCGGTCGAGGAATACCCCCACGTGCGAGTAACGGTTATCGATGGACGACCGAGGGCCGGCCGTCGGATCAGGGCTCAGGAGCCCGGCTTGCCGCCGTTCTTGGCGGTCGCCGCCAGGTAGTCGCGGTTGAGCCGGCCGATGGTGTTCAGCGGGATGCCCTTCGGGCAGACCACGGTGCACTCACCGGCGTTGGTGCAGCCGCCGAAGCCGGCCTCGTCGTGGGCGTCCACCATGCCGATCACCCGGGTGTACCGCTCCGGCTGCCCCTGCGGCAGCAGCGAGAGCTGGGTGACCTTGGCAGCGGTGAAGAGCATCCCCGAGCCGTTCGGGCAGGCCGCCACGCACGCGCCGCAGCCGATGCAGGCGGCCGACTCGAAGGCGGCGTCGGCGTCGGCCTTGGGCACCGGGGTGGAGTGCGCCTCCGGGGCACTGCCGGTCGGGGCGGTGATGTAGCCACCAGCGGCGATGATCTTGTCGAAGGCGTTCCGGTTGACCACCAGATCCTTGATCACCGGGAAGGCCCGGGCCCGCCACGGCTCGATGTCGATCGTCTCGCCGTCGGAGAACTGCCGCATGTGCAGCTGGCAGGCGGTGGTGCCGCGCTGCGGCCCGTGCGCGTCGCCGTTGATCATCAGGCCGCACATGCCGCAGATGCCCTCGCGGCAGTCGTGGTCGAACGCGACCGGCTCCTCACCGGAGAGGATCAACCGCTCGTTGAGCACGTCGAGCATCTCCAGGAACGACATGTCCGGGGAGACGTCCTCGACCTGGTAGGTCACCATCCGACCCTTGTCCTCAGGGCCCTTCTGGCGCCAGATGCGCAGGGTCAGATTCACTTGTAGCTCCGCTGCGTGGGGTGGACGTATTCGAACTTCAGGTCTTCCTTGTGCAGCACGGCCGGCTCCCCGGTGCCCGTGTACTCCCAGGCCGCCACGTAGGCGAACCGGTCGTCGTCGCGCTGCGCCTCACCGTCGGGGGTCTGGTGCTCGGCCCGGAAGTGGCCGCCGCAGGACTCCTCGCGGTGCAGGGCGTCGACGCACATCAGCTCGGCCAGTTCGAAGAAGTCGGCCACCCGGCCGGCCTTCTCCAGCGACTGGTTGAGCCCCTCGCCGTCACCCGGGACGCGGACCCGCTGCCAGAACTGCTCGCGCAGGGCCCGGATCTCGTCGATCGCCTTGCGCAGCCCGGCCTCGGTGCGTTCCATGCCGCAGTGCTCCCACATGATCTGACCCAGCTCACGGTGGAACGAGTCCACCGTGCGGTCGCCGTCGACGGCGAGCAGCCGGGTGATCCGGTCCTCCACGTCGTGGCGGGCCTGCACGGCGGCCGGGTGGCTGGCGTCGATGGCCTCGAACGGGCCGGCGGCCAGGTAGTTGGCGATGGTGGCGGGCAGCACGAAGTAGCCGTCGGCGAGACCCTGCATCAGCGCCGACGCGCCGAGCCGGTTCGCGCCGTGGTCGGAGAAGTTCGCCTCGCCGATCACGAACAGCCCGGGGATGGTGGACTGCAGGTCGTAGTCGACCCAGAGGCCGCCCATCGTGTAGTGCACGGCCGGGTAGATCCGCATCGGGACCTCGTACGGGTCCTCGCCGGTGATCCGCTCGTACATCTCGAAGAGGTTGCCGTACTTGGCCTCGATGGCCTTGCGGCCGAGCCGGTTGATCGCGTCGGCGAAGTCGAGGTAGACGCCGAGCTTGGTCGGCCCGACCCCACGGCCCTCGTCGCAGACGTTCTTCGCGGCGCGAGAGGCGATGTCGCGGGGAACCAGGTTGCCGAAGGAGGGGTAGATCCGCTCCAGGTAGTAGTCCCGCTCGTTCTCGGGGATGTCACGCGGCGCGCGGTCGTCGCCCTTGGCCTTCGGCACCCACACCCGGCCGTCGTTGCGCAGCGACTCGCTCATCAGGGTCAGCTTCGACTGGTGGTCGCCGGAGACCGGGATGCAGGTCGGGTGGATCTGCGTGTAGCAGGGGTTGGCGAAGTACGCGCCCTTGCGGTGCGCCCGCCAGGTGGCCGTGACGTTGCAACCCTTGGCGTTGGTGGAGAGGTAGAAGACGTTGCCGTAGCCGCCGGAGGCGAGCACCACCGCGTCGGCCATCTCGGTGCTGATCTCGCCGGTGACCAGGTCCCGGACCACGATGCCCCGGGCCTTGCCGTCGACGACGACCAGCTCCAGCATCTCGTGCCGGGCGTTCATCTCCACGTTGCCGAGGCCGATCTGCCGCTCCAGCGCCTGGTACGCGCCGAGCAGCAGCTGCTGGCCCGTCTGCCCGCGGGCGTAGAAGGTGCGCTGCACCTGCGCGCCGCCGAAGGAGCGGGTGTCGAGCAGGCCGCCGTACTCGCGGGCGAACGGCACACCCTGGGCCACGCACTGGTCGATGATGTTGACCGAGACCTCGGCCAGCCGGTGCACGTTCGACTCCCGGGAACGGAAGTCACCGCCCTTGACCGTGTCGTAGAAGAGCCGGTGGACCGAGTCGCCGTCGTTGCGGTAGTTCTTGGCGGCGTTGATGCCACCCTGCGCGGCGATGGAGTGCGCCCGGCGCGGGCTGTCCTGGTAGCAGTACGACTTGACCCGGTAACCCTGCTCGGCCAGGGTCGCCGCGGCCGAGCCGCCGGCCAGGCCGGTGCCCACCACGATCACGGTCATCTTGCGCCGGTTCGCCGGGTTGACCAGCTTGGCGGAGAAGCGGCGGCGTTCCCAGCGGGTCTCGATCGGACCCTCGGGGGCCCTGGTGTCGGCGATCGGGTCGCCCTCGGTGTAGAGATCCATGATCAGCGCACCAATCCGATGAGTACGGCGAACGGCACCACCAGGTAGCCGGCGGTCAGCGCGACGGCGAAGACCAGCGCGAGGTTTTTGGCCCGGCGCTCACCCTTCGGCGTCTGCTGGCCGAGGCTGCGGAACGCGCTGAAGGCGCCGTGGCGCAGGTGGAAGCCGAGGGCGACCACCGCGAGGGTGTAGAAGAGGGTCACGTACCAACGGTCGGGTGCGAAGTCCGCCACCACGTTGGCCTGCGGCCGGGTCGGGTCGCCGACCGGGTTCAGGTGACCGGTGGTCAGGTCCAGGATGTGGTAGATCACGAAGAGCCCGATGATCACTCCACCCCAGCGCATGGTGCGGGCGGCGTAGCTGCCCTGGACCTTCCTGCGGTGGGCGTACCGGACCGGGCGGGCGGCCCGCGCGCGCAGCGCCAGCACGGTGGCGGCCCAGATGTGCGCGATAAGGGCAGCCAGCAGCGCGCCGCGCTGCAGCCACAGGTACCAGCCGGCGGGCAGCAGGGGGCTACCCAGCTCGCGCAGCCAGTGGGCGTAGTGGTTGAACGACTCGGCACCGGCGAAGATCTTCAGGTTGCCGAGCATGTGGGCGATGAGGAACAGCACGAGGAGAAGGCCCGTCACCGCCATGACGGCCTTGAGACCGACGTTCGAGCGGATGGGCGACCGGGTTTGCGTGACTACCACGTGATGGACGCTAGAAGCACTTTGATCAGTCGTCCAATGCATCGACCTCGCAGTCTTGATAGCCGTAGGCTATCGAGGTGCAGCTCCATCAGCTGAAATACTTCGTCGCGGTCGCTGAAGTACGACATTTCACCCAAGCCGCTGACCTGGTCGGCATCACCCAGCCGTCGTTGAGTAAGCAAATTCACGCCCTGGAGACCGACCTCGGGGCCCCGCTCTTCGAACGGGTAAGGGGCAACATCACCCTCACCACGGCCGGAGAGGTGCTGCTGCCGCTGGCCAAGCGGATCCTCGCCGACGTGGAGACCGCCACCCGCGAGGTGCAGGAACTGGTCGGCCTGCGCCGGGGGCGGGTCCGCCTCGGCGCCACCCCCAGCCTCGCCACCTCGCTGGCACCGCCGGTGCTGCGTCGGTTCCGCGACGCCCACCCCAGCGTCGACCTGCGGGTCGAGGAGGGCGGCTCGCAGGATCTCGTCCGCCTCCTGCTCCGCGGCGACCTCGACCTCGCCCTGATCATCATGCCGGCGCAGGGCGCCGACCCCGGGCTGCGTGTCGACCCCATCCTGCGGGAGAGCCTGGTCGTCGCCTCCGTCGACCCGCTGCCCGCCGCGCACTGGACCGGCCAGGTGCGCGTCACCGACCTGCGCGACCAGCCGTTGGTGATGTTCCGCGAGGGCTACGACCTGCGCGACGCCACCCTCCAGGCCTGCCGGGCCGCCGGATTCGAGCCGACCGTCGCGGTCGACGGCGGGGAGATGGACGCCGTGCTCAGCTTCGTCGAGGCGGGCCTCGGCGTCGCGCTCGTCCCCGGCATCGTGGTCGCCCGCCGGGCCGGCGTCCGGGTCACCCGGCTCGCCCCGCCCGGCGTACGGCGGACCATCGCGGTGGCCCGGCGGCGCGACGTGGTACCCACCCACGCCGGCCGGGAGCTGCGTCGGATCCTGCTGGAGTACGTGCACGACGCCACCGGCGGCGACGAACTGCCCCCGGGCGTGGAACCACTGTGACCGCACCGGTCGCGCACGCTGGAAGACGTCGCACCGGCCCTGCCACCCCTACGCTGCCCACATGTCACCTGCCGGCCGCGCCGTGGTGATCGGCGCCAGCATGGGCGGTCTGCTCGCCGCCCGCGCCCTGACCGACGCGTACGCCGAGGTGATCCTGCTCGACCGGGACGACCTGCCGGCGACCCCGACCAGCCGACGCGGCGTGCCCCAGGGACGCCAGCTGCACGTGCTGCTGGACCGGGGACGGCAGGTGCTCGCCGACCTGTTCCCCGGCATCGGCGAGGAACTGACCGCCCGGGGCGCCTGCCCGGTCGACCTGCACGGCGAGGTCCACTGGTACAACGACGGGCACCGGATGCGCCGCGCCCCCTCCGACCTGGTCGCCTACGGCATGAGCCGGCCGCTGCTGGAGCAGGTGGTGCGGGAGCGGGTCGCCGTCCTGCCCGGCGTACGGGTGCTGTCCGGGCACACGGTCACCGGCCTGCTCACCGAGGGCGACGGGGCCCGCGTCACCGGTGTGCGGGCGGTCCCCACCGGAGCGGACCGGACCGAGACCACCATCGACGCCGACCTGGTCGTCGACGCCGCCGGCCGGGGCAGCCGCAGCCCGGTCTGGCTCGCCGAGCTCGGCTACCCGGCCGCGCCGGAGGAACGGGTCGGAATCGACGTCACCTACGTCACCCGCACCTACCGGCGGGAGCCGGGCCAGCTGGAAGGGCTGCTGGGCGCGCTGGTCAACGCGATGCCGGGCCGGCCTCGCGCCGGCATCGTCGCCCCGCACGAGGACGGCCGGTTCGCGGTGGTGCTCAGCGGCGTGCTCGGGGAGCAGCCGCCCACCGACGACGAGGGCATGGCCGCGTTCGCCGACTCGTTGTCCGCCCCGCAGATCGGTGAGCTGCTGCGCACCGCACTGCCGGCGAGCGAACCGGTCCGGATGGGCTACCCGGCCAGCGTCCGCCGCCGCTACGAGCGGCTGCGTCGCCTGCCCGAGGGGCACCTGGTCTTCGCCGACGCGTTGTGCAGCTTCAACCCGATCTACGGGCAGGGCATCACGGTGGCCGCGCTGGAGGCGCTGCTGCTGCGCCGGCTGCTCGCCGAGGGCGGTGACCGGCTGGCCCGGCGCTTCTACCGGGGGGCGGCCCGACTGATCGACGGCCCGTGGCAGATCTCCGTCGGCACCGACCTGCGCTTCCCCGAGGTCGCCGGTCGGCGCACCCTCAAGGTGCGGCTGGTCAACGCCTATGTCGCCCGGCTGCACGCGGCGGCCACCACGGACGCGGACCTCGGCGCGGCCTTCCTGCGGGTGATCAACCTGGTCGACCCGCCGACCCGGCTGCTCTCCCCGGGCCGGGTGCTGCGCGTGCTACGCGGACCGCGTCCGGCCCCGGCGTCGGTCCGGCAGGTCCAGCGTCACCCGGCCTGACCGGGGATCACCGCCCCTCGGCCTCGTCCATCGCCCGGTAGATCCGCTGCTCCGACACCGGGTACGGGGTGCCCAGCGCCTGTGCGAAGACGTTCACCCGCAGCTCCTCGATCATCCACCGGATCTGCCGGACCGCCGCCGAGTTCCGCTTCGCCGGCGGCAACGCCGCCAGCAGGTCGGCGTACTCCTTGCGCACCACGGCGATCCGATCCTGCTGTTGGCGGTCCCGCTGTGGGTTGCCGGGGAGCCGGTCCAACCGCCGTTCGATCGCGGTCAGGTAGCGCAGCAGGTCGGGCAGGCGGGCGTACCCGGTCTCGGTGATGAAGCCGGCGTGCACCAGGCCGGAGAGCTGCTGGCGGATGTCGGCCAGGGCGGCCACCACGGCCAGGTTCTGGGTCTTGCCGAGCCGCTGCTCCACCGCGTACGCGGCGGCGAGCACCCTGCGGACCCGGTCCATCACGTCGACCACCGTGTCGACCAGGTCGGCGCGGACCCGCTCGCGCAGCGCGGCGAAGCCGTCGGCGTCCCAGGCCGGCCCGCCCGCGTCGGCGACCAACTTGTCGATCGCCGCGCCCGCCGCGTCCTCGATGAGCTGCTGCACCCCGCCGTGCGGGTTACGGCTCAGCGCCAGCTTCGCCTCGTTGGAGAGCCGGCCCTGCAGGAACCTCGCCGGGGACGGCACGGTCAGCCGCAGCAGCCGGCGGGTGCCCGCCCAGTGCGCGGCCTCCTGCTCGGCGGGGGAGTCGAACACCTTCACGCCGACGGTGGCGCCCTCGTCCACCAACGCCGGGTACGCGGTCACCGCGTACCCGGCGCGGACCTGCTCGATGGTGCGGGGGAGAGAGTCGATGCTCCACTCCTTCAGGCCCGTCCGGGCGACGTCCGGCGCGGCGGCGGCCACGACCTGGCGTACCTCCTGGCGGAGCTGGCGTTGCAGGGCGGCGAGGTCCTTGCCCTCGGCGACCGGCCGGTTCTCCTCGTCGAGCACCCGGAAACCGACCCGCAGGTGCGGCGGGAGCTTGCCGACGTCCCACGCCTCGCGCGGGACGGTGACCCCGGTCATCCGGCGTAGCTGCCGGGTCAGCGCGTCGAGCAGCGGCTCCTCGCCGGGGGTGATCGCCGCCAGGGCGGCGCGGGCGTAGTCCGGCACCGGGACGAAGTTGCGGCGCACCGCCTTGGGCAGCGACCGGATCAGCGCGATGACCAGCTCCTCGCGCAGCCCCGGCACCTGCCAGTCGAAGCTTTCCGCCGGGACCTGGTTGAGCAGCGGCAGCGGGATGTCGACGGTGACGCCGTCGCTGGGGGCGGTCGGGTCGAAGGTGTACGTCAGCGGCAGGGTTACCCCGTCGGCCCGCCACTGGTCCGGGTAGTCGGCCTCGTCGACCCCGCCCCGGCCGGCGTTGACCAGCAGGTCACGGGTGAAGGTGAGCAGGTCGGGGTGTTCCCGGCGGGTCTGCTTCCACCAGGCGTCGAAGTGCCGGCCGGAGACCACGTCGGCGGGGATCCGCTCGTCGTAGAACTGGAAGATCGTCTCGTCGTCGACCAGGATGTCGCGCCGCCGAGCCCGGTTCTCCAGCTCCTCGACCTCGGCGCGCAGCCGCTGGTTGTCCTGCCAGAACTGGTGGTGGGTGGACCAGTCACCCTCGACGAGGGCGTGCCGGATGAACAGCTCCCGGCTCAGCCCCGGGTCGATCCGCCCGAAGTTCACCTTGCGGGAGGCGACGATCGGGATGCCGTACAGGGTGACCTTCTCGTAGGCCATCACCGCGGCCTGCTTCTTCTCCCAGTGCGGCTCGCTGTAGCTGCGCTTGACCAGGTGCTGCGCCAGCGGCTCGACCCACTCCGGCTCGATGCGACCGGCGACCCGGCCCCACAGCCGGGAGGTCTCCACCAGCTCGGCGGCCATCACCCAGCGCGGTGGCTTCCTGAACAGCGCCGAACCGGGGAAGATCGCGAACTTCGCGCCCCGCGCGCCCAGGTACTCGTGCTTCTGCGCGTCCTTGAGCCCGATCTGCGACAGCAGGCCGGGCAGCAGCGACTGGTGCACCTTCGAAGTGTCGATCTCCTCCGGCAGGTCCGCGCCGACGCCGCGCCGGCCGTCGCCGTCGGCGTCGCGCGCCGGTCGCCCACCCCGGCCTCCCTCCGGCGTACGCAACACCTGCCGCAGTTGGCTGACGATGTCCTGCCACTCGCGCACCCGCAGGTAGTTCAGGTACTCCGCCTTGCACATCCGGCGGAACGCGCTGGACGACAGCGCCCGCTGCTGCTCCCGCAGGTACCGCCACAGGTTCAGGTACGCCACGAAGTCCGACTCTTTGTCGGCGAAGCGGGCGTGCGCCTGGTCGGCCTGGGCCTGCTTCTCCGCCGGCCGCTCGCGCGGGTCCTGGATGGACAGCGCGGCGGCGATCACGACGACCTCGGTGGCACAGCCGTTGCGTTCGCCCTCGATTACCATCCGGGCCAGCCGGGGGTCGACCGGGAGCTGCGCCAGCCGCCGGCCCAGCGGGGTGAGCCGCTTCGTCGGATCGGCCTGGGTGGGGTCGAGCGCACCCAGCTCGTGCAGCAGGCTGACGCCGTCGGCGATGTGCCGCCGGTCGGGCGGGTCGATGAACGGGAAGGCGGCGATGTCGCCGAGCCCGATCGAGGTCATCTGGAGGATGACCGAGGCGAGGTTGGTGCGCAGGATCTCCGGGTCGGTGAACTCGGGGCGGGCGGCGAAGTCCTGCTCGTCGTAGAGGCGGATGCAGATGCCGTCGGAGGTGCGGCCGCAGCGGCCCTTGCGCTGGTTCGCCGACGCCTGGGACACCGGCTCGATGGGCAGCCGCTGCACCTTCAGCCGGCTGGAGTAGCGGGAGATGCGGGCGGTGCCCGGGTCCACCACGTACTTGATGCCGGGGACGGTCAGCGACGTCTCCGCGACGTTGGTGGCCAGCACCACCCGGCGGCCGGTGTGCGGGGCGAAGACCCGGTGCTGCTCGGCGGTGGACAGCCGGGCGTACAGCGGAAGGATCTCGGTGCCGAGCAGGGTCCGCTTCTTCTGCACCAGCTTGCCCAGCGCCTCGGCGGTGTCCCGGATCTCCCGCTCACCGCTGAGGAAGACCAGGACGTCGCCGGGCCCCTCGGCGGCCAACTCCTCGACCGCGTCGCCGATGGCCTGGATCTGGTCACGGACGTTCTCCTCGTCGGCGTCCTCCTCGTCGGCGTCGACGACCTCGACCAGTGGTCGGTACCGCACCTGGACCGGGTAGGTCCGCCCGGAGACCTCGACGACCGGGGCGGGCTCGCCGTCGGGTGCGTCCTCGGTCGGTGGACCGGCGAAGTGCCGGGCGAACCGACCGGTCTCGATGGTGGCCGAGGTGATGATCACCTTCAGGTCGGGGCGGCGGGGCAGGAGCTGCTTCAGGTAGCCGAGGATGAAGTCGATGTTCAGGCTGCGCTCGTGCGCCTCGTCGATGATCAGCGTGTCGTACTGGCGCAGCATCCGGTCGGTCTGCAACTCGGCCAGCAGGATGCCGTCGGTCATCAGCTTGACCAGGCTGTTGTCGCCGACCTGGTCGGTGAAGCGGACCTTGTAGCCGACCACCTCGCCCAGTTCGGTGCCCAGCTCCTCGGCGATCCGGTCGGCGACGGTGCGGGCGGCGAGCCTGCGGGGCTGGGTGTGCCCGATCAGCCCGTGCACACCGCGTCCCAGCTCCAGGCAGATCTTGGGCAGCTGGGTGGTCTTGCCGGAGCCCGTCTCGCCGGCCACGATCACCACCTGGTGGTCGCGGATGGCGGCGGCGATGTCGTCCTTGCGTTCGCTGACCGGTAGCTGCGCCGGGTAGGTGATCGCCGGCACGGCGGCCCGCCGGGCGGCCAGCCGGGACTCGGCCCGCGCCACCTCGGTGGCGATCTCGGCCAGCGCGCTGTCGCGCCGCTGCGGATCCTTGACCTTCCGGACGCCGTCCAACCGCCGCTGGAGGCGGCGCTGGTCGCGGAACATCAGGGAGTCCAGGCGGCGGTGCAGCTCGCGGACGGTGGCGGGTGCGGCGGGATTCTGCATGTCGTCGCCAAGGATAGGCAGCCCCACGGCGGACCGCTCCCGGGTTACCGCCGACGCCGTGGCAGGCTGCGGGCTGAGCCGGGCCGAGGCGTCTCAATCTGCCGCAAGTAGCGGTGTCCTCCGGCTGGGATGGCCCATCGTGGCGCTGACGGAGTCGATCTCGCGGGGGTTGTTGTTCGAGGTACGGCGGCGTCGCTGCCGGGGAACGCGGACTGACGGGGCTAGGCTGTCCGGCGACAGGACGGGGGCGCGAGATGAACATGCTGGACACGGACCGGGCGTTGGTCCAGGCCGCGACCGCGGTCGCCAAGCTGCGCTGCCGCAGCGACCGGCACACCGTCGCCGCCGCGGCCCGGACGGCCGACGGGCGGGTCTTCACCGGGGTGAACGTCGCGCACTTCACCGGCGGCCCCTGCGCCGAACTGGTCGTCCTCGGAACCGCCGCGACCCAGGGCGTCAGTGAGCTGGAGGCCATCGTCGCGGTGGGCGACCGCGGGCGGGGAGTGGTGCCGCCCTGCGGGCGGTGCCGCCAGGTGCTGCTCGACCATGTGCCCTCGATCCACGTGATCGTCGGCCCGATGGACGCCCTGCGGCTGGTGCCGGTGGCCGACCTGCTCCCCGAGACGGACAGCTGGGCGGATCAGCGGCTCGACGCCTCCGCGCTGGTCCGTACCGGGCAGTGGCCGATGCCGACCGTCCCGGCCAGCCGTCAGGCATCGGAGGACTGAGCGGCTTTCCCTGCGGACCGGTCCCCTGCCCGGGTGCGGGCAGGCGCGGCCGGCGGGCGGTTTCCAGTCACGAAACGGTGGCCTCCCGTCGAGGGAGGCCACCGTTTCCGCTGCGGCGGCCGTCTGCCGGCTCGCCGTTGACCCTGGCCGGTGCCGACCCGTCGGGGTGTCGGCGGGCCAGCGCCCGGGCGGCACGCGGCCATCACCAGGCGGGCACCACCGGGATTACGCCGGGCCGTCGGGTGAAGGTGCTGTCGGCGGGGTGCGGGTTACGCGGCGGTGGCGCCGTCCGAGCCAGGCTGGTCAGGAGCGGGTCACGCGGCGGTGCCGCCCCCCGGGTCAGCTGGTCAGGCGCGGGTGGTGTCGGCGGCGCGGGTGCGGCGGCCGAACAGGAGGTGGTCGACGCTGAACCGGCTGGCGCCCACCGCGGCCAGTAGCAGGCTCGCCGCGCCGAGGGTGAGGACGTACTCGTAGCCGCCCTGGTCGATGAAGAGGCCCTTGCCGGCGTGCACGAAGAGGAACGCGCCGGCCATGGTCACCGCCAGCAGCAGGCCGACGACCGGGAGGCCCGCGCCGACGATCAGCGCCGCGCCGCCGATCAGCTCGACCAGCGCGGCGAACCACGCCGAGAGGGTTGGCAGCGGCACGCCGGCCTGGTCGAAGAAGGCGGCGGTGCCGTCGATGCCGTTGGTGACCAGCTTCTGCCAGCCGTGGGCGAAGAAGACGATGCCGATGCCGACCCGGGCGAGCAGGATCACGACGTCACGGACGGGATTGGGCGGGGTCATGCGGTTCTCCTCGGTCTGGGCGTACGACTGTCGGACCCGCGCTGCCGACCGCCGGCCGGTAGGCCACGGCTGGCGCGCGAGCCATCGAAGCCGACCGTAGCGAGAAACTGTTGAACGCTCAACTTTTACGCGTTGCTTGAGAGTCTGATCACGACGCGCGCCCCGGCGCCTGCGGCGAATCGGGGTATCCGCATCGTCGGATACCCCGATTCGCCGCATGACAAGCGGGTGGTGGGTGGTCAGGCAGCGGTGGACCAGATGGCGCGGAACGCGGCGGCCTCCCCGGCCAGCCACTGCTCCACCTGCTCGGGCTTGGCGTCGGCGGGCATCCGGTGCGCCACGCCGCGCCGCACGTCGACCAGGACCGGCTCGGCGTGCGGCAGCACCGCGTCCATGTGTCGGGCCATCAGGTGCAGGGTGGCCAGCGTCGCCTCCCCGCTCGGCTGGGCCTCGTCGAAGTGCAGTCGGACCGCCTCGGCGCGGCCGTCGGCGTACCGGACACCGAAGTGCGGGTTGATCTTGACGGGCAGGTCGCCGAGCATGGCGAGCGCGTCACGGGTCTGCGCCAGGTCGACGCCGGCCGGGTCGCCGAGGGACTCCAGCCAGGCCGACGCACCCGGAACCAGCGTCTGGTAGAGCGGGCGCCAGCGGGGCTTGACCAGATCGGCCACCTGCGCCAGGTGGGTGCCACCGGTGTGAAAGGCGACGTCGGCCTTCAGGGCCTTGACGAACTGGCCGTGCGGGTTGAAGCCGGAGCGGCTGGCCCGCTGACGGCGCAGACCACCGACGAAGGTGGCCTTGGTCGGTCCGGTGCGGTCGACGTACCGGGTGAAACCGAGGAGGGTGGCGTAGGGGGTGATCGGGGCGGCGGAGGTGGGCGCGGTCATGGGCGTCCTCCCAGGTCAGCAGCTCGATTAGTACATACATTCTAATCGACGGGTGTGACATCGCCCAGGGAATCGGAGCCCCGGTTTGGAGCGAGGTGTGGCGCAGGGCTGATCCCCCTCACCATGCCGCGATCGGAGCGGATCACGGTCGTGGATGCCACTGTCCACGCAGAACATGTGCGTGCTGGCCACCGCCGGGCCCGACGGGCCGCTGGCCACACCGGTGCGCTACTACCCGCTCGACTTCGCGGTCATGTTCACTGCCGCGCCGCGCTCACCGAAGCTTCGCAACATCGCCGCCGACCCACGGGTGTCGGTGGGCATCTTCGCCCCGCTGGTCGGCCTGGCCAGCAGCCGCGGGGCGCAGCTGTTCGGTCAAGCCAGAGTGCTCTTCCCGGATGATCCCGACCGGGCCCACTACTGGGCCGCCTTCCGCTGGGAGAACGAACACGCCGAGCGAGGCCGCTCGCTCACCGAGTCACCCCGGGACACCCTCGTGGTCATCGAGGCGACCCGCATCGTCTACACCGAGCACTGGCTTCGACGCGAGGGGTACGCCGCCCGCCAGTTCTGGCGGCGCGCGGCGACCTGAGCCGGACGCCGACGCGACCCGCGGCGTCCCGCGCCAGCCAGGCAAAGCTCGACTCCTCGCCATCGCGCACGACGTCGAGTTGCTGCTGGACCGGCGGCCCGTCGACGGCCTGGAAACCGCGCCGCCGCAGCGCGTCGTGCAGCGCCGGGGCGTCGGCCGCCCACGCGAACCAGTCGATGTCCACGTGGTCCCTGGTCACCTCGCCCAGGAAGAAGTCCATCGCCCAGCCGCCGCGCAGCCACACCTCGATCCGGGCGTCCGCTGCGATGTCCACGACCTCGCCGATCAATGCCCGCTGCCGGTTTGCCCGCTGCACGTCCACGCCGGGCAGCGTACGGGCGGATGCTCCTACAGCTGCCCGACGTCGGTGATCCGGATGACCGCGGCACCCGCCTCGTCCGACGCCGCGAGGTCGACCTCGGCGCTGATGCCCCAGTCGTGGTCGCCCTCCGGGTCGTCGAGGATCTGCCGTACCGTCCAGCGTTCCCGGCCCTGCTCGATCATCAGCAGCGCCGGCCCGCGCGCGTCGGGACCCACCCCGATCTCGTCGTACGAGTCGAAGTACGGCGCCAGCGCGTCCGCCCAGGCGTCGGCGTCCCAGCCGTCGGAGCCGTCGAGTTCACCGAGGAGATCCCAGCGGCGCAGGGCGGCCAGCTCGACCCGGCGGAACAGCGCGTTGCGCACCAGCACCCGGAACGCCCGGGTGTTGCGGGTCACCGCCGGCGGCCGGTCGTCCAGGGCCGAGGCCACCTCGGCCACGTCGGACGGGTTGCGCAGCCGTTCCCACTCGTCGATCAGGCTGGAGTCGACCTGGCGCACCAACTCGCCCAGCCACTCGATGAGGTCGACCAGTTCCTCGGTCTTGGCGTCCTCCGGAACGGTCTGCCGCAGCGTCTTGTACGCGTCGGCGAGGTAGCGCAGCACCAGTCCCTCGGACCGGGTCAGCCCGTAGAACTGCACGTACTCGCCGAAGGTCATCGCCCGCTCGTACATGTCGCGGACCACGGACTTGGGGGAGAGCTGGTGGTCGGCGACCCAGGGGTGCCCCTGCCGGTACAGCTCGTACGCGTTGCCCAACAGTTCGGCCAGGGGCTTGGGCCAGGTCACCTCGTCGAGGAGTTCGAGGCGGGCCTCGTACTCGATGCCCTCGGCCTTCATCGCGGCGACCGCCTCGCCGCGCGCCTTGAACTGCTGGGCGGAGAGCACCTGGCGCGGGTCGTCGAGGATCGACTCGATCACCGAGAGCACGTCGAGCGCGTACGACGGGGACTCGACGTCGAGCAGCTCGATGGCGGCCAACGCCAGCGGGGACAGCGGCTGGTTGAGCGCGAAGTCGAGCTGCAGGTCGACGGTGAGCCGGACCCGCCGGCCGGCCTCGTCGGGCTCGTCGAGTTGTTCGACCACGCCACCGGCGCGTAGCGCCCGGTAGATGGCGATGGCCCGGCGGATGTGCCGGCGCTGCGCGGCGCGGTCCTCGTGGTTGTCGGTGAGCAGGTGCCGCATCGCGGCGAACGCGTCGCCGGGACGGCCGATGACGTTGAGCAGCATCGAGTGGCTGACCTGGAAGCTGGAGGTCAGCGGCTCCGGCTCGGCCTCCACCAGCCGCTGGAAGGTCGGCTCACCCCAGCCGATCGAGCCCTCCGGCGGCTTCTTCTTGACCACCTTGCGGCGCTTCTTCGGGTCGTCGCCGGCCTTGGCCAGGGCCTTCTCGTTCTCGATGACGTGCTCGGGGGCCTGCACGACCACCCGCCCGAGGGTGTCGAAACCGGCCCGGCCGGCCCGCCCGGCGATCTGGTGGAACTCGCGGGCCTTGAGCAGCCGGGTCCGCACCCCGTCGTACTTCGACAGGCCGGTGAACAGGACGGTGCGGATCGGCACGTTGATGCCGACACCGAGGGTGTCGGTGCCGCAGATGACCTTGAGTAGCCCGGCCTGTGCCAGGGTCTCCACCAGGCGGCGGTACTTGGGCAGCATGCCGGCGTGGTGTACGCCGATGCCGTGGCGCACCAGTCGGGACAGGGTCTTGCCGAAGCCGGAGGTGAACCGGAAGTTGCCGATCGCGGCGGCGATCATGTCCTTCTCGGCGCGGGTGCAGACGTTGACGCTCATCAGGGCCTGGGCGCGTTCCAGGGCGGCGGCCTGGGTGAAGTGGACGACGTACACCGGGGCCTGCTTGGTTTCCAGCAGTTCCTCCAGGGTCTCGTGCAGCGGCGTCATCGCGTACGAGAAGAGCAGCGGGACCGGCCGCTCGGCCGAACGCACGACGGCGGTCGGCCGGCCGGTACGCCGGGTCAGGTCGTCGACGAACCGGGTGGTGTCGCCGAGCGTGGCGGACATCAGGACGAACTGCGCCTGCGGCAGCTCGATCAGCGGCACCTGCCACGCCCAGCCCCGGTCCGGTTCGGCGTAGAAGTGGAACTCGTCCATGATTACCTGGCCGACGTCGGCCCGTGCGCCCTCCCGCAGCGCCAGGTTGGCCAGGATCTCGGCGGTGCAGCAGATGATCGGGGCGTCGGCGTTGACGCTGGCGTCGCCGGTGAGCATCCCGACGTTCTCCGCGCCGAAGACCTCGCAGAGCGCGAAGAACTTCTCCGACACCAGCGCCTTGATCGGGGCGGTGTAGAAGGTCGTCCGGTCCTCGGCCAGGGCCGCGAAGTGCGCCGCGATCGCGACCAGGCTCTTGCCGGAGCCGGTCGGGGTGTTCATGATCACGTTCGCGCCGGAGACGATCTCGATGACCGCCTCCTCCTGGTGCGGGTACAGCTCCAGGCCGCGCTCGGACGCCCAGCTGGCGAACGCGTCGTAGAGGGTGTCGGGGTCGGCGGTTCGCGGGAGCGCGGCGGTGAGAGTCATGGCGGCTCCCATCGTGCCCGGCGCACGCCCTTGCGCGCCAACCGGGGCCGGCCCGGCAGGGGAGTGGGATCAGCGGCGCCGGTGGACCAGGTCGAAGATCTCCCGGCCGGCGGTCAGGGCCCGGCGTTCGAACTTGGTCACCGGCCGGTGCGCGGGTCGCGGCGCGAAGCCGCCGTGCACGTCGACCAGTTCCGGGTCGGCGGTGAGGGTGGCCCGCATCGCCTCGGCGTACTCGGCCCAGTCCGTGGCGCAGTGCAGCGTTCCGCCGGGACGCAGCCGCGACCGCAGCAGCGCCACGTGGACCGGCTGGATGATCCGCCGCTTGTGGTGCCGCGCCTTCGGCCACGGGTCGGGAAAGAAGACGTGCACCGCGTCCAGGCACCCCTCGGGCATCGCCCGGACCAGTTCCAGCGCGTCGCCCCGGGCCACCCGGACGTTGCCCAGGCCGTGCCGTTCCACCAGCTCCAACAGGTTGCCGATGCCCGGCGTGTGCACCTCGACCGCCAGGTAGTCCCGATCCGGGTCGGCCCCCGCCATGGCCGCCGTGGCGTCACCCATCCCGGAGCCGATCTCCAGCACCACCGGGGCACCGCGACCGAGCGACGCCGGGTCGAACGGGCCGTCCAGGGCCGCGATGTCGAGGCCGTACGCGGGCCAGAGACGTTGCAGGGCGTCCGTCTGGCGGCCGGTCATCCGGCCGCGCCGGGGATGGAAGGTGCGGATC